>DWWJ01000182.1 GCA_019119795.1 Candidatus Intestinimonas pullistercoris
ATTACGCCTTCCATGTCAAGGAAAGGAAACCCATATGACAACGCCATGGCCGAAAATTTCTTCTCCATCCTCAAAACCGAGTGCATTTACCGCCACAAACCGGCCACCTTCTCGGAAGCCAACGAGATGATTGACCGATATATCCTCTTTTACAACCATGAGCGCATCCAGCTAAAGACTGGAGAGGCGCCGCTGGCGCGACGCCTCTCCTACTAAATCTCAATATTTCCTACCAGGCCTCTCTTTTGTACTGTCTGCACATAATGGGGCAGTTCAAGGTTGCCTTCCGCCCGGTGCTCTTTTGCGTCCCTTTGATTTGTTCTGACAGAGGAGAAGATAGGGCAGTGCGGCAGCCCGAACAGGCGGCAATAGAAATCATCCACAAGATCATTTGGCGTTGTCTGCTCTCCGGCCGCACGTCCGGGAAAGGGAGAAAACCGATGGATAGAAGAGGAGCGGCAGCATATATCTATCAGGGAAGTGGGAACGGGCCAGGCCGCACGGGCCTTTTTCGGGCGGCCTCGGGGCGGGCCCTCCGGGCAGGGGAGCGGGGGCCGATGCAGTTCACCCCCGATTTGCGGCGTTCACGCCGATTTGTTTGCCGGGGGTCAAAAAGTCATATATAATCATTATGCTCCAAAAAGGGAGGAAGCTGGGTGGAGGGCTGAACATGAACATTGCTGTGTGCGAAAACAGCAGGACGACTGCGGAGCAGCTCCGCGGGTGGGTCCAGCAGTACTGCACACTGTATGACATCCCGGCCGTCCTCCGCTGTTTTCTCTCTCCCAGTGAGTTTTCCAACCGGAAGGAGTGCTTTCACATCGTCTTTATGGCTTTTGGAGGCATCACCGGCTTTTCCCAGGCCAGACAGCTTCGGGAGGCGGATCAGGACTGCCGCATCATCATGGTGGACGATACCCAGGAATTCGCGGTGCGCTGCGTACGGCTCCACTGCACGGATTTCATCCTGCGCCCGGTAGAGTTCCGGCATGTGGTCCGGAGCATGCGCCTGGCGCTGGGGGGCAGGCCGTAATGGCCCGGCTCCAGATCCGCCGGCGCTCCGCCGGCGTGCCGGCGGGACCCGGGACCGACGAGCGGGCCCTGCGCCGGCAGATGGCCTGGGCCGCGGGGACGGAGTCCTTCCAGCACCGGGACCCCCTCTACCACGTCACCGAGAGCTTCCAGCAGACCTTCGACGCCATGGGCCGCCGGCACGCCCAGGAGCTCACGGGTGGCCAGGGGCGGCCGGGGACCGGAGGCGCGGAGGGGGAGACCCTCTCCCGGGAGCAGATGCCCGACCAGACCTCGGCGCGCTCCTTTTATGAGCGCGCCCAGCCGGAGGACCAGGACATGATCCGCCGCTTCTCCGAGACCGCGTTCCAGCGGGGCACCCTCTCCGGGGCGGTGCTGGAGGGGACGGGGCAGATGATGCTCTTCTCCTGCCTCAAGAAGACGGTGGGCCAGTCCCAGCCGGACAAGTGGCAGCAGCGCAAGCTCTTCGAGAAGGCCTCTCCCGGGCGGAACGTCCCGGGACACAGCCCGGACCGGGTAATCTTCAACCGGGGCTTTACCGACAGCGCCGTGGGCCTGGTGGTGGACACCCTGCGGGACGCCCGGCGGACGGTGGAGGACCTGCGGGACCTGGCCCTGGGCAAAAGCGAGATGGGCGAGGCCGGGGGGGACACCCTGCGGACCATGTATCCCTTCCTGGACGACAGCCGGGAGCGGGGCCTGCTGGAGCAGTACCGGCAGCAGCTCCGGACGGCCGGAGAGGGACAGGAGAGGGCCGCCCTCCAGAACGCCGCCGCCCGGATGGAGGCCCTGATCGAGAAAAAGGCCCAGATGAAGCTGGAGTTCACCAACAAGCTCCGCTTCCTCTCTGACCGGGCCACAGAGGCCCTGGAGGTCTTCTCCCAGCCGGGCTTTTCCACGGCGCTGGACCAGGCGCTGCGGGAGGCCCTGGGCGCGGAGGAGCCTCCGCCCCAGGAGGGAGAAGGAGGCGGCGATGGAGCAGCATCAGGACCAGGCGCGGGAGCGCCAGACGGCGCAGAAACAGGACCAGAGGACGGCGGAGCACCGCCGTGAGCCGGAACGGGAGCGGCTGGGCAACGCCGGCCTGACCGCCCGGGCGGTGTCGGCGGGGCGTTCCCTGCTGGACCTCCCCCCGGAGGGGCTGGAGGAGCTGGCCGCCTGGATGGGCAATCAGGGCATGGAGGAGCTTCTGGCCGCCCAGGGACCACCCCTGGAGGAGGCGGACTTCCGCCCTCCCACGGGAGAGCCGGAGACGGAGCCCTTCCCCGTGCCGGAGGGGGCGCCGGAGCTGGCGGACTCCCAGTCTCTGAACGGACCTGTGTCCGGCCAGGCCTTTGACCCGGCATACCTGTAAGGCGGAAGGAGGGGGAGTCCCGTGGGGCTGACCTTTGACGCCCCGCCGGACGGCGGGACGGAGCTGGCGGCGCTGCTGGAGCGCAGCGGCGTGGACTTCCAGCGGGAGGGGGAGCGGTTCCGCTTCCTCTTTACCAGCCGGGGCTGCAAGTGGCAGACGGTCTGCGACTGCCGGGAGGGCCTGGTGCTGGTCTACGGCATCCATCCCGCCCAGGTGACCCACACGGAGGAGAGCCTGGCGCTCTGCTCCCGGCTCAACCGGAGGGTGGTCCAGGGGAGCTTCTTTCTCCAGGAGGGGCGCTTTGTCTTCCGGACCAGCGCCGAACTCACCGAACGATGGGAGGCGCAGGCGCGCATTGCGCGTGCGCTGGAATATAACGCCGCCGCCCTCTCCTCCTATTGGGAGCGGCTGGCGGCCGGGGCCCAGGGCCTCACACTTTCTTTTTGAATCCAACCGCCCGGCCTCCAGCCGCGCGGTTTCGGAGAGCCCATCAGCAAGCGATATTTTCAACATAGAAAGGAGGGGCGCTTCACGCCCGGCCCCCAGCCGATACAGGCGGCGTGAAGCAAAGACATGGCAGAGTATCTATCCCCGGGTGTTTACGTGGAGGAGTATGATTCCGGCGCGACACCCATGCAGGGCGTGAGCACCAGCACGGCCGGGTTCATCGGCCTGGCGGAGCGCGGCCCTGTGGTCGGCCAGCCCCAGCTGGTCACCAGCTTCGCCGACTACAAGCGGATGTACGGCGGCTACCTCAGCGAGGCCGGCTACGGCGGAAACCGCTTCCTGCCCTACGCGGTGGAGCAGTTCTTCGCCAACGGCGGCGCCCGGGCCTACATCATGCGGGTGGCCCCCGCGGACGCCAAGGCCGCCAGCTATACCGCCGGCGTGCTGAAGATCACCGCCGCCAACCCCGGCGCCTGGGCGGAGGATATGCGGGTCACCGTGACCCCGGCCTCCAAGGCCAAGACCCAGGTCCTGGTTGTCAACGGGGCCGACCTGACCCTGAAGAACGCCGACGGCTTCAACCCCGGCGACGTGGTGGAGCTCTTTGACGGCAAGACCGCGGCCCACGCCACCGTCAAGAGCGTGCTGGACCGGGTGGTCACCCTGGACGCCCCCTGCACCTTGGATGTGGCCGACACCAAGGTGGGCACCGCCAAGTACATCAAGACCTGCGAGATCAGCATCACCGCCCGGCTGGGGGAGAACGTGGAGGTCTACGAGAACCTCTCCCTGAAGGTGGGCGCCCTGAACAACGCGGTGGTCCGGACCGCCAAGTCCGACCTCATCACCGTGGAGGTGCTGGAGGTCAAGGCCCCCGCCGCCCCCGCCAAGGAGAAGGACAAGGACGGCAAGGAGGTCCCCGCGCCCGCCCCCAAGGCGGCCTCCATCGTGCCCTATGAGCTCTGCGGCGGCACCGGCAGCGAGCTGGTCCTCACCCTCCAGGGCGGCAGCAACGGCTCCGTCCTCACCGCCACCGCCGACACCTTCACCGGCAAGGACGACGGCCCCGGCAGGCGCACCGGCCTCCAGGCCTTCCTGGAGAACGGCAACGTCTCCATCCTGGCCATCCCTGGCATCACCATCCCCGATGTCCAGGCCGCCCTCATCGGCTTCTGCGAGAACAAGAAGAGCTGCTTCGCCATTCTGGACGTGCCCGTGGAGCTGAAGAAGACCAACGACGTGGCCAACTTCCGGGATATGTACGACTCCACCTACGCCGCCATGTACCACCCCTGGCTGGAGATGTATGACGCCGGCGCCAAGCGCTCGGCCTACTTCCCGCCCTCCGGCGCCATGGCCGGCATCTACGCCCGCACCGACACCGAGCGGGGCGTCCACAAGGCCCCCGCCAACGAGGTGGTCCGGGGCTGCACCGGGCTCTCCTGCGCCTACAACGAGGGCGAGCAGGACATCCTCAACCCAATCGGCGTCAACCTCATCCGCGCCTTCACCGGCCGGGGCATCCGGGTCTGGGGCGCCCGCACCATCAGCTCCAACGGCCTGTGGAAGTACCTCAACGTCCGCCGCCTCTTCATCTATGTGGAGGAGTCCATCAAGGCCAACACCAACTGGGTGGTCTTCGAGCCCAACTCCACCACCCTGTGGAGCCGCGTGACCCGCACCATCGAGACCTTCCTGGCCACCTGCTGGCGGGACGGCGCCCTGGCGGGCTCCAGCCCCTCCGAGGCCTTCTTCGTGGAGTGCGGCCCCACCACCATGACCCAGGACGACATCGACAACGGCCGGCTGATCTGCCAGATCGGCATCGCCCCCGTGAAGCCCGCCGAGTTCGTCATCTTCCGCATCACCCAGAAGACCGCCTCCGAGTCCGCTGAGTGATCCTAAGAGCCTCCCAGACTGATACAGAAAGGACGAAAATGAATCATGGCCATCAATTACCCCTATAGAGTATTTCGGTACCAGGTGGAGATCGATGGGATCAGCCGTGCGGGCTTCTCGGAAGTGTCCGGCATGAGCGCCTCCACCGACGCCGTGGAGTACCGCGAGGGCGACGACCTCCGGAACACCCCCCGCAAGCTGGCGGGCCTGACCAAGTTCGGCAACGTGACCCTGCGCTGGGGCGTCTCCGACGACTCCGATTTCCTGGAGTGGCTCAACTCCGTGGCCCCCACCAACACCGCGCCCCCCACCGGCATGGTCCGCCACAACGTGACCATCACCCTCATCGACGACGCCGGCAACCCCGGCCCGGCCTGGAACCTCATCAACGCCTGGCCTGTGGGCTACACCGTGCCCGACCTGAACGGTATGGGCGGCGAGGTGGCCATCCAGTCCCTGGAGCTGTGCCACGAGGGCCTGGAGCACATCCCCGGCTCCGCCGCCGGCGCGCCGTCTGACATCTGATGTTCCATAACCTCCTGACAGCCCACAGGCCCTTTCGCCTGTGGGCTGTGGGGGATACATACCTCTTCCGCGTGATAGGAGGACGCCACCATGCAGACCGAATTTGAATTTGAGCTGCCCAAGGGCTACGTGGACCAGAACGGCGACCTGCACAAGCGGGGCACCATGCGCCTGGCCACGGCGGCCGACGAGATCCTGCCCCTCCGGGACCCCAGGGTCCAGCAGAACTCCGGGTATCTCACCATCATCCTGCTCTCCCGGGTGATCACCAAGCTGGGGACCCTGAGCGCGGTCAACACCAGGGTCATCGAGAACCTGTTCACCATGGACCTGGCCTATCTCCAGGACATGTACCAGCGCATCAACATGTCGGAGATGCCCCACTACCAGATCACCTGTCCCCACTGCAACCAGCAGTTTGAGGTGCCGCTGGATTTTTTGCTGGGCTAGAGTGGGCTTGTGAGGAGAACGAGGGGCTCCCCATTCGGCGGATTCTCCCGCCGGAGCCGGAGGAGGAGCACGCCTTCCCCTGGCAGGGCATCCCCCGCCCAGAGCAGAGCCCGCTGTCCTTCAAGCGCACCCGGGGGGTGTCGCTCTACCCCCAGGAGCGCCTCTACCAGGAGATGGCGTTTCTGGCCTATTATCTGCACTGGTCCAGCGAGGACCTGATGGCACTGGACCACTGGGAGCGGCGGCGGTGGTGCCGCGAGGTGTCCGCCATCAATCAAAAGCTCAGCGGCGACGATAAAAAGTCCTTTGAATTGCGATGAAACGGCAGGTGAGGAGCAGCTATGGCCATCGTCTATCAGGAGCCCATCCAGGCGTTCCGCTTTTTGGTCCGGGTGGGAGACAGCGAGGAGATCTCCGCTGCCTTCAGCCGTTTTTCCGGCATCAAAATGGAGGTGGAGACCATCCAGTTCCGCGCCGGCAGCGATGCCCGGGGCGTCAAGGAATATACGCCGGTGTTCACCAGCTACGCACCGGTGACCCTGAGCAAGGGCGTGGTGGGGGACAATGCGTTCATGGACTGGCTGTGCGCCTCTTCTGCGAGCATGCTCACAGGGCCCACGGGGGACAAAATGCGCCGGACCATCGACGTGATCGCCCTCACCGACCAGGGGCTGCCGGGCGTGACCTGGACCCTCCAGGAGGCCATGCCCATCGGCTATGAGCTGGCCCCCATGGACGGCAGCCGCAGCGAGGTGCTCACCGAGAGCATCACCTTCGCCTTTACGGGGATGCAGCGGACCACCGCGCCCCCGGCTCCCCGGCAAACGGGGATGCCCTCCGCGGCCCCGTGACAGGTGGGAACAAAAGGCCGGGCTGAGGGCCCGAAGAGGAAGCGCGGCTTCCGCTCCGGCTGGAAGGAGGAGAGGACATGGCACTATCCGGCTCGTATTTTGAAGTGATGCTCGTGGGCACCGGCGCGGTACTGGCCGGAGGGTTTGCCTCGGTCTCCGGGCTGGACATGGAGGTCGATTACGAGGTCTACACAGAGGGCGGGAGCAGCTACCCCCGCTTTTACTTCAATAATGTCAAGCCCCAGCACCTGGTACTGGAGCAGGGCGTGGTCACCACGGTGGACAGCGTCTCCCTGCTGATGGCCATGGTGAACCAGGGGATGTCGATCCCCCTGGGCGGCACGATCACACTGAAGGACAGCTTCGGCTCTGCCCAGCGGGTCTGGACGGTGGTGGGAGCCCATCTGCAAAAGTATGTGGGCCCACAGCTCAACAGCAACCAGGCCAGCGTGGCCGTCAGCCGGATCGAGCTGATCCATAACGGGTGCTTCTGATGGACTCCATCGCGGTGACAAGACCCCATATGGCAGTGCTCTCCCAGGGGAGGCTCCCCCTCACCCCCTTCGGAGCTCTGGCACAGGCCTTCGCGGAGGAGGTCCTGGCCCGGGCAGAGCTGGAGGAGGGGCGCTATCCCTATGTGCCCCTGGAGCTTTTGGAGGAGGGTGAAGAGGCGCCGCCAGTCCAGACGCCGGCCCCCGTGCTCCAGGTGGACCTCCACCTGATTCTGGAGGCCCTGCGGAAGGAGCAGGGCAGAACGGAACAGGTCAGGACCACCGAGCGCATCGTGGAGCGCATCCTCCGGCTCCAGAAGGAGCGGGAGACCCGGACCGTGGAGCGGACCGGGCGGCCGGACCGGGCGCCCGTCAAGGGGCCCGGGACGATCCACCAGGAGTTCGTTCAGGTCCTCAACCAGGACATCCGGCTCTTTTCTGTGCAGGGAGCTCAGCTGGGGGAAAAAGGGGGGGCGCAGTCCCGTTACGCGGCCGCACCCGGCCAGCTGGGACAGCGGTCCGCCGCCTTTTTCCGAGAGCTCCAGACCCTG
>DWWJ01000183.1 GCA_019119795.1 Candidatus Intestinimonas pullistercoris
GGTCCTTCACCCCAAAGAAAAAGAGGGGCCCGGTCTATGCAGGGCTTATGGGCGAAAACGGCGGCTGGCGGCTTTCGTATGACATAGAGGACCCCTTCCGGCCGTTACGGCCTGCCATTTGGGAACAGAGACAGTTTGCGCCCTACCCACCCGCCGCCTGCGGGTGCCTCTCTCAGGGCCGGAGTGGTGGGGTGGTCCTTCTGCGGCGCACAAGGGGCTCAGACACCGTGTTTCTTTCGTGGGGCGTGAGGACCTGCCACCGTACTCTGCCGCGAGAGTGGCACATGCAGGCGGCCCCAGGATAGAACCACAGCCCTTTCCCTGTTCCACAATGGCATGGCCGTAACGGCCGGGGCTGGTCCCCAAACAGTGCGTAAAGACGAAAGCCGCCGTGGTCTACCGCAAACCAACCGTAGACCGGCCTAACTTTTTCTTTGGAGTCAAGAACCGTTTCTTTTTCCGCAGAAAAAGAAATGGTTTTTGCCCCCGGCGGGTAGCCGCCACCTGGCGGTGCCCGCCAGAAACAGAAAGGAGGCGCTGACTGTGCCCAAAAGACAAAAAAAGTCCCCGGGACGCATCGGCTCCTCCATCGTCCTGCGGCTGAACCTGCGCCTCTTTCTCCGGCTGCTGGGGGTCCACCTGGGCACCGACCTTTTGCTCCTCTGTCTGGCCCTGGGGGGCATCCTCCTGTGGGCCGACCGGCAGTGCCTGGATGTGGCCGGACTGGTGGCCGAGCGGGGGGTCCCCTCCGCCGAGGCCACCGAGTGGATGGCCGCCGGGAATTACACCGTCGCCGCCCTGGACGCCCCCCCGGAGGGGGACGGCCTGCGGGTGATGGGGCATCTCGTCCGCTTCAACGCCCTGGGGCTGGACCTCTTCGGGGAGGGGGAGCGGACCCTGTCCCTGGGGGATGCCCCCCTCTTCTTCGGCTCCTGGAGCGGCCGGCCCGGCCGGGGGGCCTCCTATTCCCTGGCCCTGGAAAACAGCGGGGAGCCCTATGTGGTCACCTTGAATTTGGAGGGGCCGGTGGGGGTGCTGGCCTATGCCGGGCGCATCCTGCTCCTGTGCCAGCTTTTGAGCCTGCTGTGGAACCTCTTCCGCAACGCCGGAATCATCAAAAAGACCCTCCGGCCCATCCAGGAGCTGGCGGCGGCGGCGGCCCGGCTGGGGAACGCCCCCTCCTCCCCCGCCGGCATGTCCCCCAAGGAGCTCTCCGCCCTGGCCGGGCGGCTGGACCAGATCAACGCCTCCCATTTGGACGACCGCATCCCCGTCTCCGGCACCCAGAAGGAGCTGCGGACCCTGGCCGAGGCCATCAACGCCATGCTGGACCGGCTGGCGGCCGCCTACCGGGCCCAGATGCGCTTCGTCTCCGACGCCTCCCACGAGCTGCGCACCCCCATCTCGGTGATCCAGGGCTATGCCAGCCTCCTGGACCGCTGGGGCAAGGACGACCCCGAGACCCGCCAGGAGGCCATCGACGCCATCCGCAGCGAGGCCGACGCCATGAAGGAGCTGGTGGAGCAGCTCCTCTTCCTGGCCCGGGGGGACAACGACTCCATGCACATCGAGATGAGCGACTTCGACCTCACGGAGGTGGCCGCCCAGGTCCTGAAGGAGACCGAGATGATCGACCAGACCCACCCCTTTGCCGCCAAATGGGAGGCCGGTCCGGTGCCTGTCCACGCCGACCTGGGGCTCATCAAGCAGTGCCTCCGGGTACTGGTGGACAACAGCGTCAAATATACCCCCGCCGGGGGGCGCATCACCCTCCGGGTGGAGACCCGGGGGGACACCGCCCGGCTCTCCGTCCAGGACGAGGGCCAGGGCATCGACCCGGAGAGCCTCCCCCACGTCTTCGAGCGGTTTTTCCGCACCGACCAGTCCCGGACCCGGCAGACCGGGGGCACCGGCCTGGGCCTGGCCATCGCCAAGTATATTGTGGACCGCCACGGGGGCTGGCTGGAGGTCCTCTCCCGGGAGGGGGTGGGCACCCGGATGACGGTGGTCCTCCCCCTGGCCCGGCTGGAGGAGCGGGAGAGCGCCTGAGAAGAGGCCGCTCCCGGCGGGGGCTTCGGCGGGCTCAGTACCGGGCGGCACTAGGGATTCCGGGAAACGGAGGGGGCTTCCCCTCCGTTTTTTCGTATAAAACGATATCTTGACTTCGACGGGTTCTCTGGTACAATATCTAGTATCCGATTTTTTAAAATGGAGCGATATCCGCTTTTCAGAAGGAGACGAGAGAACATGCCCATCAGTGAGAATGCCCGGGCGGTGCTGGAGCGCCGCTATCTGATCCGGGACGAGCACGGGGAGCCCGTGGAGACCGTGGAGGAGCTCTTCCACCGGGTGGCCGACGCCATCGCCGCTGCCGACGCCCGCTTTGACCCCCAGGCCGATGTGGCCGCCACCGCCAGGTCCTTCTTTGACCTGATGACCAACCTGGACTTTCTGCCCAACTCCCCCACCCTCATGAACGCCGGGCGGCCCCTGGGCCAGCTCTCGGCCTGCTTCGTGCTGCCGGTGGCCGACTCCATGGAGGACATCTTCGACGCCATCAAGAACGCCGCCCTCATCCACAAGTCCGGCGGCGGCACTGGCTTCTCCTTCTCCCGGCTCCGGCCCAAGGGCTCCACGGTGAACTCCACCGGGGGCGTGGCCTCGGGACCCATCTCCTTTATGAAGGTCTTCAACGCCGCCACCGAGGCGGTGAAGCAGGGGGGCACCCGCCGGGGGGCCAACATGGGCATCCTCCGGGTGGACCACCCCGACATTATGGAGTTCATCACCTGCAAGAACGACACCAAGGAGATCACCAACTTCAACATCTCGGTGGGCCTCACCGAGGCCTTCATGGCCGCCGTGGAGTCCGGCGGGGAGTACGACCTGGTGGACCCCGCCTCCAGGAAGGTCACCGGGAAGCTCCCCGCCCGGGAGGTCTTCCAGGCCATCGT
>DWWJ01000184.1 GCA_019119795.1 Candidatus Intestinimonas pullistercoris
TGATGTGGTCCCGGCTGGTGAGGGACTGGTCCAGCTCCAGGTCGCCGATGATGTTCCGGAGGGTGGTGGCCGTCAGGTTCTCAATGGCGCTCATGGGGTGCTCCACCCCGTAGGTGTAGAGCTTGGGGTCGGTGATCTGGAAGTAGATCACTGTGTCGATCTGCATGGTGACGTTGTCCTTGGTGATGACGGGCTGGGGGGCAAAGTCCACCACCTGCTCCTTCAGGGAGACCACCTTGGCCACCTTCTCGATGAAGGGGATCTTGAAGTGGATGCCCACGCCCCACACGGCCTGGAACGCCCCCAGGCGCTCCACCACATAGGCCTTGGACTGCTGTACCACCTTGATGTTGGCAGCCAGGATCAGGATGACCAGGACGATGAGGATGATGGGAACCAGGAAACCGCCCAGCATAGCCAGAAATTCCATTGTGTTGACCTCCTCTTTACGACTCTAATTTGTGGTCAGGATGGGCGGGGGCTTACAGACGGCCGTCCTCCCCGCCGGAGACAGCGGCCCCCTCCGGGACCGGCGAGACGATGACCTTGACCCCCTCGATGCGCAGGACCCGCACCCGGGCGCCCGCGGGGATGGGGGCCTCCTCCTGGCTCCGGGCTGTCCACACCGCGCCGGAGACATTGACCTGGCCCTCCCCCTTCAGGTTGTCGATGGCCTGGGTGACCACGGCCTCCCGGCCGATGACCCGGTCGGCGTTGGTGGGCTCCTTGCGGTCGTTGATATACCGCTGGGCCAGGGGCCGCACCAGCAGCAGGGTGACAAAGGAGACCACCAAAAAGACGATCACCTGCACCAGGGCAAAGGCCCCCAGGGAGGCGGCGATTAGGGCCGCCAGAGCTCCTACGGCGAACCAGATGGAGGTGAGCCCCACCGTCACCGCCTCCAGCACCCCGAAGAGCACCATGGCGATCAGCCAGAAGAGACTCATGCTCATCCGGATCCCTCCTTCCTATTTTGGGATGCTTTCATTGTACCATATCCCGGGGCCAATAGCCAGTAAAATCCGAGTAATCAGCCATGGAAAAAAAGAGGGGGATTTTTGTCACGCTTTCCGGTCCCCGCGCGTTATTCCTATAGACAGGGAAAAGGGAATTGCCAAGGGCGCCGGCCTCGGCTATAATGGGAAACAGAGAAATTTCGCGAATGGATCGGAGATCAGAGCTTTGATGGAACGACTGGAACTGGCAGTGCCCACCCTCTTCGGCCTGGAGGGGCTGGCCGCCGACGAGCTGCGGCGGCTGGGGCTGGAGGACGTGCGGGCCGACAACGGGCGGGTCTACTGCGCCGCCTCCCCTGCCGACATCCCCCGGCTGAACCTGAACCTGCGCACCGGCGAGCGGGTGCTGCTCCTGCTGGGGCAGTTCCCCGCCCGGGACTTCGACGCCCTCTTTGAGGGGGTCCGGGCCCTCCCCTGGGAGGAATTTATCCCCCGGGACGGGGCCTTCCCGGTGAAGGGTCACTGCCTGAGCTCGGCCCTCCACGCCGTCCCCGCCTGCCAGTCCATCGTGAAAAAGGCGGTGGCCGCCCGGCTGGGGGAGAAATACGGCCTGGAGCGGCTCCCGGAGACCGGGGCCCTCTACCAGGTGCAGTTCTCCATCCTCCGGGACACCGCCGCCCTGATGCTGGACACCACCGGGCCCGGCCTCTACAAGCGGGGCTACCGGGCGGTGGGGGTGGCCGCCCCCCTCCGGGAGACCCTGGCCGCCGCCATGGTGCTCCTGTCCCGGTACCGGGGCCGGGACCCCTTCTGTGACCCCTTCTGCGGCTCGGGGACCATCCCCATCGAGGCCGCCCTCATCGCCAAAAACCGGGCCCCCGGCCTGGACCGCTCCTTCTCCGCCCAGAGGTGGAGCTGGCTGCCCGCCCGGGCCTGGATGGAGGCCGCCGAGGAGGCCATGGACAAGGAATACCAGGGGACCTATGACATCTGGGGCGGGGACATCGACCCCCAGGCGGTGGCCCTGGCCCGCTCCAACGCCGAAAAGGCGGGGGTGGAGGACCTGGTCCGCTTCCAGGTGGCCGACGCCCGGCGCTTTGCCCGGAGCGAGCCCTACGGCAGGATCGTCACCAATCCCCCCTACGGGGAGCGGATGCTGGAAAAGAAGGAGGCCGAGGGCCTCTACCGGGACTTCGGGGCGGCCTTCCGGGCCCTCCCGGCCGGGTGGAGCTTGGCCCTCCTCTCCTCCCACACCGAGTTCGAGCGCACCTTCGGCGCCCCCGCCCAGAAAAAGCGCAAGCTCTATAACGGTATGCTCAAATGCGACCTGTTCCTGTATGGAAAGCGAGGTGTCCCACATGAGAAAACCTAGGCGGGGCCGGATGCTCCCGGCCCTGCTCCTGGCACTGGTCCTCACCCTCTCCTCCGCCGGGGCCGTCACCGTCTACGGCTACCAGGAGGGGCTGGCCAAGGCGGAGGAGAACGGCCTGTGGGGCTTTGCCGACGCCGCCGGGAACCTGGCGGTGCCCATCCAGTACCAGTCGGTGCTGGACTTTACCCTGGGTACGGCCCGGGTCCAGACCGGAAACAAGCTGGGGCTCATCCGCCAGGACGGGACCTACCTCCTGGAGCCGGTGTACGACACCCTGGAGGACCTGGGCTACGGCCTCTATCTGGCCCAGCAAGGAGACGCCTGGGGCGTGGTGAGCATGCTCGCCTTCTCCGACGGGGAGGGGGGCACCACCCAGGAGCTCTACCCCATCCAGTATGACGCCGTCCGGAAGGGGGAGATGGATGGGCTGGAGGTGCTGATCCTCTCTCAGGACGGCGTAGAGACCGTGGTGCCCCTCTCCAGCCTCCCCCAGCGCATGGTGGAGAAGGGCGTGCCCTCCGCCCAGTTCCCCCTCATCAAGGGGCGGCTCCCCTCCTTCTCCGACGTGGGGCCCCGGGACTGGTTTTCGGTGTGGGTGGACATCGCCTATAACCTGGGCCTCATGGAGGGGGTGGGCGGCGGCCGCTTCGGGCCGAACCAGACCCTCACCGTGGCCGAGGCCCTGAAGCTGGCCGCCTTCCTGGAGAGCCAGGCCACCGGAGACACCTTCCACCTCCAGGCTGTCACCGGGAGCCCGTGGTACCGGGCCTCGGTGGCCTACTGCGAGGCCAAGGGCATCCTTGCCCCCGGGGAGTTCGACGACTTTGAGCGGCCGATCACCCGGGCTGAGATGGCCCGCATCTTCGCCGCCACCTCCCTGGCCCGGAGCCTGCCGGAGCGCAACAGCCTCAGCCGGGTCCGCGCCTCCGTCCCCGATGTGGGGCCGGGGGACTACGCCGCAGAGGCCATCTACAGCCTGTACGCCAAGGGCATCCTCACCGGCATTGACGGGAGCCTGACCTTCCGGCCGGAGGACAGCCTCACCCGGGCCGAGGCTGCCGCCATCGTCTCCCGGCTGGCCCGGGCCGAGCAGCGGGTGGACCTCTGGTAACGGAACGGCGGCATTTCCCTGTTCCACGGGGAGGAAAGGAGGAGCGTCCCATGTCCGAAGGGTTCCTGGAGCGGCTCAAGCGGCTCCGAAAGGCCCGGAAGCTCAGCCAGGAAAGGCTGGCCGAGGCCATTGGCATCTCCTACAGCGCCTACCGGCGGTATGAGTCCGGAGAGCGGGACATGCCCCTCACCGTGGCCGTCCGGCTGGCCGACCTCTTTCAGGTCAGCCTGGACGAGCTGGCCGGGCGGAAGGGCTGAGAGAGGGCGTCCCCCGGCCGGAAACTAGCACTCCTTTCTCCTGTTTGTGAACAAAACATGAATTTTACAAAAATCAACCCCCGAAATTGAAAATTGGGGGTTGATTTTTTTGGCAAAGAGGGGTATCATCATACTCGAAGTTAGCACTCAGATATTTTGAGTGCTAAACCCCTGAATGATATGCGTACAAGAACACATCAATATAAGGAGGAACCCTGTTATGAAACTCAAACCCCTTGCAGACCGTGTCATCATCAAGATGGTAGAGGCCGAGGAGAAGACCAAGAGCGGCATCATCCTCACTGGCTCCGCCAAGGAGAAGCCCGAGGTGGCCGAGGTCGTGGAAGTGGGCCCCGGCGGCATGGTGGACGGCAAGGAGGTCGTCATGACCGTCAAGAAGGGCGACAAGGTCATCACCAGCAAGTATTCCGGCACCGAGGTCAAGCTGGACGGCGAGGAGTACACCATCGTCCGTCAGGGCGACATCCTGGCCGTGGTGGAGTAAGCTCCCCCGGAAGACCATCAGCCCCGCATCTTTTGAATCTCAACTTTTTTGGAGGGAAACGATATGTCCAAACAGATCATTTACGGCGAGGACGCCCGCCGCGCCCTGGAGCGCGGCGTCAACCAGCTCGCTGACACCGTCAAGATCACCCTGGGCCCCAAGGGCCGCAACGTGGTGCTGGATAAGAAGTTCGGCACTCCCCTCATCACCAACGACGGCGTGACCATCGCCAAGGAGATCGAGCTGCCCGACCCCTTTGAGAACATGGGCGCCCAGATCGTCAAGGAGGTCTCCACCAAGACCAACGACGTGGCCGGCGACGGCACCACCACCGCCACCCTGCTGGCCCAGGCCATCATCCGCGAGGGCCTGAAGAACCTGGCCGCCGGTGCCAACCCCATGATCATGAAGAAGGGCATCGCCAAGGCCACCGCCGCCGCTATCGAGGCCATCAAGGAGAACTCCAAGCCCGTCAACGGCAGCGACGACATCGCCCGGGTCGGCGCCGTCTCCTCCGGCGACGAGACCATCGGCAAGCTCATCGCCGAGGCCATGGAGAAGGTCTCCCACGACGGCGTCATCACCGTGGAGGAGTCCAAGACCGCTGAGACCTACAGCGAGGTCGTGGAGGGCATGCAGTTCGACCGCGGCTACATCGCCCCCTACATGGTCACCGACACCGAGAAGATGGAGGCCGTTCTGGACGACGCCGCCATCCTCATCACCGACAAGAAGATCTCCAACATCCAGGAGCTGCTGCCCATTCTGGAGCAGGTGGTCCAGTCCGGCAAGAAGCTGCTCATCGTGGCCGAGGACGTGGAGGGCGACGCCCTGAGCACCCTGATCGTCAACAAGCTCCGCGGCACTCTGAACGTCTGCTGCGTCAAGGCCCCCGGCTTCGGCGACCGCCGCAAGGAGATGCTCCAGGATATGGCCATCCTCACCGGCGGCACCGTTATCTCCTCCGACCTGGGCTATGAGCTCAAGGAGGCCACTGCCGACATGCTGGGCCACGCCCGTCAGGTCAAGGTGACCAAGGACAACACCATCATCGTGGACGGCGCTGGCGAGGCCAAGGCCATCCAGGACCGTGTGGCCCAGATCCGCAGCCAGATCGAGACCACCACCTCCGACTATGACCGTGAGAAGCTCCAGGAGCGGCTGGCCAAGCTGGCCGGCGGCGTGGCCATCATCCGGGTGGGCGCCGCGACCGAGAGCGAGATGAAGGAGAAGAAGCTCCGCATCGAGGACGCCCTGAACGCCACCCGCGCTGCGGTGGAGGAGGGCATCGTGGCCGGCGGCGGCACTGCCTACGTCAACGCCATCCCCGCGGTGGAGAAGCTCCTGAAGACCGTGGAGGGCGACGAGAAGACCGGCGTCCAGATCGTGGCCCGGGCCCTCACCGAGCCCATGCGCCAGATCTCTGCCAACGCCGGCATCGACGGCTCCGTGGTGCTGGAGAAGGTCAAGAACTCCCGCAAGGTGGGCTATGGCTTCAACGCCCTGAACGAGACCTACTGCGACATGATCTCCGCCGGTATCGTGGACCCCACCAAGGTCACCCGTTCCGCCCTGGAGAACGCCGCCTCCGTGGCCGGCGTGCTGCTGACCACCGAGAGCCTGGTCACCGACAAGCCCGAGCCTCCCGCCCCCGCTGCCCCCGCTGCCCCTGACATGGGCGGCATGTACTAAGCCGCATCTCCCCTCTTTGACTGCAAAGGCCCGGCCCCCGTTTATGGGGCCGGGCCTTTCGGACATCCTTCGGCGAAAGGGGACCTGAAAAGAGGCCGGCTCCCAGGGACTGGGAGCCGGCCTTTGCCTGTCTGTGGGGGTCAGACCCCCATGACCGCGCAGACGGCGGCCTGGAGGTAGTCGATGTCCTCAAAGGGGGTGAAGGGGCCCACCGAGAAGCGGACCGTGCCCTGTGGGAAGGTGCCCAGGGCCTTGTGGGCCAGGGGGGCGCAGTGGAGGCCGCAGCGGCACTGGATGTGGAACTCCCGCTCCAGGCGGAAGGCGGCCTCGGCGTTGTCCAGGCCGGGGAAGTCCACCGACACCACCCCCACCTGCTCCTCCGGGTCCAGGGGACCCAGCACCCGCAGGCCGTCGGGCTCCATCTCCCGGAGCCGGGCGATGAGATGGCCGGTGAGCTTCTGCTCTCGGCGGCGGAGGGCGGCCCCGTCCTGGGCCTCCCACCAGTCCAGGGCGGCCCCCAGGCCGTAGATGCCCGGCAGATTCAGGGTGCCCGCCTCAAAGCGGTCGGGCAGGAAGGGGGGCATCTCGGTGAGGTCGGACTGGCTGCCCGTACCCCCGGAGACCAGGGGCTCCAGAGCCCCGGCCAGGGCGTCGGTGAGGAGGAGGGCCCCCAGGCCCTGGGGACCCAGCAGGCCCTTGTGGGCCGGGAGGGCCAGGGCGTCGATGCCCAGCTCCCCCATGTGGAGGGGCACCGTCCCGGCGCTCTGGGCGGCGTCCACGCAGAAAAGGATGTCCCGCTTCCGGCACAGCCGCCCCACCTGGGCGACGGGCTGGAGGGCGCCGCAGACGTTGGAGGCGTGGGTGAGCACGCACAGCCGGAGGTCCGGGGTCAGCAGCTCCTCCGCCCGGGAGAGGTCCAGGACGCCGCGGCCGTCACAGGGGAGCCAGACCACCTCCACCCCCGCCCGCTCCAGCTGGGCCAGGGGGCGGAGCACAGCGTTGTGCTCCATCACCGAGGCCGCCACCCGGTCCCCCGGCCGCAGCAGGCCCTTGAGCACGGTGTTGAGGGAGTAGGTGCAGCCCGGGGTGAAGAGGACGTTCCGGTCCTGGGGGCCGCCGAAGCGGCGGCAGAGGGCGTCCCGGACCTCCAGGGCCCGGGCGGCGGCGTCGTAGGCCGGGGCGTAGTCCCCCCGGCCCATGTTGCCCCCCACCTCCGTGAGGTAGAAGGCCATGGCCTCGGCCACCCCGGGGGCCTTGGGAAACGAGGTGGAGGCGTTGTCAAAGTAATAGTGGTCCTTCATCTGTGCCCTCCTCTCTTGCACAGGCGGGTCCGGCCGCCCTCAGAAGGTGGTCTCCACCGGCAGCCGGACATTGTAGCGGTCCTCCTGCAGGGTGCGCAGGAGGCGGGTCATCACGTCGTAGGAGGTCCCGCTGTCGTCCAGGGTGATCCGGGCCCAGGTATCCCGGGCCTCCAGGCTCCGGAGCAGGGAGCTGTAGAGGCTGTAGGCGCTCCGGCCGTCGGGCAGGGCCGAGAGGCCCTCCTCCCAGCACAGCCAGCCCTCCCCGGCCAGGGCGGAGGCCACGGCGGGGTCCTCCGGCAGCACGATCCGGGTGGAGGTCCGGGCGATGTGGGAGAGGAGGTCCTGGGCCTCCTCCAGCTCCGCCTGGGCGGCGCCCAGGCTCCCCGCCGAGGTCATGAGGCCGATCATGTGCCCCTCCCCCACCGCCCGGCGGATGAGGTCATCCTGCCGGGCCACCTGGTCCGCCGGGAAGAGGAGCAGAGCCCCGTAGCCGTTGACCCGCAGGGAGTCCAGCATCTCCTCCCCCGCCTCACTGGTCTCGCAGCGGATGGCCAGGTAGACCCGGACCCCCCGGCGATCGGTCTCGGCGCCGGGGGTGGTGGAGGGCGTGCTCTCCGAGGGGGCGGGGGATTCGCTGCCCTGGCCCATGACGGCGCGGTAGTAGTTCTGGAGCTGGATGAGGTAGGAGGTGTTGGCCGCGCTGATGAACTGGGCGTCGGACAGGGCGGCGTTGCTGTTCCAAATGCGGACGAAGGGGTAGCTGCTGTCCCCGAAGGCGATGTTGCTGTAGGTGTACCGCAGGCCGAAGTAGCGGCAGGTGGAGCTGGCCGAGACGTAGATCTGGCCGTTGCGGATGATGGCGGTGGGGTCCTGGCGCTCCCCGTCCAGATAGTAGTCGTAGGAGACGCCGGTGCGCAGGTCGAAGGTCAGGTTTTTGGGCTCGCTGTTGTAGAGGGTGAGGGTGTTCCGGACCCGGTCCTGGCCGCCGTTATAGATGCCGAACTGGATGCCCCCGTTCTGGTTGGCGTCGAAGTGGTAGTAGGGCACATAGATGGTCCCCCCCACGTTGATGGGCATGGAGCTGTCGCTGAGGGGCACCGGGGAGTCGTTGAGGGCCAGGAAGATGACGTTGGCGTCCCAACTCTCCCCCGAGGCCGCCCCCGCCTGAAGGGCCAGGGCCAGCACCAGGGCCCCGGCCAGCAGGGCCGCCAGGAGCCGTATCCGCGCGCGCATGTTCCACGCCCCCTTTCTGGAAATGGGAATACTTAATTATATCACAGGGCGCAAGTAGGGTAAACCGGAATCTGCAAAAAGGGAAAACCGATTGAAGGCCGCCGGAAAAACAGGTATAATGGTCCGGAAGGCGGGCGCCCAGGCTTTTCCCGGGAAAGGACCGGCCGCCGGGGCGCATTTTTAATGGAAATTAAAGAATCGGTAAATTCCCCTTTCACGCGGCGGGGGTATGCTAAGCATGTGAAAAAGTCCGGAGAGAGGAGGGAGCGGCGTGACCATCACCACCGAACAGGTCAAGAGGCTGTGCGCGGCCTCCGGCGTGGACGAGATCGCCGCCCTCTCCGCCCTGGAGCGGCAGGACGGCGACCTGCTGGAGGCCCTGCTGGAGCTGGAGCGGCAGGGCTCGGCCGTCCCCCCCGCCGGGGGCGGCTTCTACTCCACCCGGCAGGCGGAGCCCGAGGCGGGAGGCCCCCTGGTCCCCGGCGGCGGCCCGGCGGGGAGCGCCGGCCCGGGCAGGCGGGGCTTCGTGCTGGTGCTCACCTGGGGCGACCTCTGGAAGGGCCTCAAGGACCTCTTCCACAAGGGCCGGGTGAACCGGATGGAGGTCTGGCGGAAGGGGGAGCAGGTCACCGCCATGCCCCTCCTGGTGCTCCTCCTGCTGCTGGCCTGCTTCCCCCAGATCATGATCCCCCTGCTGCTCATCGGATGGGTGCTGGGGTTCCGGTACCGCCTGGCGGGCCCCGACCTGCCGGCGGGAGGGCTCCTGGGGAGCGCCCGCCGGCGGGCGGCGGAGGCCCTGGACCGGGCGGCCCAGAAGGCCCGGCGGCAGAGCCGGGAAAAACGAAAGTAAGAAGGACCCGTTTGAAGGCGGTCACAATGCCCGACCGGCAGAGCGGCCGCCCTCCGGACACAGGTCCGATCTTCCTACAAACCCCAAGGAGGTCTGAGCATGGCGGAAAAGATCCTGCTGGTAGAGGACGAGGAAAAGCTGGCCCGGATGGTGGAGCTGGAGCTCCGGTATGAGGGCTACGAGGTGGAGAAGGCCTTTGACGGCCGGACAGGGCTGGAGCGGGCCCTCTCCGGGGAGCACGACCTGATCCTGCTGGACATCATGCTCCCGGCCCTCTCCGGGATGGAGGTCCTGCGCCGCCTGCGCCGGGAGAGCCAGGTGCCGGTCATCATGCTCACCGCCCGGGATACGGTGGTGGACAAGGTCTCCGGGCTGGACTCCGGGGCCGACGACTACATCACCAAGCCCTTCGCCATCGAGGAGCTGCTGGCCCGCATCCGGGCGGCCCTGCGCAAGCGCCCCGCCGCCCAGGAGGCCCCCCGGCTCACCTGCGGCCCCCTGGTCATGGACGTGGAGCGCCACGAGGTCACGGTGAAGGGCACCGAGGTGGAGCTCACCCGCCGGGAGTTCGACCTGCTGCGGTGCCTGCTGGAGCACAAGGAGAAGGTCCTCACCCGGGAGGCCCTGCTGGACCATGTGTGGGGCTTCGACTTCGCCGGGGAGACCAACGCCGTGGACGTCTACATCCGGTTCCTGCGCTCCAAGATCGATGAGAAGTTCGGGGTCAAGATCATCCACACCGTCCGGGGCGTGGGCTATGTGATCCGGGAGGAGGACTGAGCATGGAGGTCCGGGCGATCCTCTACACCTCGGCCACCGGCTTTACGGAGCGGTACGCCCGGATGCTCTCGGAGGCGGCGGGGCTCCCGGCCTGTCCCGCCGGGGGGCCGGACCTCCCCGCCCCGGGGAGCCCGGTGGTCTACCTGGGCTGGCTCTGCGCCGGCAGGGTCCGGGGGCTGGGGCGGGCCCGGGGCCGCTATGACCTCCGGGCCGTCTGCGCCGTGGGCATGGCCCCGCCGGAAATGGTCTCCCTCCCCCGGCTGGCGGAGGACAACGGCCTGGGGGACACCCCCCTCTTTTACCTCCGGGGCGGCTACGCCCCGGACCGCCTGCCCCTCCCCTGGCGGGTGATGATGGCCCCCATGGCCCGGAAGGTGGCCCGGGACCGGACCGAGGACCCCACGGCCCTGGCCATGAAGGAGGCCTTTGCCCACGGGGGCGACTGGGTCAGCCCGGAGGACTTGGGGCCTGTTCTGGACTGGCTCCGGCGGGGGTAGGGCTCCACCCTGGGGTCCGGCGACCCGCCGGGGGATGCGGCTCCCCGCCAGGGGGGCGGCTCCCGCCGCAGGGGCTGGTTACCCACCAGGGGGCGGAATTCCTCCGGGGGGAAAGACCATTTCTTTTTCTGCGGAAAAAGAAACGGTCCTTCACCCCAAAGAAAAAGAGGGGCCCGGTCTATGCAGGGCTTATGGGCGAAAACGGCGGCTGGCGGCTTTCGTATGACATAGAGGACCCCTTCCGGCCGTTACGGCCTGCCATTTGGGAACAG
>DWWJ01000185.1 GCA_019119795.1 Candidatus Intestinimonas pullistercoris
TCCTTCTTGAGCTGGGCGACCTTGGTCTTGTTGGGCACGCCGGAGCCGGACTCGATGCCGCAGGCCTTCTTGATGAGCACGGCGGCGGGAGGGGTCTTGGTGATGAAGGTGAAGGAACGGTCGGCATAGACGGTGATGATAACGGGGATGATCATGCCCACGTCATTCTTGGTCCGCTCGTTGAACTCCTTGGTGAAGGCGGCGATGTTGACGCCGTGCTGACCGAGGGCGGGACCAACCGGGGGAGCGGGAGTCGCCTTGCCGGCCGGGATCTGCAGTTTGACGTATCCAGTTACTTTCTGTGCCACAGTGAGCACCTCCTACGAATAATGTGGTTGGAACGGGATGCCCGCAGCATCCCTCCCACTTTTGCCTTGACGGCGGGGCGGAGGGGGTCCGCCCGTTGAGGAAGCTCCGGCGCGCTGCCGAAGTCTCCCCGGTCTCAGCCCTGGACAGGCTCCACCTGGTCCAGCTCCAGCTCCACCGGGGTCTCCCGGCCGAACATGGAGACCACCACGCGGACCTTGCTGCGGTCCAGGTCGATCTCCTCCACGGTCCCCAGGAAGGACTCCAGGGCGCCGTCGGTGATCTTTACGGTGTCGCCCACCTGATAGGAGACCACCACCTCGCGCTTTTCCACGCCCAGGGCGGCGATTTCCTCCTCGGTGAGGGGGATCGCTTTGTTTCCGGAACCCACGAAGCCTGTGGCACCCCGGACGTTGCGGACCAGATGCCAGGTCTCGTCGGTCATCACCATCTTCACCAGCACATAGCCGGGAAAGACCTTCCGCTCCACGACCTTGGGGCCGTTGTCGGTGATCTCGGTGACGGTCTCCAGCGGGATCTTCACTTCGTGGATAAGATCGCGCATATTGCGGTTTTCCACGTGCTTTTCGATGGTGGCCTTGACGGTGTTCTCATACCCGGAATAGGTATGGACCACATACCACTTCGCGCTATCCGACATGACCGCGCCCTCTTAACCCCGGAAGAGGTCCAGCAGGGCGGAAATGATCGCGCCGGCCAGCCAATCGAAGATCCAGATGAAGATGCCCACGATGATGACGCAGACAATGACGATGACCGTATTGTTGGCGGTCTGCTTGGGGGTGGGCCACACGACCTTCTTCAGCTCGCTTTTCATCTCGCGGAACCAACGGGCGATACGCTGGAAGAAGCCGGGCTTGTCGTCCTTCTTGGCCTTCTTTTCCGCCTTGGCAGGCTTGGAGGCCGGAGCGTCAGAGCCGGTCTTCTCGATCTTCTCGTTCTCAGACATTCAGTTTCACCCTTCCTTCTTGTGACACTTCCGCAATGAACATCACTTGGTCTCTGTGTGGAGCGTGTGCTTCCTGCAGAAGGGGCAGTACTTGTTCCTCTCCAGACGGTCAGGAGTGTTCTTCTTGTTCTTGTTGGTGACATAGTTGCGCTGTTTGCACTCGGAGCATCTGAGGGTGATCTTAACCCGCGCACCGGCTTTTGCCATGTTTCGGCACCTCCTTTAATGGTTCGGGCCCAACAAAAAATGCCGGGCCCGGCTATACCGAATCCCAGCACGTCAAAGAAGGGTACGGGAAAAGGCCCGTCCCCATTCAAAACACGGTAGGTTCGGCACGATCTGCCTCCCTATGTCCTCCGGGAGGAGGGGAAGGGTTTGTGCCCATTACACCGTAAAAATGCGCACAAAAAAAGAGCCCTCTTTCATAGGTGGTAATAGACTACCACAGCCGCGTCAAAAAGTCAAGCATGATTTTTCGGCCTTGACAAGAACTCCCCGGGACATATATAGTGGTGGGGAAAGGAGGGGAGGACATGAGGATCATGGCCATCGACTACGGCGATGCCCGGACAGGCATCGCCATCTCCGACCCCACGGGCCTGCTGGCGGGACACACGGAGGTCATCCGCAGCCGCCGGCCGGAGGAGGTCTGCGCCCAGGTGGTCCAGCTGGCGGAGACCCACGGCGTGGAGGAGCTGGTGCTTGGCCTTCCCCGGAACATGGACGGCACCGAGGGCCCCCGGGGAGAGCTCTGCCGGGCCTTCGGTGAGCAGCTGAAGGCGGCTTCGGGGCTGCCGGTGGTGCTCTGGGACGAGCGCCGCACCACCATCGAGGCCCACGGCATCCTCCACGCCGGAGGCAAGCGGATGAAGCAGCACCGGAAGACGGTGGACGCTGTGGCGGCGTCCCTGATCCTGGAGGGCTACCTGACCCGGAAGCGCCTGGAGGGCGGAGCGGGGGAGGGGATGTGACGTGGGGGACCGCTACCGGCTCTTCACCTGGAAGGACCCCTATGACACGGCGGGGACAGAGGACCTCTTCGTCTCGGCCATGCGGGACAACTGCGCCTTCCACTATGCCCACTGCCCGGAGTACCGGGCCATTCTGGACGGCTTCGGTTTCCGGCCGGAACAGCTCCAGTCTCCGGAGGATCTAGGGGACCTGCCCTTCCTCACCACCCTGTACCTCAAGTCCCACCAGCTCTTCTCCCTGCCCCGGTCCCGGATGCTCATCCGGGCTACCTCCTCGGGCACCCGGGGGAAGAAGAGCGAGATCGGCTTCGAGGCGGGGGGCCTGTGGGCGGGGTTCCACATGGTGCTGCGCATCCTGCGCTACCACCATTTCCTCTCCCCGGTGCCCACCAACTACCTCATCCTGGGCTACCAGCCCCATAAGAGCAACCAGACCGCCGTGGCCAAGACGGCCACGGGCTACACCTATATCACCCCGGCCATCCACCGTGAGTACGCCCTGAAATACGGGAAGGACGGCTACTATGTGGACTTTGACGGCCTGATCCGGGCCCTGGAGCGCTATTCCCGCTCCCGGTTCCCCACCCGGTTCATGGGCTTTCCCTCCTACACCTACTTCCTGATGGAGGAGTTGGAGCGCCGGGGCCTGCGGTACCCCCTGCCCAAGGGGTCCAAAATCTTCCTGGGGGGCGGTTGGAAGCAGTTCTACCGGGAGCGGGTGGACAAGGAGACCTTTTACGCCAAGGCCTGGGACCGCTTCGCCATCCCGGAGGAGCACGTCTACGAGTCCTTCGGGGCGGTGGAGCACCCCATCTACTACGCCGACTGCCGGGCCCACCACTTCCATGTGCCGGTCTACAGCCGGGTCATCATCCGGGACGTCCGGACCCTGGAGCCGGTGCCCCACGGGACGGTGGGGCTGGTGAACCTCCTGACCCCCATGCTCAAAAGCGTCCCGGTGCTGAGCATCATGACCGACGACCTGGGGGTCCTCCACGATGGAGAGTCCTGCCCCTGCGGGGTCAAGTCCCCCTGGCTGGAGATCATCGGCCGGGTGGGGATGGCCGACATCAAGACCTGCGCCGCCGGCGCCGACGAGCTGAGAAAGGGGATGGGTCTGTGATCCTGGCAAAGGGCGTCCTCCGGCCTACGGAGGACCAGAACGCCATTCTGGAGGGAATGGAGGAGGAGCTCGCCCAGGTCCTCCAGCGCCCCGCGCCCCCGGCGGAGACGGTGATCGCTGCCTGCGACGCCCTGGCCGGCCGCCTGCTGGAGGGGGAGTTCGACGGCCTCCTGGCCGCCCTGGGCCTGGAGGAGCGCTTTTCCAAGGAGCAGGTCCGCTCGGCGGCCGCCCTGATGCGGCGGGACAGCCTGGAGTACAAGCTGGAGCAGGAGCTGGGCCGGGACTTTAGTGTCCCCTGCCGCCTGGAGCCGCCCCACGCCGGACTGTCCTTCACCCGGCAGGTGCTGCCCCTGGGGGTCCTCTTCCACATCGCCGCCGGCAACGTGGACGGCCTGCCCGCCTACAGCGTGGTGGAGGGCCTTCTCACCGGCAACGTCAACATCCTCAAGCTGCCCCAGGCTGACCAGGGACTCTCGGTGCTGCTGCTGAAGGCCCTGGTGGACCAGGCCCCGGAGCTCTCCCCCTATGTCTGGGTCTTCGACACCCCCTCCGACGACCTGCCGGCCATGGAGCGCATGGCGGAGCTCTCTGACGGCATCGTGGTGTGGGGCGGGGAGGGGGCGGTCTCCGCCATCCGGCGCCTGGCCCCCCAGGGGAGCAAGCTCATCGAGTGGGGCCACAGGCTCAGCTTCGCCTATGTGACGGCGGGGGGCCGGGACCCGGAGGCCCTGGCCGCCCTGGCCCGGCATATCCTCACCACCCGGCAGCTCCTGTGCAGCTCCTGTCAGACCATCTTCCTGGACACCGGGGACAGGGAGGAGGTCCTGGACTTCTGCCGGAGCTTCCTGCCGGTGCTGGAGGCTGCCGCCCGGGAGGCCCCGCCCCTGGACCCTGGCTCGGCGGCCCAGGTGACCCTGGCCCTCTACACCCGCACCCTGGAGGAGGCCGCCCACAGCGACGGGCGGCGGCTCCTGCGGGGAGAGGGGTGCTCCCTCACCGCCTGCGCCGACGGGGAACTGGAGCTCTCCTGGCAGTTCGGCAACCCCCTGGTGAAGCCCCTGCCCCGGGAGAAGCTTTTTCCCATGCTCCGGCGGCACAAGGGGGTCCTCCAGACGGCGGGGCTCCTCTGCGCCCCGGAGGAGCGGGAGGCGCTCTCTCTGCTCCTCCTCCGGGCGGGGGTGGTCCGGGTCACCGGGCCGGGAGAGATGAGCCGCTCCACCTGCGGCGACGCCCACGACGGGGAGTACCCCCTCCGGCGCTACACCCGGATCACCGAGCGTTAGCCGGCTTTCGAAAGAGCTCCCGGAGGCCGATGACGATGAGAAAGCCCCCGAAGCACCGGCGCAGCAGGGCCACATCCAGAGCGGTGGCGGCCCAGGCCGCCGCCGCGGTGCCCGCCAGTC
>DWWJ01000186.1 GCA_019119795.1 Candidatus Intestinimonas pullistercoris
GGTGCATCTCCCGCCAGCGGGTGTGGGGCGTGCCCATCCCCATCTTCTACTGCGACGACTGCGGCGCCGACATCGTCACCCCTGAGACCATCGCCCATGTGGCCGCCCTCTTCCGGGAGCACGGCTCCAACGTGTGGTTCGACCGGGAGGCCAAGGACCTGCTGCCCCAGGGCTTCGTCTGCCCCAAGTGCGGCAAGGCCCACTTCACCAAGGAGACCGACATCATGGACGTGTGGTTCGATTCGGGCTCCACCTGGGCGGCCGTGGCGGCCGAGCGCCCCTATCTGAAGTACCCCGCCGACCTGTACCTGGAGGGTGGCGACCAGTACCGGGGCTGGTTCCAGTCCTCCATGCTCACCTCCATCGCCGTCAACGGCGTGGCCCCCTACAAGCAGATCGCCACCCACGGCTGGACCGTGGACGGCGAGGGCAAGGCCATGCACAAGTCCCTGGGCAATGCCGTCTCCCCCGACGAGGTCATCAAGGAGTACGGCGCCGACATGCTCCGGCTGTGGGTGGCCTCCGCCGACTACACCCAGGACATGCGCATCTCCAAGGACATCATGAAGCAGCTCTCCCAGGCATACCTGAAGATCCGCAACACCGCCCGGTACATGCTGGGCAACCTGGCGGGCTTCGACCCGGACAAGGACCGGGTGGCCTATGGGGAGCTGGAGGAGCTGGACCGCTTCGCCCTGGCCTCCTTCAACGATCTGGTGAAGGCGGTCCGGGAGGCCTATGACCGCTATGAGTTCCACGGGGTCTACCGGGCGGTCTACAACTTCTGCGTGGTGGACCTGTCCAACTTCTACCTGGACATCATCAAGGACCGGCTCTACTGCGAGGGGGCGGACTCCCGGCTCCGCCGCTCCGCCCAGACCGCCCTCTACACCATCCTGGACGGCATGACCCGGCTCATCGCCCCCATCCTGGCCTTTACCAGCGACGAGATCTGGGCGGCCATGCCCCACACCGCCGACGTCAACGGCGAGAGCGTCCTCCTAGGCGACATGCCCGCCTGGGACAGCGCCCTGGCCCTGGACCCCGGGACGGCGGAGCGCTGGGAGAAGCTGGTCTCGGTCCGGGAGGCCGTGAACAAGGCCCTGGAGAACGCCCGGAGCGCCGGGGTCTTCAAGAAGGCCCAGGACACCGAGATCACGATCTCCGTGGCCGAGCAGAAGGACGCCGACTTCCTGAACAGCGTGGACCTGGCCGCCCTGTGCATCGTCTCCAAGGCCGCGGCCACCACGGAAGCGGTGGAGGGCGAGCGGGCGGAGGACTGCCTCATCCCCTGCACCATCGCGGTGGCCTTCTCCCAGGCCCCCAAGTGCGTCCGCTGCTGGAACCACGACGCGGGCGTGGGGGCTGACCACGACCACCCCGAGCTCTGCCCCCGGTGCGCCGCTGTGGTGAAGGCCCTGTAAGGGCTCCGGCGGAAAATCCTTGAAAGCGCCAGAAGCGCCGTGATACAATAAAGCCCCGCCCTCCTGGAGACAAGGGGCGGGGCTTTTCCCATGCGTCAAGAAAGGGGGCGGCGGCATGAAGTGGGTGGAGCGGACGCTGGAGCGCCTGCGGCAGGTGCCGGGGGTGGGCTTCGTCCTGGCCGTGGCGGAGGTCTACTTTGACCGGAGGGTGTCCCGGTCGGCGGCCTCCCTGGCCTATTTCCTCATTCTGAGCTTTTTCCCCCTGCTCATCTGCGTCAACGCCTTTGTGGGCCTGCTGCGGCTGGACGTGGACCTGGTGCTGGAGGCCGCCGGGAACGTCCTGCCCCAGGAGAGCCTCCCCATCCTGGGGGAGTACCTGGGCTATATCAGCACCAACCAGTCCCGGGCCATGCTGCTGGCGGGCATCTCCATGGTCCTCTTCTCGGCCTCGGCCGCCTTCCGGACCCTGATGGGGGTCATGGCCGACCTCTACCGCCGGCCCACCTACCGGGGGGTGGGGCAGGTGGCGGCCAGCATCCTCTTCTCCGTCCTCTTCCTGGTGACGGTCTACCTCTCCATTCTGGTGGTCCTCACCGGGGGGTGGTTCCTCCAGGTGGTGGAGGGGCGCTTTGTGTGGGTGGACGAACTGCTGGGCAACTGGCAGGACCTGCGGTTCCTGGTGCTCTTCTGCCTGGTGCTCCTCTTTGTGCTGCTGACCTACCGGCTCTCCCTGCCCCGGGGCGGGACCAGGCCCCTCATCCTCCCCGGGGCCGTCCTGGCCTCGGCCGCCCTGGTGGCCTTCTCGGTCCTCTTCTCTTGGTTCATCGGCCTGTCCTCCCGGTATTCCCTGGTGTACGGGTCCTTGGCCTCGGTCATCATCCTGCTGGTGTGGCTCTACCTGTGCGGGAATATCCTCATCGTGGGAAATGTCTTCAACTACGTCTGGTCCTGCCGCCGGGGGGAAGAAAAAAGGACGCCGTGAGGCGTCCTTTTTGTCTGCGCGTTATTGGCCCAGTCCCCGGTAGAGGAAGGTGACGATCTCCCCCCGGGTGCAGGTGTTGTCCGGGGAGAAGGCCCCCTCCCCGGTGCCGGAGGTGATGCCCTGATCCACGGCCCAGGCTACGGCGGGGGCGTAGTCCGCCCCGGCGGGGACGTCGGTGAAGGAGGCGGCCGGGGCGGCGGGGGACCCGGCCAGCTTCCAGAGATAGGTCACGGTGTCGGCCCGGGTGCAGGGGGCGCTCCCCTGGAGGGCCGTGCCGGACACCAGGCCGTTTTCATAGGCCCAGAGGGCGGCCTGATAGGAGAAGTCGCTCTCGGCCACGTCGGAGAAGGGGTTGGCCCCCTCCGGGGCCGGGGAGCCGCTGGCCCGCCACAGGAAGGTCAGAATTTCCGCCGTGGTGCAGGTGTTCCCGGGGGAGAAGGTAGTGGCGCTGGTGCCGGAGGTGACGCCGTTTTCCACCGCCCACTCCACGGGGGCGGCGAAGAAGTCGGTCTCCAGGACATCGGTGAAGCCGCCCACAGGGGCAGGGGGCGCGGTGGGCGGAAGGGCCCCAGAGGCGGAGGTGACACTCAGAACTTTCGCCGGGACCGTCTGATAGGTAAGGTAGGCCATATGAGCGGGGATGGGCTCCGGGTACAGAGGAATTTCCTCTACCCACCGCTCAATGGTCACATTCCCGGCACCGCCGTTGCCCAGTTGACCATAGTCAGGATTGCCCCATCCCCAAAGAGTTCCGTCGCTGGTAATGGCAACAGTGTGGTCATTCCCACAGGACACGGCGATTACATCGTCCAGAACCTGTACTGGAGTTGGGCAGGTTTCTTCCATAAACTCAGAAATATCGTTTCCAATTTCACCATACCAGTTTTTCCCCCACATCCAGAGGGAGCCGTCGGTTTTGATGGCGGCCACATGGTTTTGTCCGCAGGACACGGCGGATACGTTGTCCATTACCTTTATCGGGGTGGTCTGATCCCCCCAGTTTACGGGGCCTTTGCCGGCCATCACATCAAATCCGCCGCTACCCCACATCCACAGGGAGCCGTCAGTGCGGACGGCGGCGGTGAAGTAGCCCCCGCAGCTGACAGCGGTCACCTTGTCCAAGACCTGGGTGGGGGTGGGGCAGCTCTCCTTCGTGCTGATATCGGGAGAACCCAATTGTCCCCAGAAGTTGTTCCCCCAGGTCCAGAGGGTGCCGTCGCGCTTGAGGGCCGCCGTATGGGAGTCCCCGCAGGCCACGGCCACCACGTCATCCAGCACATGGAAAACAGTCTCCGGCTCCGGTGCGGGTCCGGCCTGCGGATCGCCGAAAACACTGTCCCACCAGTTGGAGCTACTGGGCTGGTCCCCGATGATGCCGTTGCCCAGCTGCCCCTCTGTGTTGTTCCCCCAGGTCCAGAGGGAACCGTCCGCCTTGATGACGGCGGTGTGGAACTCGCCGCAGGATACGGCGGACACGTTGTCCATCACCTTGACCGGCACGGTCTGGTTCATAGCCCCTGTGATTTCATCAAACAGATCGCCTCCATCAAGCCCAAGCTGGCGATTTTGGGTCAGGCCCCATGTCCACAGGGTCCCATCCTTTCGGATGGCGGCTGTCTGATATTTTCCACAGGTCACAGAAGCCACTTGATCCAATACCCGTATCGGAGCCAGGCTCTGCTCCCTGGTGCCGTTGCCAAGCTGCCCCCGGCTGTTGTCTCCTGTCACCCAAAGGGTGCCGTCCCCTTTGAGGAAGGCGGTATGGTCATCACCGCAAGCCACGATCCGCAACTGCCCCACATGCCCCATGTCATAGGCTGAGGCCGGTGCGGCCAGTCCCAGACACACACCCAGGGCCAGCGCAAGTGCAAGAAATCGCTTCTTCATCTTATCTCCCTACTCCTTTCTTTATTCCGACGGACGGCCCGGAGGCGGGGGTCTCCCCCCGCCGGGGGCTCCGCCGGAAACATAAAAAGCGGTGCCGAGCCTCAGACCCAGCACCGCCTTGATCCTGTCAACGCGAAACGCACAGCCTATCCCTCCTGTTCCAGCCTTGCAAAGAGGGCCGGAAATGGATATAATAAGCCCGTGGTGCGATCTATGATCGCTGTGCTGAGTGGTTGGTTCACTCGTACAGGGCCGTGGGGTGTTCCCGCACCCCGCGGCCTGCCGCGATTTATGTTTCCGCCCCAATTTTAACCGATATCCGAAGGAATTGCAAGGGAATCTTTCCCAACCCAGGAAAAGGGCCCGCCCATTTTGAGATGGGCGGGCCCTTTGGCCCCCTCAGGCGGCCTCCTCCAGCTCTCGGAGGGCCTCGGACTCGCTGTCCGCCGAAAAGAGGAAGCGGCCCGCCCTGTCGTAGACCTCCACATGTCCCCTCACCCATTTGATCCGTACATCCATTTGGTACCGCTCCTTTCGTATCTCTTTGATGGTTCTAGGATACCAGAAAGGAAGTCCATTAAAGGGGACTTTTGTAGAGGGGCGGGGCGGTTTTCCTATGCGCCGGGGGGCGGGAATATGCCCCCAACCGTCCGACGGCCTTCCCTTGGAAAGGGGACAAGGCCGGGGCTATACTTTCTGGTACAAGCTGGAAAAAGGGAGCGGATGGGACATGAGCGCGTGGTATGGGATGCGCACCGAGGAAGTGCTGGAGGAGCTGGAGACCGGGCGGAAGGACGGCCTCACCTCCGCCGAGGCCCGGCGGCGGCTGGAGCGGTACGGGGGCAACGAGCTGGAGCACCGGACCCCGGAGCCCCTGTTCAGGCGGTTCCTGGCCCAGATGAAGGACCCCATGATCGTGGTGCTCCTGTGCGCCGCCGGGGTCTCCCTGTGGGCCGGGGGCGGCCGGGACTGGATCGACGCCGTCATCATCCTGGGCATCGTCCTCCTCAACGCCGTCATCTCCATCTCCCAGGAGGACAGCGCCGAAAAGGCCCTGGAGGCCCTCCGGGACCTGTCGGCCCCCATGGCCCGGGCGGTGCGGGACGGGCAGCTCTGCCGGGTGGAGGCGGCCAGGCTGGTGCCCGGGGACATCATCCACCTGGAGGCCGGGGACCTGGTGCCCGCCGACGGCCGGGTGCTGGAGTGCGCCGGGCTGCGCACCGACGAGTCGGCCATGACCGGGGAGCCGGTGCCCGCCGAGAAGGCGGCCTGCGGGCCCCTCCCCCTGGACACCGCCCTGGGGGACCGGAAAAACATGGTCCTCTCGGGGACGGTGGTCACCGGGGGCCGGGGGGTCTGCGTGGTCACCGACACCGGGATGCGCACCGAGATGGGCCGCATCGCCGGGATGCTCCTGGAGGAGGGGGAGGGGGAGACCCCCCTCCAGCGGAAGATGGGGGAGATCTCCAAAAGCCTCTCCTTCCTGTGCCTGTGCGTCTGCGCCGTCATGTTCGGGGTGGGGCTCCTCCAGGGGAAGGACCTGCTGGACATGTTCCTCACCGCCGTCTCCCTGGCGGTGGCCGCCATCCCCGAGGGGCTCCCCGCCATCGTCACCATCGTCCTGGCCCTGGGGGTGCAGCGGATGGTCCGGCGCAACGCCATCGTCAAGCGCCTGCCGGCGGTGGAGACCCTGGGCTGCGCCGGGGTCATCTGCTCGGACAAGACGGGGACCCTGACCCAGAACAGGATGACGGTGGTGGAGGTCTGGAGCCTGGGGGGAAAGCACCGCCGGGAGGCCCTGACCATCGGGGCCCTGTGCAGCGACGCCGCCCTGGCCTACGGCCTCGGGGGAGACCCGTCCGCCTCCGGGGACCCCACCGAGGCCGCCCTGGTGGTAGCCGCCGCCCGGGAGGGGCTGGACAAAAACGCCCTGGAGCGGGACCTCCCCCGGCGGGGCGAGCTGCCCTTTGACTCGGAGCGCAAGCTGATGAGCACCATCCACCCCCTGCCCGGCGGGGGCTTCCGGGTGCTGGTGAAGGGGGCCCCCGACGTGCTCCTGGCCCGGTGCTCCTCCGCCCTGGGGCGGCTGGGCCGGGCCACCCTCACCGGGGAGGTGCGGCGGGACATCCTCTCCGCCAACGAGGCCATGGCCCAGCGGGCCCTCCGGGTGCTGGGCACCGCCTACCGGGACCTGGCCGAGCTGCCGGAGCCCCTGGCCTCCGGCAATCTGGAGCGGGGGCTCACCTTCGCCGGGCTCATCGGCATGATGGACCCGCCCCGGCCCGAGGTCCGGGGGGCGGTGGCGCAGTGCTTCGCCGCCGGCATCCGGCCGGTGATGATCACCGGGGACCACAAGCTCACCGCCGTGGCCATCGCCCGGGAGTTGGGCATCTTCCGCCCCGGGGACCTGGCCCTCACCGGGGAGGACCTGGACTTTATGCCCCAGGAAATGCTGGAGGAGGAGGTGGAGCGGTTCTCGGTCTACGCCCGGGTCTCCCCGGAGCACAAAATGCGCATCGTCAAGGCCTGGCAGAAGAAGGGGAAGGTGGTGGCCATGACCGGGGACGGAGTCAACGACGCCCCCGCCCTGAAGGCGGCCGACATCGGCTGCGCCATGGGCCGCTCCGGCACTGACGTGGCCAAGGGGGCCGCCGACATGATCCTCACCGACGACAACTTCTCCACCATCGTCCACGCCGTGGAGGAGGGCCGGGGCATCTACGCCAACATCAAAAAGGCCATCCACTACCTCCTCTCCTGCAATATTGGAGAGATCCTCACCATCTTCTGCGCCACGGTGCTGGACTTTCGGCAGATGCCCCTGGTGCCGGTGCAGCTGCTGTGGCTCAACCTGGTCACCGACTCCCTACCCGCCCTGGCCCTGGGGGTGGAGCCGGTGGAGGAGGGGGTCATGGAGGAGAAGCCCCGGGACGCCCGGGAGAGCCTCTTCACCCCGGCCTTCGCCTGGCGGCTGGCCTGGCAGGGGGGCATGGTGGGGGCCTTGACCCTGGCGGCCTACCTGCTGGGGGAGCACGTCCTTCCCGGCGGCGGCGGGGCGACGGCCAACACCATGGCCTTCGCCACCCTCACCCTGTGCCAGCTCTTCCACGCCTTCGACGTGCGCAGCGAGCACCACTCCCTCTTCCACATCGGGGTCTTCTCCAACAAGGCCATGAACAAGGCCTTCCTGGCGGGGCTGGCCATGCAGCTGGCCGTGCTGTGCCTGCCGCCCCTCCAGGCCGTCTTCGACACCGTCCCCATGACCGGGGAGCAGTGGGCCTGCGTCCTGGCCCTGGCCGCCGCCCCGGTGGCCGTCTGCGAGCTGGGGAAGGCCCTGGGCCGGGCCTCACGCCGGGCTGGACGCCCCGCCCGGCGGTCCCGGCGGCAGGCCGTCCCCAGCCGGTAGGGGGGACATCCACAGGGCTCCGCCTGTCCCCAGGCGGAGCCTTCAGGCTGTCAAAAGAGCCCGTCGGGCTTTTTTGACAGCCTGAGCGGCACAGGGAATTTCCCTGTGCCGCTTTTGGCTTCCGCAGATTTCGGTATCCCCTCCGGTCAGGCCCGGAGAAAGCCCTTTCCGAAAATTTCAGAGGAATTGGTGACAATCATAAAGGCCTGGGGGTCGTGCTCCTTGAGGTACCGCCGCAGGAGGACGGCCTGCCCCCGGGAGAGGACGGTGAGCACAATGTGGTGCTCCTTGTGGGTGTAGGCCCCCTCGGCGTCCCAGAGGGTGGCCCCCCGGATCAGGTGGTCGGTGATATAGCCGCAGGCCACCTCCGGGTGGGAGGTGACGATGATAAAGGCCTTCCGGCGGTTGAGGGATTCGATGACGTTGTCCACCAGCACCGACTTGAGCACCAGGCCCAGCAGGGAGCAGAGCCCGGCGGTGACGTCAAAGACCAGCAGGGCCGCCGCCGCGATGGCGATGTCGGAGCACAGCAGGGCCCGGCCCACGTCCAGTCCGGTGTACTTCTTCAGGATCATGGCGGCGATGTCGGTGCCCCCGGTGGAGGCGTCCAGATTGAAGAGGATGCCAGAGCCCAGGGCCGGAAGGATCACGGCGAAGAAGAGCTCCAGGATCAGCTCGTCGGTGAGGGGGGCCGACAGGGGCCAGATCCACTCAAAGACCTGGACTAGGCCGGAGTAGAGCAGGGAGCAGTACACTGTCTTGAGGCCGAACCCCTTGTCCAGCAGTAGGAAGCCCAGCACCAGAAAGAGCAGGTTGATGAGGGTGTTGAAGACCGAGGGGCTCAGCCACGCGTGGGGGAAGAGCTCTCCCAGCAGCACGGCCAGGCCGGACACCCCGCCCATGGAGAAGTGGTTGGGAAACTTGAAGAAATAGACGCCGGCGGACACCAGGGCGGTGCCCAGGGTAAGGAGCAGGAATTCCTGAAAGTCCCGCTTGGTCAGCTTTTTCATATCGATCAGCTCCTGTCTCCCACTCACCGCTGGGCCAGAATGGCCGACCAGACGTCGTAATAGGGGATGTCCTCCTCCGTGGGGATGGTGCCCAGCCGCCACAGGGAGACCCCGGTGATGCCGAACATCCGGGCCAGGGCCAGCTTGTCGCTGACGCTCCGGGCGTCCTCGTACCACAGGGCCACCCGGAGGCCCTCCTCCGTGGTGTAGAGGGCCATGGGGTTCCGGGCGCTCTCGTCGTAGGTCACCACGGTATCGCTCTGCCTCAGCCGCTGGGCGATGACCTCCGGGGCCGGGTGGTAGATGGTGGTGGAGGCCAGAAGGCCGTTTTCGTCCACCTCAAACCCGGCGGTGCCGAAGGAGATCTGGAGGACGATCTTGCTCCGGTCCTGGACCCCGGTCTCCGGGTCGGTGATGGAGGCCAGGGCCCGGTAGATGCTGGGCAGGGGGGTCACCGGGGAGCTGGGCGCCTGGGTGCCCACATAGCCCTCGGGGACGCTGGTCCACTGGTAGTCGTGGGCCATGAGGATGACCTTGTCGCAGACCTCCCCGATGGCCCGGTAGTCGTAGCCCTGGTACCAGTCATCCGGGGGCACGCAGGCGTAGAGGGTCTTGCCCTCCGGCAGGGCGGCGCGCAGCTCGGTGAGGAAGGAGACGAAGTCGGCCTTCAGGAGGTCGGTCCGAAGGCCCTCGAAGTCGATGGTGATGCCGGCGTAGTCCGCCGAGGCGGCGGCGATGGCGGCCACGGCCTGGGCCCGGGCCCCGGGGTCGGGGAGGACGGCCTCCAGCACGCTGGTGGTGGAGCCGTCGGCCAGGGTGACGTTCTGGGTGGTGTCGGCGTAGACGTTCAGGTTGTAGGGGGTCCCATTCCCCTGGAAATAGGAGGTGGCCGACTCAGACCCCGCCGGGATGGCCCAGTCGTTGCCGTTGGTCCGCTGGGTGTTCACCTGGGCGCCGGAGGCGGAGTCGTACTCCAGCCGGGACCAGCCCAGGGAGACCACGTCCATCTCGTCGGTGAGGCCGATCTGGCCGTAGGAGGAGAAGGCATAAAAGCCGTTGAGGAAGTCGATCTTCGAGGTGTACCGCTCATAGACCCGCACCAGCATGGCGGCCGCCTGGCCCCGGGTGGCGAAGGCCTCCGGCTGAAAGAGGAGCTGGCCGTCCACCTCCACGCCGTTGGTCATGCCCATGGCGTAGGCCAGGGCGATGTGGCCCGTGTGGCTGGTGACGTCGGGAAAGGGCGTGCCCTCCCCGGCGATGTCGTTGGCCAGGGTGTCATAGCCCAGGGCCCGGACCAGCATTACCGCCATGTCCTCCCGGCTGATGTAGGCCAGGGGGTGGAAGGCCTCCCCCGCCTCCAGGGCCCCGTGGGCCAGGGCGGTCTCCACCGCCGTGTAATACCAGTCCGCGGGCTGGACGTCGGAGAAGGAGGGGGTGTCGGGGGTGACGGGCTCCCAGGCGAACATCCGCTGGAGGATGGTAACGAAGCTGGCCCGGTTCAGCTTCTCCTCCGGGCGGAAGGTGCCGTCCTCCAGGCCCTGGATGAGGCCGTAGTCCGAGGCCTTCTGGATGTCGGCATAGGCCCAGTGCTCCCGGGAGACATCGGGGAACTCCACCGCCTGGGCCGAGGCGGAGAGCCCGCTGAGCAGCGCCATGCAAAGCAGCAGGGCGGAAAGGCGTTTCAAAAGCATAGCAGGGGTTCCTCCTTTTTTGTCCCCCCTATTTTATCAGCTTCAGCAGGTCCTGACAATGGAGGATCGCGGAATGGTGCGAAACTCTTTTTCCGGCGCGCTATCGCTTTCGTCAAAAGCACGGAACACATCCCCTCTTTTTTGTTACATTTGATTGATTGAACGGCAGAGTGTTTTCCTGTAGAATAGAATCATACAGAAACAGAATAGAGGAGAGGCCGATATGAAGCTATTGGAGGAGCGCATTCGGAGAGATGGGAAGATCAAGGGCGGCGACGTCCTGAAGGTGGACAGCTTCCTGAATCATCAGATGGATGTGGAGCTTTTTCAGGAGATCGGAAAGGAATTCAAGCGGCTGTTTGGCGACTGCGGGGTCACCAAGATTTTGACCATCGAGGCATCGGGGATCGGGATCGCATGTGTGACCGCGCAGTTTTTTGGTTGCCCCGTGATTTTTGCCAAAAAGAACAAGACCAAGAACATCGCCGGGGATGTCTACACCTCCAAGGTGGAGTCCTTCACCCACGGCAAGGTCTACGACATCATCGTCTCCAAGGAGTTTCTGCTGCCCACGGACCGGGTCCTCCTCATCGACGACTTCCTGGCCAACGGCTCGGCCCTCCAGGGGCTCATCAAGCTGGTGCGGGACGCCGGCGCCACCCTGGTGGGGGCGGGTATCTGCGTGGAGAAGGCCTTCCAGCCCGGCGGCGACCTCATCCGGAACATGGGCGTCCGGGTGGAGTCCCTGGCCCGGGTGAAGTCCATGAGCGAGGAGGGCGGCGTCGTCTTCTGTGACGACTAAGGGCCCTCTCCCCTTTTGTCCCAGGGGTGCCTGACCGTTTGTGGGGCGCGCCATCCCCCCTGTGTAGGGGCGGCCAGTGGCCGCCCGGGGCGGATAAGGTCCCACCTTGCGGGGGCCGGAGTCCCTCCGGGGGGAAAGACCATTTCTTTTTCTGCGGAAAAAGAAACGGTCCTTCACCCCAAAGAAAAAGAGGGGCCCGGTCTATGCAGGGCTTATGGACGAAAACGGCGGCCAGCGGCTTTCGTATGACTTCGGGGACCCCTTCCGGCCGTTACGGCCTGCCCTTGTGGAACAGGGACAGGTCGGCGCCTCTAACCCACCGCCGCCTGCGGGTGCCTCTCTCAGGGCCGAGTTGGTGGGGT
>DWWJ01000187.1 GCA_019119795.1 Candidatus Intestinimonas pullistercoris
CCGGCGTGCGCCTGATCAACCTGGCCCGGGGCGGCCTGGTGGTGGACGAGGACGTCATCGCCGCCCTGGAGAGCGGCAAGGTGGCCCGGTACGTCACCGACTTCCCCGACAGCCGCCTGGCCCAGGTGAAGAACGTGGTGCCCATCCCCCACCTGGGGGCCTCCACCCCGGAGAGCGAGGAGAACTGCGCCGTGATGGCCGCCCAGGAGCTCCGGGACTACCTGGAGACCGGCAACATCCGCAACTCCGTGAACCTGCCCACCCTGGAGCAGGACTGGTCCGGCGAGACCCGGCTGTGCATCATCCACCGGAATGTGCCCAACATGCTGGCCTCCATCACCGCCACCCTGTCCAAGGACCAGGTGAACGTGGCCAACATGACCAACAAGTCCAAGGGCAACTACGCCTACACTATCGTGGACGTGGACGCCCGGGTGGGCGACGCCGTGGCTGACGAGATCCGGGCCATCGGCGGCGTGCTCCGGGTCCGTGTCCTGCGGCACTAAACCCCTATTGGAAACCAAAAAGCGGCGGCATACGTCAGAACGCGTATGCCGCCGCTTTTTTCTGTCCTATGTCCTCCCGCTCACATAAGCTCCTCCGGCAGGAAGAGCTCCAGGGGAAGCACGTCGGAGAGCTCCACCAGCACGGGGGAGAAGCCTCCGCTGTAGTCGGCCCGGGGGGTGCGGAGGGTGCTCTCCCCCTCCGGCGCCCGGATGGGCAGGGAGACCACGCACCGCAGGCCCTCCTCCGGGCGGCCCTCCACCATCACCACGCCGCCGTGGAGCCGGGCCGCCCGGCGCACGGCGTCCAGGCCCAGGCCCAGGCCCTCCCGGGGGTCCAGGGACTTCGGCCCGCCGCCGAAGAGGCGGGAGAGGTCGCTCTCCTGGAGGCCGCCGCCGCTGTCCCAGACGGTCAGCAGGGCCCGCCCCCGGGTCCGGGTCAGCCGCAGGCCCAGGCGCCCCCCCTTCCCCGCCGCCTTCATGGCGTTGGAGATCAAACTCAGCAGCAGCCGGCGCAGCAGCCGCTCGTCCCCGGTGGTCAGCAGGCTCTCCACCTCGGACTCATAGGTGAAACCCAGCCCTGCCGAGCGGCAGACCGACTCCACCTGTGCCCCCAGCTCCCGGCAGAAGCCCGCCAGGTCCAGGGGGCCGGGCTGGTAGAGCTGCCGGTCGGTGAGCTCCAGAAACTCCAGATGGTCGGCCAGCCGGAGCAGGCGGTAGAGCCCCTGGTTGGCCGCCGCCAGGTACCGACGCAGCCGCTCCCCGTCGGCGGGCCCCTCCGCGGGGTCCAGCCGCTGCAGGGCCGCTGCCAGCCCCGCTGTCTCCCGCCGGAGCTGGACGGTGAGGCGCTCCAAACCGGACCCGGAGACCGACTCCAGAGGCCGGAGCACCGCCAGGACCCCCTCGCCGGGGTCCTGGAGGGCCACGGTCCAACTCCGCCCTCCCAGCTCCCCGGACACCACCGCCGGGGGGACCGCTCCGGCCAGCAGGCGCTCCAGCTCTTCCGGGACAGGGTCTCCCGCCCGGGCCCCCGGGAAGAGGGCCGCCGCCGCGGGGTTTTCGTAGGCCACCTGCCCCCCCGCCAGGAGCAGCACCGGCTCCGGAAAGCCGTCAAAGAGGGCCCCCGGCAAAAATCGTGTGGTCAATTTCCTGACGCCTCCTTGCGGATGATAGCGATAGCATGTGCGGAGCGGTGGGAAAGTACTGTCCTTTTAGTGTACCAAATCCTGCCGCCCCGCTCAAGAGAAATGTCGAATTTTGTCGAATTTATCAATTTTCTTTTTCCCTTACCATCGAAAGTAAAAGAAATTTCTTTGCAAAGCCTCTTGATAAATCTTTCCCGGCGCATTATAATAAGGAAGCAAAGAAGGCCCTATCTATAAAAAAGGAGAGTATGCAGCTATGAGCATCAAAATTGGTATCAATGGCTTCGGCAGAATCGGCCGCCTGGTGTTCCGCGCTGGCCTGAGCCGCCCCGACGTGGAGTTCGTGGGCATCAACGATCCCGGCATGACCCCCGACTATATGGCCTATATGCTCCGCTATGACACCATCCACGGCAAGTTCGACGGCACCATCGAGTACGATGAGAGCAGCATCACCGTCAACGGCCACAAGGTGAACGTCTATGCCAAGATGAGCCCCGCCGAGATTCCCTGGGGTGAGATCGGCGCGGAGTACGTGGTGGAGTCCACCGGCCTGTTCCTGACCAAGGAGAAGGCCCAGGGCCACATCGACGCCGGCGCCAAGAAGGTCATCATGTCCGCCCCCTCCAAGGACGACACCCCCATGTTCGTGATGGGCGTCAACAATACAACCTATGACCCCAGCATGACCTTTGTGTCCAACGCCTCCTGCACCACCAACTGCCTGGCCCCCATCGCCAAGGTCCTCCACGACGCCTTCGGCATCACCGACGGCCTGATGACCACCGTCCACTCCACCACCGCCACCCAGAAGACCGTGGACGGCCCCTCCAAGAAGGACTGGCGCGGCGGCCGCGCCGCCAGCGGCAACATCATCCCCTCCAGCACCGGCGCCGCCAAGGCCGTGGGCAAGGTCATCCCCGCCCTCAACGGCAAGCTCACCGGCATGTCCATGCGTGTGCCCACCCTGGACGTCTCCGTGGTGGACCTCACCGTGAACCTGGCCAAGCCCGCCAAGTATGACGAGATCTGCGCCGCCATGAAGAAGGCCTCCGAGGGCGAGCTCAAGGGCATCCTGGGCTACACCGACGAGGACGTGGTCTCCTCCGACTTCATCGGCGATCCCCGCACCTCCATCTTCGACGCCAAGGCCGGCATCGCCCTCACCGATACCTTCGTGAAGGTGGTCTCCTGGTACGACAA
>DWWJ01000188.1 GCA_019119795.1 Candidatus Intestinimonas pullistercoris
CGGTCCGTGATCGCGGCGCGCTGTTCCTCTGTGGGGGGAAACGCCATAGAGACACCTCCGATCCTTCTGAATATTCATGGAAAAGAGGGCCCCGCTCAGGCCGGGTCCTCCTCCCCCTCCACCGATGCCCAAAACTCCTCGCCGCTGAGGCTAGGCAGATACCTCCGCCGGTCAGAGCCCCGCCCCTCCTCGAAGTGGCAGGCGGCGGCATAATCGCAGTAGAGACAGGCGTTTTTCTCCGGCCCCCGCCAGAAGGGGTCGGCGTCAATGACCCCGGCGGCCAGCTCATGTCCGATCTCCCGCAGGATGCGCTGGGTGTGCCGCTTCAGCTTTCCCAGCCGCTCCGCCGAGACCAGGGCCTCCCCGGTGATGGCCCCCGACTTTGCCGAGACCCGCACCGGGAGGAACCGGGGCCCGCCGGCCTCCGGGCGCTCCATGGCCTCCAGGACCTCCGGGTCGTCCAGCAGCAGACCGTGCCGCCGCAGCTCTGCGTCCATCCGCTTTTTCCGCTCCTGCTCGTCCATGCTCCGGCTCCCCTGGACCACCGCCGCCCGGGCGGGGAGATAGAGGACGCCGGCCGGTGTTACCGCGTAATTGTAAAGGCTTTCTCCTTTTTCCTCCAGTGTAAAGAGATAGAGCAGCATCTGGAGCCCCAGGCCATTCCATATCTCTGTGAGGTCAAAGGATTTTCTCCCCGTTTTGTAGTCCATCACCCGGAGGTAAAGCCTCCCGTCGTGGACCCAGCCGTCCAGCCGGTCCACAAAGCCGGAGACGCTCACCGTGACCCCGTCTACCGTCAGCTCCACAGGGGGCAGGTCCTTCCCTGTCCCGAAGCCCAGCTCAAAGGCGATGGGCTGGAAGCTGGAGACAGAGAGCTCTTCCAGCACATTCTCCACCACCTGGGCCACAGGCCACAGGAGGCGGTCGAAGAGGTAGACGAAGCGGGGCGTCTTGTTCTCCAGCCCCCCCAGCTCCTCCGCGATGTAGCGGTCCATGATGGCCCGAATGCGGGCCCGGACCTCTTTGGGGTCCCAGGTCCAGCCCCCCTGCCCATCCTCCACCTGCCAGCTTCTGTCCCGCAGGATGTGCTCCAGCACATAGTGGACGAAGGTGCCGTATTCCGGAGCCTGGAAGCCGGCGGCCTTCCTGGCCTTGGCCTTGAGCCCGAACTGCATGAAGTAGGAGAAGTGGCAGGACTTGTACTTGTCCATCCGGGAGGCCGACATGGGCACTCGGCGGCCGTAGAGGGCCGCCACCCCCTCCGGGGAGAGGCGCCCGCGCTCCGCCTGGGCACAGCGCTCCAGCCGTTCCACCAGGGGGGCATAGTCCGGGAGCTGCCGCAGGGCGGCACGGACCCCGGAAAGCCGCCCTGCCTGCTCCAAAGCAGGCCCCGGTGCCGAGAGCCGGAATGCCCCCCGCAGGGACTGTTCCCGGACAGGAAGGTTTTGCGGGAAGAGCAGCCGCAGGCGGGTCACCAGGAGAGAAGGCCGCTGCTCCTCCCCCTGCGTGGTCTGGGCGGCCCAGCTTACCGTCAGCCGCTCCGTGGGGCGGGCACAGGCCTCGTAGAGAATGGTCATCTCCCGGTCCAGCTTGTCAGAGATCTGGGGAGAGAGCTCCAGGCCGAAGGATGCCAGCAGGCTTCGGTCGTCGTCGGTGAGGAGGCCCGGCGCGGGGGCGGTCTGGGGAATGGCCCCGTCATCCGCGCCCAGGAAGAAGAGGGCGCGCACGGGCCGGCTGCCCAGACGGGCGGCCTCTCCGGCGTTCACCCGGTCCAGAGAGACCGGGATGGTCCCCACCTGGTACTGGGAGAGCACCAGCTTCAACAGCTGGGCGAACTCCTCCAGCTCCATCGGGGTCTCACCCAACAGCTGGGCACACTGCTCCAGCCCTCCGCAGAGCAGCTCCCAGAGCTGCTCATACTCCGCGGCCCCCTGGAGCTCCCCCCGGTCCCGGAGGCCCTGGGCCCGCTCCAACAGCCGCTGGGGAAGCTCGATCTCCTCCAAATATCCGTAAAGGGAAAGAGCCTGCCCTCTTCCTGCCCGGTCCTGATTTTTCCGCAGGCGCTCCAGGGGCGTGGTCACCCGCCGCCGGAGGCCGTTCAGCCTCACCAGGAGTGCCTCGTCCTCCTCTGTCATAGGAAAACCGTAGCCTCTTGGATGCATGGTCCAGTCCTTCTGCGCCGTCCAGCGGCTGCCCTTCAGGTCCCATTTCAGGACATAGTTCTCCAGCAGGTCGCACTCTGACCGGGTCAGGCCGGCCAGGCCCGTCTTGAGATAGCGGAAGACATCCTCATAGCGGTACTCCCCCGCCACCACATCCAGGGCTCCGGTGACCACTGCGAAGACAGGCTTTTGGAGGATATCGGTCATCGCGTCCAGGAAGACAGGAATGCCATACCGCCCAAAGACCTCCTCCGCCAGTGTGCTGTAGCGGTCGAACCCACGGGCGGCCACGGCGATCTCCCGGAACCGGAAGCCCTCTTCCCGGACCAGCCGCAGGATCTCTGAGGCTGTCCACTCCAGCTCGGAACGAGGTGACACAGCAGAAAAGAGGGTGATCTCCCGGGCCGGTTCAGGGTGGATCTGTGGGAGATCTGCAAATAAGTTTTTTTCTAAGTGGACAAGGGATTCTACTTTTCGGCCTTTGTATTCCAAGGAATAGACGGTTTCCGAGGGAACGCCCACCTCCTGGGCCAGGCGCAGAAGGCGGACCGCTGTCCGCCGTGCGGGGCGGAAAATGCCCCCCTCGTCCTCCTCTCCGCTCAGCCTCCCGCAGGTGAGGGCCACTGTGACCTCCTCCGCCTGGAGCAGGAGCTGCCGGAGCACCAGGAGCTGTTGGGGTGTAAAGTCTGTAAAGCCATCTACATAGACAGATATTTCACGGGCGTATCCGCACTCCGCAAGCCCCTGGGCCAGGCGGGTGAGCCGGTCCCTGGGGTCGGCCGCCACCCGGGCCGTCAGGGCGTCGTAGGCGCCGAAGATGAGTCCGAGGTCCTTGAGCTTGTCCCCCTCCTGCCCGCCGGTCTCCTGCCCCGCATTGTCCAGAGCCTCTGGGGTGACGCAGTACTGCTTGCACTCATCCAGGGTGGCCAGCAGTCCCGAGAGAAAGGCCGGCTTCCTGGAGGGGCGGGCATAGACGGTCAGGGCGTTGGAAACCGATTTCAAAGCGGCGTACATCAGTAGCAGCCGCCCTCCGGGGTCCAGGGTAGGCGCAGCCAGCCCACCCGCCTGGGCCAGAACACGGCTGCCCAGCCGGGTGAAGGACAATACCTCCGCATACAGGGAGACCTGGTTTCCGCCCACTGCGCACAGGCGGCGCTCCGTCTCGTGGGACGCCTGCTCCGGCACGATCAGGAGCTGCCGCCTGGTCCCGCCGGAGGCGGCGATCTGCCGGAGGATGGACGTGGTCTTCCCTGTGCCGGCCCTTCCCAGCAGCAATCTTAACATGGGGCCCCTCCTCTCCAGGCACCGCTCAGGGCTCTGCCAGCCCCGCCTCCTCCAGCCGCAGCAGGAGGCTCCGGTCTGTCAGCTTTTTGGCCATCAGCTCCCGGAATTTCACCGTCTTTTCCTTTCCGGCCGCACGCAGCTCCTCCAGCTCCGCGCTGATCTGCTCCAGCTCCCGGGGGAGCTCCTGGACAAAGCACTCATACCGGGCCAGCCGTTCCGCCGCCTCCGGCAGGCGGTCCGGGTCCAGTTCCCAGGTTCCGGCGGCATTCTTGCGGGTCAGTCTTTCCATCGACGTCGCTCCTTTCCAGCGCCAGAAAGGGCCCGCACCAGCTGAGCCTGGCGCGGGCCCTGCAAAAGATCGAAGGGTTTGGGTCTAGTATATCATATCCTGGCACCGCGTACAACCAAAAAGCGCCCGGCCCTCTGACCAGACGCTTTTGGACCGCTTTTCAGCAGGTTTGATCCAGCAGGCCGGAACGCTCCATAGCGCCCCGCAGGACCTCCAGGTTGGCGGGAGAGATATCGCACAGGGGCAGGCGCAGGCCGCCCACGTCCCGGCCCATCAGGTTCAGGGCCGCCTTCACCGGGATGGGGTTGACCTCCACAAAGAGGGCGTCCATCAGCTCGGTGTGCTGGAGCTGGAGCTGGAAGGCCTCCTGGAACTTTCCATCCAGGCAGAGGTGGGAGATATCCACCATGAGCCTGGGGGCCACGTTGGCCACCACAGAGATGACACCCTTGGCCCCCAGAGCCATCATGGGCACCACCTGGTCATCGTTACCGGACCAGATGTAGAAATCGTCCCCGCAGAGGTAGCGGGTGTGGGCCACCAGGGAGAAATTCCCGCTGGCCTCCTTGACCCCGTTGATCTTGGGATTCTGGGACAGGACCCGGTAGGTCTCGGCGGTGAAGGAGACCCCGGTGCGGGAGGGGACATTATAGAGGATGATGGGCAGCTCCGTGCGGTCGGCGATGTACTCATAGTGGCGGATGAGGCCCTCCTGGGAGCACTTGTTGTAATAGGGGGTCACATGGAGGAGGGCGTCAGCGCCGGAGTCCTGGGCGTGCTGAGAGAGGTAGACCGCGGCGGAGGTGTCGTTGCTGCCCGCGCCGGCGATGACCTTTACCCGGTGGTTGACGTGCTTGACGCAGAAATTGACGGCGGAGATGTGCTCCCGCAGGCTCAGGGTGGCGCACTCGCCGGTGGTCCCCAGGACGCAGATGGCATCCACGCCCCCGGCGATCTGCTCGTCGATGAGCTGGGCGAAGCGGTCATAGTTGATGGCCCCTGTGGCGTCAAAGGGGGTGACGATGGCGGGACACGCGCCGGTAAAGACTGGCTCTCTCATAAATCTGACCTCCTTAAAATCAAGTGCACCTCCGCATGGTCACCGGGAGAGATATCCCTCGGCGCACAGCAGCTCGGCCAGCTCCACCGCACCGCCGGCGGCGCCGCGGAGAGTATTGTGGGACAGGCACACAAATTTATAGTTGTACTGGGTATCGGGGCGGAGCCGGCCGATGGAGATGGTCATGCCGCCCCCCAGATCTCGGTCCAGACGGGCCTGAGGACGGTCGGGCTCCTCAAAGTAATGGAGGAACTGCTCCGGGGCCGTGGGCAGCTTCAGCTCCTGGGGCCGTCCCCGGTAGGAGGCCCAGAGCTCCTTGATCTCTTCCATGGAGGGCTTCTTCTCAAAGTCCACAAACACGGCGGCGGTATGGCCGTTGGACACCGGGACCCGGATGCACTGGGAGGTGATATCCGGAGTCCGGGCCTTGACGATGACGCCGTTTTCCACCCTGCCCCAGACCTTTAAGGGCTCCTGCTCGGACTTCTCCTCCTCGCCGCCAATGTAGGGGATGACGTTGTCCACCATTTCCGGCCAGGTCTCGAAGGTCTTTCCAGCGCCGGAGATGGCCTGGTAGGTACAGGCCAGCACCCGCTTGAGGCCGAAGGCCCGCAGAGGGTGGAGGGCGGGGACATAACTCTGGATGGAGCAGTTGGACTTGACGGCGATGAAGCCCCGCTTTGTGCCAAGCCGCTTTCGCTGGGCCTCAATGACCTGGAGGTGCTCCGGATTCACCTCCGGCACCACCATGGGCACGTCGGGCGTCCAGCGGTGAGCGGAGTTATTGGAGATGACAGGGCACTCATGGCGGGCATAGGCCTCCTCCAGGGCCTGGATCTCCTCCTTCTTCATGTCCACAGCGGAAAAGACGAAGTCCACCTCTTCCGCGATGGAGGCGGCGTCTTCGGCATTCCGGACCACCAGCTTCCGGGCTCGTTCGGGAATGGGGACATCCATGGCCCAGCGGCTCCCAACGGCCTCCTCATAGGTCTTTCCGGCAGAACGGGGGCTGGCCGCGATGAGCGTGAGCTCAAACCAGGGGTGATGCTCCATCAGGGTGATGAAACGCTGGCCCACCATTCCGGTGCCGCCGATGACGCCGACCTTATATTTTTCCATGTCACAGACCTCCAGACACACGACGCACAGTTCATTCTATCCACGCCGCCCCTTCTCCTTGCACGTCCCTGCTCCTTTTTGTGATACGGGGCGCGGAGACTTGCGGCCCGGGACAAAAAACGGCAGTTGCAATCCTGTCGGCTTTTGTACTATAATGGGACCATTCCAGAGTCTTTCTGCCGGAGCGATGGCCGGCATGTGCGGGTGCATTTTTGTCAGTGTAACACAATTCTTTTTCACTGTAAAGTGTTGATTTGGAGAAATGGAGCGTCCCGATGGGAAAATTTTTGATCCGATCCGCCCTTGTATTTCTTGCCGTGGTCACCGGCCTGTCCGGTGTAGCGTCAGCTGTGGACGCCTCGGCCGACGCTGTGCTCCGGGTGGGGCTCTATTACGACAGCAATGCCCTGCCAGGGGCCAATCTGGAAAACAGCGTGGGCAGCGGCTACCGCCTCGGCTATTACGAGGAGGACTTATCCTTTCACGAGCTGGGCCGCACCAGTGAGACCCAGATCTCCATGGTCAAGACCCAGAATGTGACCCTCTCCGATGGAAACTATGTGGACGGCACCGGCACTGTGACAGTGGGCTGCTACCATCTCCAGCTCCCGGGGACCTATGCCTCCTTCCAGGAGGCCCTTGACACGGCGGAGACCCTGTCAGACGGGTTCCCGGCGTGGATCGACGGGAGCTACTATGTCCGGTCGGGGGCCTACACCACCAAGGAGGAGGCAGAAGCTGGAAAAGCCGCTCTCGGCCTCAACGATGCGGAGGTCGTCGGGACCAGCGGCTATGCCGTCTCTGTGGTGGTCACCAAAACGGGGGAGGTCCTCTTCCAGTTTGACGGCGGCAGCGCGCTTTCCCTGGGCGTCTGCCCCGGGCTGGACGACTCCGTGAAGACGGTGACCTGGTTCAAGGGCTACCGCTATTACGGCGGCTTCCAGTATGTCCGGGACAACGGCGGGAATATAGAAGTGATCAATGTCGTCTCCCTGGATGACTATGTCCGGGGGGTCCTGCCCTACGAGATGAGCAACGACTGGCCTCTGGAGGCGCTGAAGGCCCAGGCGGTATGCGCCCGGACCTACGCGGTGACCAACACCAGCGGGCACCGGGATTTCGACGTGTGCGCCTCCACCCACTGCCAGATGTACCAGGGCCTGAACCTGTCCAACGAGCGAACCGACCAGGCGGTGGATGAGACGGCTGGCGAATTCGTCCGCTACGATGGGGAGCCGGCCATCACCTTTTACTCCGCCAGCGACGGCGGCGCCACCGAAGATGTCCGGAACATCTGGAACGCCAACGCCGATCTGCCCCACCTGAAGGGGGTCGTCGATCCTTATGAGGCCGATGTGGCCGACGGCATCTCCCAGTATCACTGGTCCTATACCTTCACCAGCAGTGAGCTCACTTCCAAGATGAACAGCTCGCTGAGCGGAAAAGGATATTCCTTTACAGGAATTACCGATGTATATGTCTCTGAGTACAGTGAGACCGGGAACCCCGCCTCCGTCACCTTTGTGGACCGCAGCGGCAAGACCTGGTCCTTCGGTCCGGAAACCATCCGGATCGCCCTGGGACTGCGCTCCAACCGGTTTGACGTGACCGGCGGGAGCGGCGGAGCCGGGTACGCCGTCAACGACGGCTCCGAGACGCTGTCTTCCATCAACGGCGCCTATGCCGTAAATGGAGATGGAAGCATTACTGCCATCAGCGGCACCCCTTACGTCATCACCTCCTCCGGCACAGAGCAGCTCTCCGCCCCCACCGCCTCTGCCTCGTCCTCGGCTGGAAGCGGCAGCTTTACCTTCGCCGGCTCCGGCTACGGCCACAATGTGGGGATGAGCCAGCAGGGGGCCCGGGCCATGGCCCTGCGCGGGATGGACTACATCGACATCCTCACCTTCTATTTCTCCGATGTGGAGATTTGGTGAGAGATCACAGGAAAGCGGGAAGAATCGTTTGAAGACATCGGATTTTTACTATGACCTCCCCCAGGAGCTCATCGCCCAGACCCCTCTGGACCGGCGGGACAGCTCCCGGCTCATGGTGCTGAACAAGCAGACCGGGGCCACCCGGCACCTGCACTTTTATGACCTGCCCACCCTGCTGCGGCCCGGCGACTGTCTGGTGCTCAACGATTCCCGGGTGCTGCCCGCCCGGCTGCTGGGCCACCGGGAGCCCAGCGGCGGCGCGGTAGAGGTCCTGCTGTTGGTAGACCGGGGCGATAAGGTCTGGGAGTGCCTGGTCCGGCCGGGAAAGAAGCTTCGAGAGGGGGCCCGGCTCTCCTTCGGAGACGGGCTTCTCACCGCCGAGGTCCTGGAGGTCTGCGAGGGAGGCAACCGCCTGATCCGCTTCCACTACGACGGCATTTTCCTGGAGCTGCTGGAGCGCTTGGGCCGGATGCCTCTGCCCCCCTATATCAAGGCGGAGCTCCAGGACCCGGAGCGGTACCAGACCGTCTACTCCCGGGAGGTGGGCTCCGCCGCCGCCCCCACGGCCGGGCTCCACTTTACCAAAGAGCTCCTCCAGCAGGTCCAGAACATGGGGGTGGACCTGGCCTATGTGACCCTCCATGTGGGACTGGGCACCTTCCGCCCGGTAAAGGAGGAGGAGATCACCGACCACGAGATGCACGCAGAATTCTGCACCATCTCCCAGGAGGCGGCGGACACCATCAACGCGGCCAAGCGTCGGGGCGGCCGGGTCATCTGCGTGGGGACCACCTCCTGCCGGACCATCGAGTCCTGGGCGGCGGAGGACGGCACCCTCCAGGCCTCTTCCGGCTGGACCAGCATTTATATCTATCCGGGCTACCGCTTTAAGGTGCTGGACTGCCTCATCACCAACTTCCATCTGCCGGAGTCCACCCTGGTCATGCTGGTCTCTGCCCTGGCGGGGCGGGAGCACATCTTAGCCGCCTATGAGGAGGCGGTCCGGGAGCGCTACCGCTTCTTCTCCTTTGGCGACGCGATGTTTATTGGGTAATTTTTATGAAAAAGGTTTCCGGCCCCCTGTTGGGGGGCCGGAAATCTTCTTTATTTTCTATAAAACCAGTTTTTCCATGTGTCAGTGCCTTTCTTCTCACCGCTTGGGACGCGGCTTGAAGATCAGGGCCACCAGATAACCGAAGAAAATGGCTGCGGCTATGCCGCCTGCCGCCGCGGTGACTCCCCCGGTAAAGGCCCCCAGCAGCCCGTCCTCACTGACGGCCTTTGCCGCGCCCTTGGCCAGGAGGTAGCCAAAGCCGGTAAGGGGGACAGTGGCTCCGGCCCCGCCGAACTCCACCACGTATTTATAAATGCCCAGTCCCCCCAGGACCACGCCGGACACCACATAAATCACAAGAATCTTGGCCGGAGTCAGCTTGGTCTTGTCGATCAGCACCTGGCCGATGAGGCACAGGACACCGCCGCAGAGAAAGGCCCGGAGGTATTCGCTCAGCATTTCCATGGCTCAGTCTCCTTTCTGCGTGCTGATAGCGACAGCGTGGCAGATGCCGGGGATGCTCTCCCCCTGCATGGTGGATGTGGGCGAAAGGAGGGCCCCGGTACCGCAGAACAGAATGTGCTTCCAGCGCCCGCCCTTCATCCCCTTGAGCAGATAGCCCGTGAGAACAGTGGCGGAGCATCCGCAGCCCGAGCCGCCGCAGTGGACATCCTGGCTCTGAGCATCATAAATGAGCACGCCGCAGTCATCGTAATTCTGGAGGTCCATCCCATCCTTGTGGAAGAAGTCCAGCACGATCTCCTTGCCCAGGCTGCCCAGGTCGCCGGTGACGATCAGGTCATAATAGGAGGGCTTCCGCCCGGTGTCCGCCAGGTGGGTGGAGATGGTGTCATAGGCGGCGGGGGCCATGGCCGCTCCCATGTTGTTGGCGTCCTTGATCCCCTTGTCCACGATCTTCCCGATGGTGGCGTGGGTCACATAGGGGCCATTTCCCTCCTGGGCCAGGATCACCGCCCCGGAGCCGGTCACCGTCCACTGGGCGGTGGGGGTCCGCTGACCGCCGTACTCCAGGGGGGTCCGGTACTGCCGCTCCGCAGAGCAGAAGTGGGAGGAGGCCACCGCCCCAGCCAGTGTGCCGAAGCCGCCGTCCAGCACCATGGCCGCCAGGGCCAGCCCCTCCGCCATGGTGGAGCAGGCCCCGTACAGCCCCAGGAAAGAGGTGTCCTGGCCCCGCACCGCGAAGGAGGAGGCGATGCACTGGTTCAGCAGGTCTCCGGCAAAGATAAAATCCATGGCGGAGGCAGCTTTCCCCGCCTGATTCAGGGCGCTCTGAAGAGCCAGGCGCTGCATGGTGCTCTCAGCCTTTTCCCAGCTGGATTCGCCAAAGGTGTCATCCTCGTTGATGAGGTCAAAGGAGGCTGCCAGCGGTCCCTCCCCCTCCTTCTTCCCCACTACGTTTCCGTAACCGGCGATGGTAGGTGGAGAGGCGAAGGCGACAGTCTGCCTCCCCAGCTTTTTGGTCGTCATATGCTTCGCTCCTGTCCCACAGAACATCTCTGTGTGTCTGTGGATTAGTTTGAACAGTTTTCCGCAAAATATCAGAACGGATTTTGGAGCGGGACAGGCTGGTCAAACCGGAAAAGATGCGGTATAATAGAAACAGTTTGTTTCCGCGTTGTCAGCACACCCCGCCTGCGACGGTATGGTCTTCCCTTCTATCCACGGGGCGGCCGCTTTTTCAGGAAAGGATGGATCCGAACAGCATGGTTGAAGAGCCCAAGCGCACCATTGCCTATTTCTGCCCGGAGTGCCGGCAGGCTGTCGTGGTGGAGAAGACGGTCTTCTCCCTCGCCGCCGGGCCGGGGCACATCCCATGTCCCTGCGGCAAATCCGCTCTGCGGACAGAGCTGCTGGGGGACCGGGTCAAGCTGACGGTCCCCTGCCTCTTCTGCGGGCGGGAGCACACCGTCACCTGCTCCACCCACGCCTTTCTCCATGAGCCCGCTCTGGCCTTCTCCTGCGCGGCTTCCGGTCTGGACTGCTGTTATGTGGGGGAGGAAGGCCCCGTCTTCGCTGCCGTCCGGCGGCTGGAGGAGGCCGTGGACAAGCTGGAGGCCGCGGCTGGGGCCGAGGGCACCTTCCTGGATGACATCATCATGCACGAGATCCTCTCTGAGCTCAAGGACATCGCCCAGCGGGGCGGGATCTCCTGCGCCTGCGGCTCCAGAGAGTGGCGGCTCCAGGTGAATTTCAGCTCGGTGGACCTGATCTGCGCCCAGTGCGGCAGCGCCCTCCGCATTCCGGCCGCCACCGCGGATGACCTGGAGGACCTCTGCTGTAAGTCCACCCTGCTCATCAAGGGGAGGAGGGACTGAGCATGTACCACGAAAAGCGGGTCCAGGTGGAGGCCCGGGACACCGACCTCTTCGGCCTGTGCCGCCCCTCCTCCCTGCTGGACTTTCTCCAGGAGACGGCTACGGAAGCGGCCGACGCCCTCCATGTGGGCCGGGAGGAAATGATCGAAAAGCACCACATGTTCTGGATGCTGGCCCGGATGTGGTACCGGCTGGACCGCCCCCTCTTTTGGAAGGACGTCCTGACCGTCCGCACCTGGCACCGAGGCAGCAAAGGGGCCTCCATGTACCGGGATTTCGACCTCTTTCGGGAGGGTGAGCCCGTGGGAGAGGCGGTGAGCGTCTGGGTCCTGGCCGACTTCACCACCCACAGGCTCTGCCGCCTGGAGACGCTCCAGGAGCTGGAGGACACCTCCGGCGGGTCCTTGTGCAAGACGAAGCTCCTCCCCAAGCTCCGGCTGCCCGGCAGCCTGACGCCGGTGGAGCAGCGTTCCCTCCACTACAGTGACTGTGACATCAATGGGCATGTAAACAATGTCCGCTATGCTGATTTCGCCTGTGACGCCCTTCGGCTGGACCAGATGGGCGGCGGCTCTTTCGTCTCCTCTGTCCAGCTGGGCTACTTAAAGGAGTGCCGGGCGGGCGAATCCCTCCGTCTCTCCACTGGGACTTTTGATGGGACCTGGTATGTCCAGGGGGACGGCCCGGAGGAGCGGCCGAGATTTGACGCCGCGCTGACCCTTTCCCCTCTTGACAATCCCCGGAATGGGGCATAAAATATCCCAAATATCGCGTTTTGACAGGAACTGACCAAATGATACGGATAAGGAGTGGAGTCCATGTTCAACACTGACGCCGCCAGCAAATTCGCCCGGCAGGGCCTCACCTTCGACGATGTTCTGCTCATTCCCGCCGAGAGCAGCGTCCTCCCTGCCGACATTGACCTGCACACCCAGCTCACCAAGAAGATCCGGCTGAACATCCCGGTCATGAGTGCCGCCATGGACACCGTGACTGAGTACCGCATGGCCATTGCCATTGCCCGTGAGGGCGGCATCGGCATCATCCACAAGAACATGACCATCGGCCAGCAGGCGGAGCAGGTGGACATGGTGAAGCGCAGCGAGAACGGCGTCATCACCAACCCCTTCTGGCTGGCGCCCGGACACACCCTGGCCGAGGCCGACGAGCTGATGGCCAAGTACCGCATCTCCGGCGTGCCCATTTGCAAGGACGGTAAGCTCATCGGCATCATCACCAACCGGGATATGAAGTTCGAGACCGACATGTCCCAGCTGGTGGACAACGTGATGACCAAGGAGAATCTGGTCACGGCCCGGGAGGGGGTCACCCTGGAGGAGGCCAAGGAGATCCTGCGCCGCCACAAGGTGGAGAAGCTCCCCATCGTGGACGAGGAATACCGCCTCAAGGGACTCATCACCATCAAGGACATCGAAAAGGCCACTGTTTACCCCAACTCCGCCCGGGATGAGAAGGGCCGCCTGCTGGTGGGCGCCGCCATCGGTGTCACCGAGGACGTGCTGGACCGGGTGCGCGCCCTGGTGGATGCCGGGGTGGATGTCCTCTGCCTGGACTCCGCCCACGGCCACTCCCACAACATCCTGGACTGCGTGCGCCGGGTGAAGGCCCTCTACCCCGACGTGCAGCTCATTGCCGGCAACGTGGCCACTGCCGAGGGGACCCGCGCCCTTATCGACGCCGGCGCCGACTGTGTCAAGATCGGCATTGGCCCCGGCTCCATCTGCACCACCCGGGTGGTGGCCGGTATCGGCGTGCCCCAGATCACCGCCGTGTACGACGCCGCCTGCGTGGCCGCCGAGTACGGCATCCCCATTATTGCCGACGGCGGCATCAAGTACTCCGGCGACATTGTCAAGGCCATTGCCGCCGGCGGTAATGTAGTCATGCTGGGCTCCCTGCTGGCCGGCTGTGAGGAGTCTCCCGGGGACACCGAGGTCTACCAGGGCCGCCAGTTCAAGGTCTACCGGGGCATGGGCTCCCTGGGCGCCATGTCCAAGGGCTCCAAGGACCGTTACTTCCAGGAGAACAACAAGAAGCTGGTCCCCGAAGGCGTGGAGGGCCGTGTCCCCTATAAGGGAGCGGTGGGCGAGACCATCTACCAGATGATGGGCGGCCTGCGGGCTGGTATGGGCTACTGCGGCTGCGCCGACATCGAGGAGCTGCGGACCAAGAGCCGCTTTATGCAGATCACCAGCGCCGGCCTCAAGGAGAGCCATCCCCACGACATCTATATCACCAAAGAGGCCCCCAACTACACGCTCAATCCCCAATAAGTCATTCTTTTCCTATGAAAAGGCCCGAGATACCTGCCTTACAGGGGTATCTCGGGCCCTTTTGTTTCTTCCACGTATGTAAATGACAGCGGGCCGGACGCCTGCTCCTGACGTCCGGCCCGCTGCCAAAAAGGAAAGAGGATACAATGAAACGAAGAAACTGTCCCTTGCACTGTCTATCATAAGGGAAAGATATTAAAGAAGAAGGAGAAAGATGTTTCAAATGTGTGAAATTTATGAGAATTCTCTCCTCGAAAAAGAAGCACGGGCCCATCTGAGATGGACCCGTGCTCTTTTTGTTTGAGAGAGGAGGAGGGGTAAATCTTTTCTTCTGCTTTCCTGACCACGATGATAGTGTACCACGTTCCAGGAGAAAATGATTGGACAAATTTTGAATGACCTGTAAATAAAATGTGAACCCTTTCCAATTTCACAGTCCAAGGCTCACTGGGGTCGACTCTAAAAAATCAGCTCCATCAGGTCTTCTTCCTCTGAGCGGAAGTTGCCTCCCGCCAGCCATGCCTGGATCTGCTCCATCAGGGCGGGCTGGATCTCCGGGTAGGTCATTTCCGTCGGAAGACTGTCCATACAGCGGTTCTCCGCGATCTCAAAGCCGGCTGGGCGTGCGCCCAGCTCCCGGACCTCCGCGAAAAAGAGCGCCCCAAAGGAGGGCTCCTCCCCTTCCTGGAAAAGTCCGTAGGCCGCTACGGGCTCCAGCTGGCAGTCCGTGATGCCGGTCTCCTCCCACAGCTCCCGCCGGGCAGTGTCGTGGATGCTCTCTCCCGCCTCCCGGTGGCCCCCCGGGAACTCCCAGGTGGTCCGGTCCTGATGGCGGCAGAGAAGCCATTGACTCCCCACACGAGCCGCCACCACAGCAAACTTCAGGTCGCTGTCCAGCGCCTGGTCATAAAAACGGATCTCCATGTCTCCCTGCCGCCTTTAGTTCAAAAAGTCCTTGAGCTTCTTGCTCCGGCTGGGGTGGCGGAGCTTGCGGAGGGCCTTGGCCTCGATCTGGCGGATACGCTCCCTGGTGACGTTGAACTCCTTCCCCACCTCCTCCAGGGTGCGGGTCCGGCCGTCCTCCAGGCCGAAGCGGAGCTTGAGGACCTTCTCCTCCCGGGGTGTCAGGGTATCCAGCACGTCGATGAGCTGCTCCTTGAGCAGGGTATAGCTGGCGGCCTCAGAGGGCTCCGATGCGTCCTCATCGGGGATAAAGTCCCCCAGGTGGGAGTCCTCCTCCTCGCCGATGGGGGTCTCCAGGCTCACAGGCTCCTGGGCAATCTTCAAAATCTCCCGGACCTTGTCCACCGGCATATTCATCTCCTCTGAGATCTCCTCCGGAGAGGGGTCGTGGCCCAGCTCCTGGAGCAGCTGCCGGGAGACCCGGATGACCTTGTTGATGGTCTCCACCATATGGACGGGGATGCGGATGGTCCGGGCCTGGTCGGCAATGGCCCGGGTGATGGCCTGGCGGATCCACCAGGTGGCATAGGTAGAGAACTTGTAGCCCTTGGTGTAGTCAAACTTCTCCACGGCCTTGATGAGGCCCAGGTTGCCCTCCTGGATGAGGTCCAGGAAAAGCATGCCCCGGCCCACATACCGCTTGGCGATGGAGACCACCAGCCGGAGGTTGGCCTCAGCCAGGCGCTGCTTGGCGGCCTCGCCCCGCTTGATGGCGCGCTTGAGCTCCTTTTCCTCCTCGGGGCTCAGGGAGACCTCCTCGCCCCGGGCCCTGGCCGCCTCCAGCTCTTCCATCTGCTCCTTGGCAGCGTCTCCGGCACCCATATCCTGGGCCAGCTGGATCTCCTCATCCGGGGAGAGCAGATTGACCTTGCCGATCTCCTTGAGATACATCCGCACCGGGTCGTCGATGCCGAAGGAGTCCACCAGGGTGTTGGGGTCCACGATCTCCTCTTCTGGGATCTCCTCGATCTCCTCCAAAGGGGGCACCTCGTCCACCAGCTCGGGGAGGTAATCCTCGCCGGAGGTGTCGATCCCCATGTTCTCCATGGCGTCGTAGATCTTGTCCAACTGCTCGCTCTCCAGGTCCATCTCTTCCAGGACGTCCATGAGCTCACTGGAGGAGAGCTTTCCCTTCTTTTTTCCCTTGTCAAGGAGCTCCGCCAGCTTTTCCGCCCCCTGGACCCCTTCGACCACCTTCATCAGCTCGACCTTTCCAGCCTCCAGCTTTTCTCCGCTGATCATATCGGCCTTTTTCTGCGGCTGGCTGTTGGCCGGGGCCTGGACCAGGGGCTCAGACGGCATATCCAGCACTCTCTTCTCACTCATGGGCATATCCTCCATACGCTTTTTTCTCTAACAGCTTTTTCTGAAGCGTCAGCAGCGCGTCCCGGTCCCCGGGAAGACTGCGCTTTTCCGCCTCATCCTCTATAATATCTATGTAGTCGGCCATGGCCTGACCGCCGTTTTGCAGGGATTCCGGCCGTTGGACGATCCCGGCCAGACAGCTCATCTCTCCCGGCTCCAGCTCCCCGGCAAGGGCTGAAAGCTGGACCGCCAGGCCCTGCTCCCACCGCTCCCGGAGGAGGCGGTAGGTCTTGCCCAGCAGGGGCGAGGAAAAGTGCTCTGGGGTCAGGGACCCCGTCTTCCGGAAGAGCTCCGGGTCCAGCAGCACCAGCCGCAGGACTCCCTCCTCCGCCCGGGCGGAGCGGATGTTCTCATACCGCAGGGAACGCTCCTGGGGCTGGAGCTGGACTGCCGGGGTCAGGTCCCGGCGCTCCTGCTGCCGGAGCTCCTTTCTGGCCCGGCGGGTACGCTCCCCCTTGACCTCCTGGGCCATGGCCTCGGCGGAAATACCCGCCAGCTCGGCACACCGGGCGCCGTAGACCTCCCGCTCCACCGGGCTGTGGAGCCCGGCCACCACATCCACCGCCTCCCTGAGAAATTCCACCCGTTGGGCGTCGTCAGTGAGGTCGTATTTCGCCTTCACCTGCTCGATGCGGTACTCGATGTGGTTTTCACTCTGGTCCAGGAGCTTGGCAAAGGCCTCCGGACCATACTGTTTCAGGAACTCGTCGGGGTCCTTGGCCCCCTTCACCCGCAGGACCCGCACCTTCATGCCGGTCTTTTCCAGGATGGGGATGGCCCTCTGGGCCGCTGAGACCCCCGCCCCGTCTCCGTCATAGGCAATGACCACCTCTTTGGTATACCGGGACAGAAGCTGAGCATGCTCGGGGGTCAGGGCTGTCCCCAGGGAGGCTACCGCGCAGTCGAAGCCCCCCTGGTGGAGGGAGATGGTGTCCATATACCCCTCCGTGAGAATGATGCGGCCCAGCCGGGACCTTTTGGCGATGTTCAGGGCGAACAGGTTCCGCCCCTTGTTGAACACCGGCGTGTCCGGGGAGTTGAGATACTTCGGGGTGGAGTCGTCCAGGACCCGCCCTCCGAAGCCGATGACATCCCCCCGCAGGTCGATGATGGGAAACATGACCCGGTTACGGAAGCGGTCATAGACCCGGCCCTCCTTGCTCCGTACCACCAGACCGGCGTCCAACAGGTCGCTCTTTTCGTAGCCCTTGGCCGCCATGGCCGTGATCAGGTTGTCCCACCCCTCCGGGGCCATCCCCAGACCGAACCGGGTGACCGTGGCCTTGGAGAGCTTCCGCTTTCCGAAGAGGTACTCCACCCCGGCCCGGCCCTCCGGGCCCCGAAGGCTGGCGTGGAAGAAGCGGGCGGCCTCCCGGTTGAGCTCCAGCAGGCGCTCCCGCCGCCTGCGGTAGGCGCCGTTCTCCTCCCGGTCCTCCGGGACCTCCAGCCCGGCCCGCTTGGCCAGAAACCGTATGGCGTCCGGATAGGAGAGGTTCTCGATCTCCATGATGAAGTTGATGACGCCGCCGCCCTTGCCGCAGCCAAAGCACTTATACATCTGCCGCTCCGGCACCACATGGAAGGAAGGGGTCCGCTCGCTGTGAAAGGGGCAGCAGCCCCACAGGCTGCCCCCCTTTCGGGTGAGCGGAACGTAGTCGGCCACTACATCCGCGATGTCACAGCGGGCGACCAGCTCGTCAATAAAATGGGCTGGAATGGCCATCTCCGCTCCCCCCTTTCGGTCTATTTTGGCCGGATGACCGTTCTTTCATACGATTTTTTCATTTCACGCCCCAGGAAATGGGGATAAAGGCGTCGGAAAACTTCTCCACCGCGTATTTATCGGTCATTCCTGCAATGTAGTCGCAGACCGCCCGCTCCACGCTCTCCCGCTCCCGGATGTCCTGAAACTCCGGCGGGAGCCTGTCCGGGTCGTGGCAGTAGTACTCGAACAGGTGAAGGAGCATCTCCTGGGCCTTGGACTCCTCCCCCTTGGCCACCGGATTCCGGTAGACATGCTCAAACATGAACGCCCGCAGGTTGGCCATAGCCTCCCGGCAGGGCTCAGACTGCCGGAGGACTCCGATGCCGGCGCTCTCCCGGATGATGTCGGTGGTCAGGGTGTCGATGCGCTCGGAGTAGGTAAAGCCCAGAACATTGGAGATCTCCAGCGGGATGTCCATGGGGTAGATGATGCCGCCCCGCATGGCGTCGTCGATGTCGGCATTGATGTAGGCAATCTTGTCCGCCAGCCGCAGGAGCTGTCCCTCCAGGGTCTCGGCCATGTCCGGCCCGGTGTGGCAGAGGATGCCCCGCCGCACCTCGTAGGTGAGGTTCAGGCCGTCCCCGTCGTTTTCCAGCCGGTCCACCACCCGCAGGGACTGGACATTGTGCTCAAATCCCCCGGGCATGATCTCGTTGAGGACCCGCTCTCCGGCATGGCCGAAGGGGGTGTGCCCCAGATCGTGTCCATAGGCGGCCGCCTCCGTGAGGTCCTCGTTGAGCTGGAGGCCCCGGGCGATGGTCCGGGCGATCCGCACCACCTCGATGGTGTGGGTCATCCGGGTCCGGTAGTGGTCCCCCTCCGGCTGGAGGAAGACCTGGGTCTTGTGCATCAGCCGCCGGAAGGCTTTGGAGTGGACGATGCGGTCGATGTCCCGCTGGAAGCAGGTCCGCACCGGGCAGGGCTCCACCGGGCGCATCCGCCCCCTGGAGTCGGCCGCCCGGCAGGCAAAGGGGGAGAGCATCCGCTGCTCCTGTTGCTCCCGCCGCTCTCTCTCCGTCAAGGACTTTCACCTCCCACGCAAAAGCGTCTAAAAAGAGATACGCCGCGGGCGGGGGAAAATCCTGCTTCCCCCATGAAAATTCATAAATTATTCACGATTTCTCCGCAGAGACCAGCAGCATCATGGGCCGACGGAGCTCGTCCCGCATTCCAGGCAGGTCCCGCATCCGCTCCGGGGGCTGGGGCTCCACCACCCGCAGCAGGCGGAAGCCCCGGGTCAGCAGTCCATCCAGATAGGTGGTGAGGGTCCTGTGGTATTTGACCACGTTCTCCCCTAAAAAGTTGGCCTTCCGCTCTCCCTCTTCAAAATAATGGTCCACCGGGAAGTGAAGGATCTTCCCCTCCCCATCCCGGTACCAGTCCTGGCTGCCACAGGCCGTGAAGATGGGGTGCTCCACCGAGAAGAGGAACCGCCCGCCAAGGACGAGCCAGCGCCACACCCGGTCCATCACGACGCCAAAATCCTGGACATAGTGGAAAGCCAGGGAGCTGAACACCACATCCAGGCTCCCGTCAGGGACATCTATGTCCTCTATGGCGCATCTGCGGTACTCGATGACCGGCCCGCTGTGTTGCTGCCGGGCCACCTCCAGCATCCGTTCCGAGAGGTCGATGCCCAATACGGAGGCCGCTCTGTGCTCCGCCGCGTAGGCGCAGTGCCAGCCATAGCCGCAGCCCAGGTCCAGCACCCGCTTCCCCTGAAACTCCGGCATCAGTTCCCGAAGGGCCTCCCACTCTCCGGCCCCGGCCAACCCCAGCTTGGAGCGGTCCATCTGTCCATATTTTTCAAAAAAGACGGGATCGTCGTACTTGTTCTCCCTCATGTTCCACTCCGATCTGGGCGGCCTTCCAGAGGCACGTCCCGAAAATCCTCTCCTGTGACTGCGGGGATCACCGCCCCGGCGGTCAGCTCTGTGATCCGCTCTGTAAAGGGCTCAACCTTCCCCTCTGGCAGCAGGGCACGGAGGGTCACGTCGGCGGTGTAATCCGTCTCTCCCACCAGTCCCCCAGCCCCCTCCACCTCCAGCTTTACCCGCTCATAGAGGCTGTAGGGGAAGGTCAGCTCCACCGCCACCCAGCGGCGGACCACCGAGATGCCGGCGGCGTCCAGGGCATCCTTGGCGGAGCGGCTGTAGGCCCGGGTCAGTCCCCCGGCTCCAAGCAAAATACCGCCGAAGTACCGAGTCACCACACAGCAGACGTTGGTGACCCCCTCCCGGCGAAAGACCTCCAGCATGGGCTGTCCCGCCGTGCCCTGGGGCTCACCGTCGTCGGAGTACCGCTCCACGGCGGGGTCCCGGAGGAGGTAGCACCAGCAGTTGTGCCGGGCGTCGTGGTAGCGTTTTTTCATCTCGTCAATCCGGGCCCTGGCCTCCTCCTCAGTCTCCACCCGCCAGACATGGCCGAGAAAGCGGGAGCGCTTTTCTGTGAACTCGGTCTCCGACGGCCCGGTGGGGATATAATATTCCGTCATGGCGGCATCCATCCTTTCCGATCTGCTTCCGCTTTGAAAAAGGGGCGCAAGGGCGGAGGCTTTCGCCTCCGCCCTGTTTCTCTGTCTGGAAGCAGACAGAGTTATTATATCACATGGTCTTCCGTTGTTCCAGCCTTTCCCGGAGCGTTTGATTCACCACCTGGGGCGCGGCCTGTCCCTTGAGCTGCCGCATGACCTGCCCCACCAGGAAGCCGAAGGCCTTCTCCTTGCCGCCCAGGTAGTCCTCCACCGATTTGGCGTTGGCGGCCAGTACCTGCTCCACCACCTGGCCCACCAGTCCGGCGTCGGAGACCTGCTCCAGGCCGTGCTCTCTGACATAGGTGTCCACGTCGCCGTCCTCGGAAAAGACGGCATCGAAGACCTTCACCGCCGTGTTCCGGTTGACCTTTCCCTCCTGGACCAGGGCGATGAGCCGGGCCAGAGTCTTCGAGGTAAGGCGCATCTCCTTTTCCTCTAATCCATCCACGGAGAGGCGCCGGAGGACCTCCCCCATGATCCAGTTGGCAGCCTGCTTGGGCGGGGCTCCCAGGGCCACCGTCTCCTCAAAGAAGTCGGCCAGGGCCTTCTCCCCGGTGAGCATCTGGGCGTCGTAGGCCGGCAGTCCCCACTGGGACTGATAGCGCGCCGCCTTCTCCTCCGCCATCTCCGGGATCTGGGCCCGGATGCGTTCCAGATATTCCTCCGTAATCTCCAGGGGCGGGATGTCGGGCTCGGGGAAATAGCGGTAGTCCTGGGCGTTCTCCTTGGAGCGCATGGCGAAGGTGGCGTCCTTGTTCTCATCCCAGCGGCGGGTCTCCTGGACCACCCATTTTCCCTCCTCCAGGGCCTCGATCTGCCGCCGGGCCTCGTAGGCGATGGACCGGGCGATGGCCTTGAAGGAGTTGAGGTTCTTCATCTCGGTCCGGGTCCCCAGCTCCTGGGAGCCCGCCGGACGCACGGAGAGGTTCACGTCGCACCGCAGGGAGCCCTCCTGCATCTTGCAGTCGGAGACCCCCAGGTATTGAAGGGTAGAGCGCAACTTCTCCAGGTAGGCGATGACCTCCTCGGCGGAGCGGAAGTCGGGCTCGGTGACGATCTCGATAAGGGGTACCCCGCAGCGGTTGTAGTCACACCGGGTCTGGTCGATCCAGGGGTCGTGGACCAGCTTGCCGGCGTCCTCCTCCATGTGGAGCTCGTGGATGCGGATGACCTTCTCCTCGCCGCTCTCGGTGCGGATGGGCACTCTGCCGTTCCGGACGATGGGCAGGTAGAGCTGGGAGACCTGGTAGGCCTTGGGCAGGTCGGGGTAGAAGTAGTTCTTCCGGTCGAACTTGCAGCGCCGGGTGATCTCTCCGTGCAGGGCCAGGCCCGCCTTGACGGCGAACTCCAGCACCTTCTCATTGACCACCGGCAGGGTGCCGGGCATCCCGGTACACACCGGGCAGCAGTGGGTATTGGGCTCCCCCCCGAACGCGGTGGTGCAGGAGCAGAAAATTTTGGTCTGGGTGGAGAGCTCCACATGGGTCTCCAGCCCGATGACGGTTTCCCAGGTCATCTCAGCACGCCTCCTTTCCGGCGGGGCTCTTTTTGTGGTAGTCGGTCTCCGTCTGGAAGGCGTGGGCAGCGGCCAAGACCTTGGCCTCCCCCAAAGCGGGGCCGATGAGCTGGGCCCCGATGGGCAGGCCCTGGCCGTCAAAGCCGCAGGGCATGGACAGCCCTGGCAGGCCCGCCAGATTCAGGGGGACGGTATAGATGTCCGAGAGGTACATCTTCAGCGGGTCCTGAAGGCTCTCCCCCAGCCGGGGGGCGGTGGTGGGGGCCACCGGGGTCAGGAGGAGGTCATACCGCTGGAAGGCGGCGTCATAGGCCTCCTTGATGACCGCCTTGACCTGGAGGGCCTTCTTGTAGTAGGCGTCGTAGTACCCAGTGGAGAGGACGAAGGTCCCCAGCAGGATGCGGCGCTTCACCTCTGCCCCAAAGCCCTCGGTCCGGGTCTTCTGGTAGAGGTCGGTGAGGTCCTCATAGCCCTCCGCCCGCCAGCCGTACTTCACCCCGTCGAACCGGGAGAGGTTGCTGCTGGCCTCGGCGCAGGCGATGATATAATAGGTGGGGACTACATACTGCATGATGGGCAGGGCGCACTCCTCCACCACCGCCCCCCGGTCCCGGAGGACCTGGGCGGCGGCCAGGACTGCGGCGCGGACCTCCCCGTCCAGGCCCTCCCCGAAGCAGTCAGCGGGCAGGCCGATCCGCATGCCCCGGATGTCCCCGGTGAGGGAGGCCAGGAGCCCCCCCGCCGGCACGTCCAGGCTGGTGCCGTCCCGCCGGTCCCGGCCCATGACCAGGTCCAGGACGGCGGCGCAGTCGGCGGCCGACCGGGCCAGGGGACCCATCTGGTCCAGGGAGGAGGCGTAGGCGATGAGGCCGTACCGGGAGACGGTGCCATAGGTGGGCTTCATGCCGGTGACACCGCAGTAGGAGGCGGGCTGGCGGATGGACCCTCCGGTGTCGGAGCCCACGGCGTACCAGCACTCCCCGGCGGCCACCGCCGCCGCCGCGCCGCCGGAGGAGCCGCCGGGCACCCGCTCCAGGTCCCAGGGGTTCCGGGTGGGGCCGTACCAGGAGGTCTCCGAGGTGGAGCCCATGGCGAACTCGTCCATGTTCAGCTTGCCCAGCAGAACCCCTCCGGCGGCCTGGAGCCGCTCCACTAGGGTGGCGTCGTAGGGGGGAGCAAAGTCCCCCAGAATCTTGGAGGCACAGGATGTCTTGAGCCCCCGGGTGCAGATGTTGTCCTTCAGGGCCATGGGCACCCCGGCTAGAGGGGAGAGGGCCTCTCCCCTGCCCAGGGCCGCCTCTACTGCTTTCGCCCGCTCCAGGACCCGCTCCTCCTCCAGAGCGGTGACAAAGGCGTTGTTCCGGGGCTGCTCCCCGGCAATTCTGTCCAGGGCCGCCCGGGCCGCCTCCACCGGGGAGACCTCTCTCTTTTGGATCAGGCCGCCCAGCTCCAGGGCGGTAAGTTCCCACAATTCCATGTCGTTTCCCCTCCCCTATTCCACAGTCTTAGGCACCAGGAAGGCCTCCTGGTCCGGTACCGGGGCGTTCCGCAGCAGCTCCGCCCGGTCGGCGGAGGGCTCCACCACGTCGGGCCGCAGGACGTTCTTCACTGGAAAGACGTGGCTCATGGGCTCCACCTCAGAGGTGTCCAGGGCATTGAGCACGTCCATATACTCCAAGATCCGCTCCAGCTCCCCGGTCATCCGGGTCTTTTCCTCCTGGGGGAGCTTCAGCCGGGACAGGGTGGAGACATAGTCCACCATCTCTTCTGTGATCTTCATGTTTCAGACCTTCCTCTCTTTCAGGGCTCCAGCCGGGAGAGATCCCGTGGGAACAGGCTGGCGTACCGCACATTTTCCAGGCCGCACAGCTGCATGGTCAGCCGCTCCAGGCCGATGCCCAGGCCGCCGTGTGGGGGCATCCCGTGCTTGTGGATCATAAGGTAGCTCTCAAACTCCGCCGGGTCCATGCCCCTGGCCTCCATCTTGGCCACCTGCTGGGCGTAGTCGTGGATGCGCTGTCCGCCGGTGGTGACCTCCACGCCCCGGAAGAGGAGGTCAAAGGAGAGGGTGTACCGGGGATCGGCGGGGTCATCCATGGCGTAGAAGGGCCGCTTTTTGCTGGGGTAGTGGGTGACGAAGACGAAGTCGCTCCCCCACTCCTCCCGGGCATACCGGCCGATGGCGTGCTCCTCCTCGGGCTCCAGGTCGTAGGGGTCCCGGATGCGGTAGCCGTACTTCTCCGCTGCCAGGACCTTGGCCTCGTCAAAGCGGACGCAGGGGATGCGGCTCACGTCGGGGACCTGCACCTCCAGGCGCCGGAGGTCTTCCCCGTATTCCCGCTCCAGCAGGGCCATGGCATACCGGAGGTACCCGGCCTCCGCAGCCATCACGTCCTGGAAGGAGTCGATGAAGCCCATCTCCAGGTCCAGGGAGGTGTACTCATTGAGGTGGCGGGTAGTGGCGTGCTTCTCCGCCCGGAAGACCGGGGCCACCTCAAAGACCCGCTCGAAGACCCCCACCATGGTCTGCTTGTAGAACTGGGGGGACTGGGCCAGGAATGCCTTTCGTCCAAAATAGTCCAGCCGGAAGATGTTGGACCCGCCTTCCGCCCCGGCGTGGACAATTTTGGGCGTGTGGATCTCGGTAAAGCCCTGGTCCTGGAAGTATTCCCGGAAGGCACGGCCCAGGCCCGCCTGGAGCCGGAAGATGCTCCGCTCCCGGAGGTTACGCAGCAGCACCGGCCGCAGGCCCAGCTCCGTGTCCAGGCTCACGTTGAGCCTGGACTTGGGCACCGGCACCGGCATAGGGGCCGCCGGCCGGGAGAGGACCTCCACCGCCTGGGCCGAGAGCTCCACCCCGCCGGGGGCCCGTGGCTCGTCCCGGAGGGTGCCGGTGACCACCACGGCGGCCTCCTCCGGCACCTGAGAGAGGTCCAGCCCGTCACAGGTGCACTGGAGGACCCCCTCCCGCTTGCGCAGCTTCAAAAAGGTGAGCCCGCCCCCCATGGGGCGCTTGGCGTGGACCATGCCGGAGACCTGAACGGTCTCATTCCGGTGGGCACCTCCCATGATGTCTTTCCATTCCAGCCTTGTGTCTTTCTTCTCTCCTGCCAGGAATTCCATACCGTTCACGTCCTTTCTTGTCGATCCTCTGGCGGGCGGAGCCCGGAAAAAACAAAAAATCCCGAAACTGCCTCATGCAGTCTCGGGACGGAACATTCCGCGGTACCACCCAAAGATTGCCGCCTCCCCATTGAAGCGGCCACTTGGCTCCCTTAACGCGGGAACACGGGAAGCCCTCCTCCCATTCAGGACTCGAACCTCCGGCTCAAAAAGTGTTGCGCATCCCCATCCTGCCGGACCGGGCTCTCAGTCGGTGACCCGGATTCTCTGGCGGCCCTCACGGGGCGCGGTCTTTGTCATTGCCTTTGATGGGGGTAGTATATGCGCTTTTCAAGAAAATGTCAAGGGCCAATTTTGTCAAATATCGGGGTTTCCAGTCTTCTCCCTTTTGTGTTATACTTCTGTCAGACTCATGAGAAACGGAGAGAATGCCATGCTGAATTGGGCTGAATTGGAGCACACCTGCCGCTCCTGCCAGAAGTGTGCCCTGGCCGAGACCCGCCACAATGTGGTCTTTGGAGAGGGAAACCGGGAGGCCGAGGTCATGTTCATCGGAGAGGGCCCCGGCGAGCAGGAGGACCTGACCGGCCGTCCCTTTGTGGGCCGGGCGGGGCAATTTTTGGACGAGATGCTGTCCATCATCGACCTGGACCGCTCCCAATATTTTATCGGCAACATGGTGAAATGCCGCCCGCCCCAGAACCGGGACCCCCTCAATGTGGAGATGGACGCCTGCATCGGCTACCTCAGAAATCAGGTGGCCCTCATCCGCCCAAAAATCATCGTCTGCCTGGGGCGCGTCGCCGCCATCCGGCTCATCCGGGAGGATTTCAAGATCACCAAGGAGCACGGCCTCTGGTTTGAGAAGGCCGGCACCTGGATGATGGCCATGTACCATCCCTCCGCCCTCCTCCGGGACCCTCGGAAGCGCCCGGAGGCCTTCGAGGACCTGAAAACGCTCCAGGCCAAAATTCGGGAGGTCTGTACCCATACCTATGGGCAAAATGTGCTCTGATCTTAAGAAATCCCGTTGGAGGCGTTGAGCTGGACCGGAACCTGTGGTAAACTGTTGAAAAAGACGAGAGATGGGGGAACCTTCATGAATCCTTCTGAAAGCACCTTCCGGACCGCCGTGGTGGGCGGCTTCAACCGGCAGGATGTCCTAAACTATATCGAGGCCAGCGCCAGACAGTCCAAAGAGCGGCTGGCGGAGCTCCGCAAAGAGGCCGACACCGCCCGAAAAGAGGCCGAGGCCGCTCAAAAAGAGAATCAGGAGCTCCGGGCGCGGACCGCCGCCCTGGAGGAGGAGGCAGAAGAACTCCGTGGCCTCCTCACAGGCACCACCGCCGGGCGGGACACGGCCCAGAGCGCCCTGTCCCAGCTCCAGGCGGAGGCGGAGGAGATGCGGAAGGAGCTGACCGTGCTCCGGGAAAAATGTGCCCAGTGGGAGCAGGGCGCCCAGGCCTATGCCGATCTGAAGGACCGTACCGCCACCATCGAGCTGGAGGCCCGCCGCCGGGCCCAGGCCATCGAGGACCAGGCCGCCGAGCGGGCCCGGCTGGTCCACGCCGAGACAGAGCAGCTCCTCCATCAGGTCCAGGCGGGCTATGCCCGGCTCCGGGAGGATGTGGGGGCCACCCTCTCCCACGCCTCCGGCGAGCTGGGCCGGGTGGACAAGGCCCTCTCCCAGGTCCTCACCGAGTTTTCGGAGCATGACGCCGCCCTGGAGCGGCTGCTGGCCTCCTGCCGGGAGGCGCCCCCCAAAAAGGAGGTCCCAGATCCCCTTCCTCTGGAAGACGCATGATCTGACATCCGTGTGAAAGGAGTATTCGCCATGGCCCTCCTCCCCTGCCCGGAATGTGGACGCTCGATCTCCGACCAGGCCGCCTGGTGCGTGCACTGCGGCTATCCCCTGACCCGCTCAGGTCCCGGGGACCACTATGACCTGATCCTGGAGGATGCGGGGGAAGACCTGGAGCTGACCGCTCAGTGCCTTGCCCGCAAGCTGACCCTGTCCCTCCCCCAGGCCAGGGAGCTGCTTTTCGCCACCCCCTGCGTCCCGGCCCAGGGGCTCTCCTGGCAGGAGGCCTGGGAGCTCCAGAACGAATTGAAGCCCCTGTGCGCCTGCAAGGTCGTGCGGGGCCGGGCCCTCTGGACGGAGGAGACCGCCCTGGCCGCCGAGCCGGTCCCGCTGGACTGGGAGCCCCGTCGAACCAATGCCCAGGACAAGCCCTTGTCCTTTGGCAGGACGGTGGGGGCCATCCTGGCCGCTTTGGCCATCTGGAACCTGGTTTGGGCCGTTCTGTCCTCCCTTTGACCGCTGTCCCCTTTCGGGCCGCCTGTGGGCGGCCCGTTTTCGTATGTTTGTCCCCCTATCTGCACAAACTGATCCCTGTCAGACCAAAAGAAACGTAAGGAGGACATGACCCTATGAGTGAGGAGACCCGGGAGACGCGGGAGACCGAGACCAACGACACCGAGCGCCAGGACCGCCAGCAGCAGGTGGTGGACATGGGCTCGGCCACCATTCGGACGGAGCAGGGCACCATCCATACCCTGACCATCGTGGGACAGATCGAGGGCCACCAAATCCTGCCCCCTTCCAGCAAGTCCACCAAGTACGAGCACGTCATCCCCCTGCTGGCCGCCGTGGAGGAGAGTGAGGAGATCGACGGCCTTTTGATCCTCCTCAATACCGTGGGGGGAGATATCGAGGCGGGGCTGGCCATCTCGGAGCTCATCGCCGGCATGAAAAAGCCCACCGTCTCCCTGGTGCTGGGAGGCGGACACTCCATCGGCGTGCCCCTGGCTGTCTCGGCCCAGACCTCCTTTATCGCCCCATCGGCGGCCATGACCATCCATCCGGTGCGCCTGTCCGGGACCGTCATCGCTGTCAGCCAGACCTTCGCCTACTTTTCCCGCATCCAGGACCGGATCATTGACTTTGTCACCCGGAACAGCCATATCAAGCGGGAGGACTTTACCCGCCTGATGCTCCAGACCGGAGAGCTGACCACCGATGTGGGCAGTGTCCTCTATGGGGAGCAGGCGGTGGAGCTGGGGCTCATCGACCGAGTCGGCAACCTCCGGGATGCCCTGGACTGCCTCCACGAGAAGATCGCCGCCCGCCGGGAGACTCCGTGACCCCTCCCGCTCCGGCGAAAAAAGCTGGAAATGTTCCGCCCTGTGTGGTAATATATTTTTATATGCCCTTCGGACCTGTCCGGCGGGACTTTATCACTAGGGGGAACCACCTTGAACTATCTGTATTCCATCGCCATGGGCATCCTCCAGGGCGTGACGGAGTTTCTTCCCGTCTCCAGCTCCGGCCATCTGACCCTGTTTCAGTATTTCTTCTCCCCGGATCAGAGCGCCGGGGAGACCGACATGCTCTTCACCATCCTCCTCCACTTCGGCACCCTGCTCTCGGTGTGCATCTATTACTGGCGGGACGTGGTGGGCATGATCCGGGAATTTTTCCTGGGCGTGCGGGACCTCTGTTTCCGCCGGGGCCAGACTGGACGGCCTCCGGAGGCCCGCCGGCTGGTCCTGATGGTCATTGTAGCCACCCTGCCCCTCTTTCTGGTGCTGCTGGTGAAGAAGGTGCTGGACGCCGCCTTCAACAACGTGACCTTTGTCTCCCTGGCCCTCATCGTCACCGGCTTCCTGCTCTTTTTCTCCGACCGGATGGCCCGGGGGCATAAAACTGCCCGGACTGCCACCATGAAAGACGCCCTGGTGGTAGGCTGCGTCCAGGCGGTGGCCACCCTGCCCGGCCTCTCCCGGGCGGGCTCCACCATCTCTGCCGGGATGCTCTGCGGCTTTGATCGCTCTTTTGCCGTCCGCTTCTCTTTCCTGATGTCCCTGCCCGCCGTTCTGGGCGCCAACATCCTGGAGATCGCGGATGCAGCTCAGGCCGGCGCCTTTGACGCCACACTGCTCCCCATGTACCTTCTGGGCATGGTGGTGGCCGGCGTGGTGGGCTATTTTGCCATCCGGCTGGTGAACCTCCTGGCCGACAAGGGGAAGTTCGGCAGCTTCGCTTACTACTGCTGGGCGGTGGGCCTGATCTCCCTGGTGGCCGGCATCCTGCTGCGGAAATAAAGGTCCGCCCCGTCTGACCCTCTCTGAAAGGATGATCCCATGGCATCCACACAAAAGAAATCCTCCGGTGGGAAACGCGCAGGCACCTCCTCCGGCAAGCGGAATCCATCCACCTCCTCCCGAAAGGGGAGCACCGGCCGGGGCAAGGCCGCCGCGGCCCAGCCCAAGCCCATCCGCCGGGAGGTGGGGGCGGTGGTCTGCCTGCTGCTGGCCTTTTTCGCCGCCTTTGGCTACTTCCATATCGAGGCCCTGTTCATCCACTTCTTCTGCGGCCTGTTAAAGGGACTCTTCGGCTATGGCTTCTGGCTGGCGCCCCCCATGCTGGCTGTGGCCAGTTACATACTGGCCTTCCACCGGGGCCGCCCTGTCCGCCTGCGGCTGTGCTGCGCCCTGCTGACTCCCCTGGTCATGGGAGCTATCCTCCACCTCTTTCTGTACCGGGGGGAGTTCTCCTTCCAGCTTTCGTCCATTCAGGGCCTGTGGACCCAGGGCCTGGAGATGGCCTGCGGCGGAGTGGTCAGCGGCCTGCTGGCCGAGGGCCTGCGCCTGGTGTTCAGCGGCATCGGCGCGGGGCTCATCCTGATCCTGCTCCAGCTCCTCATGCTGCTGGGGGCCTTCCACCTCTCCATCCCGGAGATCGTGGATACCATCCGCTCCCGTTCCTGGGCCGAGTACGAGTATGAAGAGGACCAGGAGGAGCCCGCCCCCGCGCCGGCTCCCGCCCCCAAGCGGCCCGCCTCGGAGCGCCGGAGGGCCGCCATCGACATCCCGGTGGACGACGGGCCGGAACTTCCCCCGCAGCCGGAGCGCCCCAAGCCCTCCTTCCCCTTCGCCCCCAAAAAGGAGCGTCTCTTCAACCGGAAGGCCGGCGCTCTGCCCCCCGACCAGGTGCTGACCGGCGGCCGGCCCATGGAGTCTGCCGCCCCCGAAGCGGCGGAGCCCGCCGCCCCGCCCCCCGTCCAGCAGCCTGCGGCGGAGGCCCCTGTGGCAGCGCCTGCCCCCATCCCGGTCCCTGAGGCGCCGCCGGTCCCCCCTGTGGAGGAGGAGCCCGCCCCGCCGCCCATGCCGGAGATCCAGCGGGAGCCCGCTGTGGAAAAGGTGACGGCCAAGGAGGCCCAGACCGCCGCCGCGGAGGTGGAGCAGGACATCGCCAGGACTCTCTCAGAGCCCACCCCCGCTGTCTACCAGTATCCGCCAGTCTCCCTCCTCACCGAGGGCAGCGGCGGCGTGGAGGCCGGGGCCCAGGCCGAGCTGAAGCTCAATCAGGAGCGGCTGGCCGAGACCATCCGGTCCTTCGGCATCGAGGCCCGCATCTCCGACGTCACCCGGGGCCCCTCGGTGACCCGGTACGAGGTGGAGCTGGACCAGGGGGTCCGGCTCAACAAGCTCACCAACCTCTCTGACGACATCGCCCTGGCCCTGGGGGCCACCGGGGTGCGCATCGCCCCCATCCCGGACAAGATCGCCACCGTGGGCATCGAGGTGCCCAACAAGCTGGTGAGCCCCGTCCACATCCACGAGGTCATCGACTCCAAGGCCTTCCGGGACCACCCCTCCAAGGTGGCCTTCGCCGTGGGCAAGGACATCGCCGGCAACTGCATCGTGGGCAACATCGCCAAGCTGCCCCACCTCCTCATCGCCGGCACCACCGGCTCGGGCAAGTCGGTGTGTACCAACTCCCTCATCATCTCCCTGCTCTACAAGGCCACCCCGGAGGAGGTCCGCCTTATCATGGTGGACCCCAAGATGGTGGAGCTGGGCATCTACAACGGCATCCCCCACCTGCTCATCCCCGTGGTCACCGATCCCAAGAAGGCCGCCGGGGCCCTCCAGTGGGCGGTCACCGAGATGATGAAGCGCTACCGGGCCTTCTCTGAGATCGGGGTCCGGGACCTGGCCTCCTACAACGCCCACGCCGCCAAGACGGAGGGCATGGAGAAAATGCCCCAGATCGTGGTGGTCATCGACGAGCTGGCCGACCTGATGCTGGTGGCCGCCAAGGAAGTGGAGGAGTCTATCTGCCGAGTGGCCCAGATGGGCCGTGCCGCCGGCATGCACCTCATCATCGCCACCCAGCGGCCCTCCGCCGACGTCATCACCGGCCTGATGAAGGCCAACATCCCCTCCCGCATCGCCTTCGCTGTGGCCTCCGCCCTGGAGTCCCGGATCATCCTGGACACCACCGGCGCCGAGAAGCTGGTGGGCCGGGGCGACATGCTCTACTTCCCCCTGGGCTCCGGCAAGCCCCAGCGGGTCCAGGGCTGCCTCATCTCCGACGAGGAGGTGGCCGCCGTGGTGGGCTTCATCAAGGAGCAGAGCACCGTGGAGTACGATGAGTCGGTCATCCACGAGATCGAGCGCCACGCCGCCGAGAAGGACAAGCAGGGCAAGGGCGTGGGCGGCTCCGCCCCCGAGGAGGCGGGCAGCGAGTACGACGAGCTCCTCCCCGCCGCCATCGAGGTGGTGGTGGAGACCGGCATGGCCTCGGTCTCCATGCTCCAGCGGCGGCTGAAGCTGGGCTATTCCCGGGCCGCCCGGCTGGTGGACCAGATGGAGGAAAAGGGCGTGGTGGGGCCCTTTGAGGGCTCCAAGCCCCGGCAGCTCCTTATCACCAAGGAACAGTGGCAGGAGATGCAGTTCAAGCAGGGCCTGGTGGACCAGGCCCCGGAGCCTGTCCCCGAGGAGATGCCCTTTGAGGGGGACGCCGTCCCCCAGAGCCGGGAGGCCCCTCCCTTTGACCCCGATGAATAAACGTCAAAACGCCCCCGGCGGCGAACCGGCTTGAGGGCCAGTTCGCCGCCGGGGGCGTCTCCTTTCCGGGAAGTCAGATGTCCAGGACCACCGTCTCCAGGCCCTGGCGCATGGCGTAGGTCAGGGTATACATGGTCCCTCCCAGGGTCATGCCGTCATAGGCCGCGATGAGCAGGCCGGATCGGTCCACCATGTAGCGGTCCCGGCGCTGCATACAGCCGTGGGTATAGCGGTGCTGGACCATGGTCTCATAGTCGCACCGCTCTACCAGGGAGAAATAGCGCCGCCGGTCCTGCTCCCGCCAGCGGGCGGCCTGCTCCTCGCAGGGGATGGCCGCCTCCACCGTCACGCCAGGCCGGCGCTCCCGCAGGGCCAGGACGGTCTCGCAGAAATAGAGGTCGCAGCCCAGGGCCATTCCGCAGATAAAGTGGCGGTAGCCCCTCTCATAGGCGTCCTCCACCGAGCCGGCCAGTTTTTCCTTCAGCGCCAGGCACCGGGGGTCCCCCTCGTCGTTCCGCCAGGGGAGCTTATCCGGCCGGTGGCCGGTAAAGCAGCAGGTATTCTCTCTCTTCACAGGGTACCTCCAAAAAGGCCGGCAGGCCGCCGGCCGTTCCTCTTTCCTCTTCATTGTAGTATATCCCGCCGGGCAAGTCAATGTGATATCGAACATTCGTTCTCAAAATTCTCTGGAAAAGGGGCTTGCATTTTTTGTCCGGCTGTGTATAATATCAGATAGGAAACAACTGAACAGTCAGATGTCTTCAGGGCAGGGTGAAAATCCCGATCGGCGGTATAGTCCGCGACCCGCGCTCCCGCGCGGCTGACCCGGTGGAACTCCGGGACCGACAGTGACGTGTCCGTTTTCACGGATGCGAAGTCTGGATGGAAGAAGATGTGTTGTATCGCGCACCTTTCCCCATGTATGTGATCAGCACCTGGAAGACATTGGGTCTTTCAGGTGCTTTCCACATTACATGGGACGTGGCCGGAGCTTTGGCCATGTCTGAAAGGAGCGCGTATTTTTATGTCCGATCCCACCCTCGTCCGAACCGGGGCCCGCCCCGCCATGAGCACCAAGACCATCACCACCCTGGCCATGCTCTCCGGTATCGCCTATGTGGTGATGCTGGTCTCCAAGCTGCTGCCCAGCGTCAACGGCTTTTTGGACTTTGACTTCAAGGACGTGGTCATCTGCATCGGCGGCTTTACCTTCGGGCCTGTGGCAGCCGCCGTCATGGCCATCGTGGTGGCCTTCGTGGAGATGATCACCATCAGCACCACCGGCCTCATCGGCTTCGTCATGAATGTCTTGGCCACCTGCGGCTTCTGCTGCACTGCCACCTTCATCTACAAAAAGCGCCATACCATGGTGGGCGCTGTCCTGGGCCTGGGCCTGGGCGTGGTGGTTCTCACCGTGGTAATGCTGCTGTGGAACTACTTCCTCACCCCCATCTACCAGGGTCTGCCCCGGGAGGCCGTGGCCGACATGCTGGTGCCCATCTTCCTCCCCTTCAACCTGGCCAAGGGCGGCATGAACATGGCCGCCACCCTCCTGCTTTACAAGCCCGTGGTCACCGCCCTGCGGAAGGCCGGGCTGGTGGCCTCCTCCCAGAGCGCCCAGCCCTCCCGCCGGACCAGCGCCGGCTTCCTCCTCTTCTCCCTGGCCCTGCTGGCCACCTTCGTCATGCTGGCCCTGGTGCTGCTGGAAATCATCTGACATTCCCCCGCTTTTCAAAGACCGCCGGAAGGCGGTCTTTTTTTGCCCCTGCTCCCCCTCCCTTCCGGCCCCCCCCAAAAATATCGTTGACAATATCATGCTTCGATATTATAATATCAATAGACGATATCGCAATTCGATGTTCAGAGAGGAGGGAGGCACTTTGTCCAAAAAAGCACTGGGGACCCTGACCGAGACCATGTTCTACGTCCTCATGTCCTTTTTGAAGACGGAGCGGTGCGGCACCGAGGTGGCCGAGTTCGTGGTGCAGAAGACCAGGGGCCGGGTGCGTCTGGGGCCCGGGACCCTCTACACCATCCTGGGGAAGTTCGAGGAGGAGGGCCTGCTGAAGGAGGTGGCGGTGGAGGGCCGGAAGCGGACCTACCAGCTCACCGACCAGGGCAGGGCCCTCTATCAGGAGGAGGTGGCCCGGCTGCGCGCCTGCGTGGCCGACGCCGACAGCGAGGAGGTGCAGGCATGAAGAACGCTTTTGTACGCAGGCTCGTCCCGGTGGACTTTCTGGACCTGGACGGGTTGGAGCTTTGGCTGGAGGAGATGGCGGCCAAGGGGCTCCACTTCCAGGGATTCGGGGCCCTTTTCGCCCACTTCCAGCGGGGTGCGCCGGCCCAGGTCCGCTACCACGCCGAGCCCACCCCGGACAAGCGGCGGGACGTGATCCCGGGACAGGCCGCGGACTGCGGAGAGCTGGGCTGGCGCTATGTGGAGAAAATTGGCTGGCTGGCCATCTTCCGGACCATCGCCCCTGATGCCCCGGACTTCCACACCGACCCGGTGACCCAGAGCTACACCCTGGAGCGGATGACCCGGACCATGACCCGCTACACCTGGCTCCTCCTGGCCTTTATGATCCCCCTGACCGCCTTCCTCATCTGGGCCCGTTTGGACAGCAGCTTCGGCCTAGTCCTCGATCTGGTCCGATACGGCTCCCTCTACACCAGCTTTGTCTTTCTGCTGGACCTGGTCCTCACGGTCCACATTGTGCGGGAGGTCTGGGGCCTGTGCCGCCTGCGGCGGCGGCTCCGGGCGGGCATCCCCCACCAGCGGCCCGCCCGCTGGCGGCACACCGGCCTCGTCCGGCAGGGGTACACCCTTCTGCTCTGTGTCCTCGCCCTGGCCCAAAGCGGCGGAGCCTGTGCCTACTTTTTGGGCCCGACCCGCTGGAGCACAGAGCTCTCCTCCCTGGACCGCCCCGCCCCGGTGCTCTCCCTGGCGGAGCTGGAGGGGGAGGGATACGCCCCGGAGCCCTTCGGGTACCCCGGCTACGAGGGCCCCGACCGGGACAACTATGTCTCCTATGAGTGGAAGCTCCTGGCCCGCATCTATGAGGTGGACCAGGCGGGCGTTGTGGACGGGGACCGGCGCCGCCTGGACATGGAGTGGTACAGCCTGACCCTTCCCTTCCTGGCCGCTCCCCTGCTGGACGACCTCATGGACTACCACCTCTATGACTTGCCCTACCGGCCGGAGCGCTACGCGATAGAGGAACTCACCGTCTCCGGCTTTGACCGCCTGGTGGTCGTGGATAATGTAAGCTACGGCGGCCAGCAGCTCTTCGCCCAGGTGGGGCGGCGGGTGGTCTATCTGGACTACAGCGGACCCCTGGACCTGCGGGACCACCTGGAGGATGTGGCCGGACTGCTGGCTTGGAGCGGCCAGAATCGAACAGACGTTTGACAGCTCTCCCCCGGCGTGCTACACTGGAGGGGAAAGGGGGCGTTCCGCGGTGGACCGGACCATTCTGCACTGTGACCTCAACGGCTTCTACGCCTCGGTGGAGCTCCGGGAGCGCCCCGACCTGTGGGAAAAGCCCGTGGCGGTCTGCGGCGACCCGGAGAGCCGCCACGGCATCATCCTGGCCAAGAA
>DWWJ01000189.1 GCA_019119795.1 Candidatus Intestinimonas pullistercoris
CTTGTAGAAACGCCCCGTAGACCGGACCCCATTTTTTCTTTGGAGTCAAGGCCCGTTTCTTTTTCCGCAGAAAAAGAAATGGACCTTGCCCCTGCGGCGGGGAGCCGCACCCCCGCCGGGCAGGCGCCCCCCGGAGGGACTCCGTCCCTTACGCCTTCCGGAAGGCGAAGAACCGCTGCCCAAAGTAGTTGAGCACCGTATAAAGCCCCATGCCCACCAGCTTGGAAAGCCGCTCCCACCACAGGGGGGACAGGGGGCTCCAGGGCGCCAGGATGCCCATGAGGCCCCGGGCCAGGCCATAGCCCAGGACATAGCACACCGCCACGTTGAGGGCGAACTTCACCGCCGAGCGCCCCAGGGTCTCCTCGCTGTGGAAGGTGAAGCGCCGGTTGAGGAAGAAGCTCAGCACCGCTCCCGCCACATAGGCGATGGCGGTGGAGGGCCAGTAGCCCAGCCCCTCCAGGGCGAACATCAGCACCGTGGAGAGGAGGGTGTTCCCCACCCCCACCAGCAGGAATTTGAGCATGCTCACATCAAAGAGCCGTTTCATCCGTCTCCTCCAGCACCTCCCGGATCAAAAACCGGGGCCGTCCCTTGGTCTCCAGGTAGATTTTTCCGATATACTCCCCGATGACCCCCAGGGACAGGAGGATGAGCCCCCCGATGGCCCACACCGAGCAGATGACGCTGGCCCAGCCGATGACGGTGTCCCCATGGGCCCAGCGGACCACGGAGTAGACCAGCATCAGGATGCTCACCAGAAAGACCAGGAAGCCCAGCAGGGTGATGTAGCGGATGGGCTTGGTGGAGAGGCTGGTGATGCCCTCCAGGGCAAAGGAGAGCATCTTCTTCAGGGGGTATTTGCTCTCCCCGGCGAAGCGCTCCCCCCGCTCGTAGGCCACATAGCCCGCGTTGTAGCCGATGAGGGGCACGATGCCCCGGAGGAAGAGGTTGACCTCCCGGAATTGCGCCAGCCCCTCCAGGGCCCGGCGGGACATCAGGCGGTAGTCGGCGTGGTTGAAGACGGTCTCGGCCCCCAGGAAGTTCATGACCCGGTAGAAGCCCTCGGCGGTGGTGCGCTTGAAAAAGCTGTCCTTGGCCCGGGAGGACCGGACCCCATAGACGATGTCGCAGCCCTCGTGGAACTTGTCCACCATGGCGTCCACCGCGTTGATGTCGTCCTGGAGGTCGGCGTCCATGGAGATGACCATATCGGAGCGGTCCTTGGCCGTCATGAGCCCGGCCAGCAGGGCGTTCTGGTGACCCCGGTTGCGGCTCAGGTCCGCCCCGGAGAAGAGGGGGCAGTCCCGGTGGAGGCCCTGGATGACGCTCCAGGTTCCGTCCCGGGAGCCGTCGTTGACAAAGAGGACCCGGCTCTGGGGGGAGATTTTCCCCTCCCCCATGAGCTGCTCCAGCTTTTCCCGCAGCCGCCGGGCCGTCTCCGGCAGGACCTCCTCCTCGTTATAGCAGGGGACGACAATATATAAGGTATCACTCATTTTGCGTGTTCTCTCCAAACATTGGGATTTCAAGAATGTCACAAATCTTCATCAAAAGCGGTAGCGTGGGATTCCGGCTCCCCGTCTCGATTTGATTCATATAGGGCTGGGAGATACCTAATAATTTCGCCAACTGATTCTGACTTATACCCTTTTCTTCTCTTTTTTTGCGAATCAATTCACGATAATTCACAAAATATCCCCCCTTTTTTGTTTATTATATAGCTTTCTGCAATATGTGTAAATTATTGCATTGTGCAATAATCATAATTGACTCCACATATTGCAATATGCTATACTTTCTGTGGAAGGTGATGTAGTATGGACGCGATCATGGACGATTTCTGGGAGGCGGTCCGCCACGCCCGTCTCCAATTTCTCTCGCACGACCCGGACTACATCCAGGAAAAGGAGACCTGGGACCGGCGGTGGGGGCATTTCCTGGACACCCATCCCCCGGAGGCCCGGATCGGGGTCCTGGGGCTCATCGACGCGGTGAATCTGCTCCGGTTCCGGGAGATGGAGGACGCCTTTTTCTTCGGCCTCCGGCTGGGGACAGCCATCGGGCGGCTGGAGCTGACGGAGGAGGGATAGGAAAAGCCGGGCGGAGCCTCCTCCGTCCGGCCTTGCTTCCCTATTCTCCCAGCCGCTCCCGCAAATGCTCCACGGCCTTCCGCTCGATGCGGGAGACCTGCACCTGGCTGACTCCCAGGACCCTGGCGGCCCGGTCCTGGGTCAGGTTCTTGTAGTACCGCAGGAAAATGACCTGCCGCTCCCGCTCGGGCAGGGAGTCGATGGCCCCCCGGAGGGCCAGCCGCTCCACCACGCCCTCCTCCATGCCCTCGGTGCCCACCATGCTCTCCAGGGTGAAGCCCTCCTCCCCGGCCTCCATCTGGAGGGAGGCCACCGGCAGGCTGGCCTCCTCGGCGGCGGCGATGTCCTCGCTCTCCAGCCCGGTCTCCGCCGAGAGCTCCGACAGGGTGGGCTCCCGGCCCAGGGCGTGGGTCAGCCGGTCCCGGGCCTGCCGGATGGTCAGGGCCCGCTCCTTGACGCTCCGGCTCACCTTCACCGCCCCGTCGTCCCGGAGGAACCGCCGGATCTCTCCGGCAATCTTGGGCACGGCATAGGTGGAGAACTGACAGCCGAAGGCGGGGTCGAAGCCCCGCACCGCCTTGAGGAACCCCAGGCAGCCCAGCTGATAGAGGTCCTCCGGGTCGGTCCCCCGGCCGTAGTACCGCCGCACCACGCTCCAGATCAGGCCGGCGTTCTCCTCCATCAGCCGCTCACAGGCGTCGTTGTCCCCGCCCCGGGCGGCCTCCAGCAGGGAGGCCGTCTCCGTCGCGCTCATGCGCCCGCCGCCCGGAGGGAGATGCGGCGGCGCATGGTGACCACAGTGCCCTTGCCGGGCTTGGAGCGCACCTTCAAACTGTCCATAAAGCTCTCCATAATGGTAAACCCCATTCCGGCCCGCTCCCCGTTCCCGGTGGTGAAGAGGGGGGTCCGGGCCTGCTGGATGTCCGCGATGCCCACCCCCCAGTCCTGGACCGTCACCTCCAGGGTGTGGTCCTCGAAGAGCCGCAGCCGCAGCTTCACCTTCCCCAGCCGGTCCGGGTAGGCGTGGACCACGGCGTTGGTGACGGCCTCGCTGACGGCGGTCTTGATGTCGTTGACCTCCTCCAGGGTGGGGTCCAGCTGGGCGGCGAAGCAGGCTGCCGCCGTCCGGGCAAAGCCCTCGTTGGCGGACCGGCTGAGAAATTCGATGGTGGCGGTGTTGATCGGTTTCATCCTATGTATTCCTCCTGTCCCGGGCGGCCGGGGGCCGCCCCTGGTGCGTGTTACTCAAATCTCATCAGCCGCTCCAGCCCGGCGGCCCGGAGGACCTTCCCCGCCTGCTCCGGCACGTTCCGCACCGTCAGGGCGCCCCCCAGCTCGGCAGTGCGCTTGTAGGCCCGCAGCAGCACCGCGATGCCCGAGCTGTCCATAAAGGTGACGCCCCCCAGGTCCAGGGCCACCCGGCTGGGCAGGCGCATGTCGATCTCCCGGTCGATGCCCTCCATCAGTCCCCGGGCCCGGTGGTGGTCCACCTCTCCGCTCAGCGCGATGTGGAGCTCCCGGTCCTCTCCCGTGCATGTCAGACCCACAGCTTGTCCCCCCGTTGGAATAAAAAATCGAGACATACCAGATTTTGGTACGTCTCGATTATACCCCGGGGACCCCGTCGCCTCCTGTCGAAGGCTGGCCTCACTGGAAATTTCTTGTATTTTCTCTCTGTGGTATCCCGGTGCACGGTCCCAGGTCCCAAAATCCGCCCTTGCGGCCATCCGGCGGGGGCATTATAATGGGATCTGAAATCTTGAAATGGAGGTCCCTCTATGCTCCAAGGACGTTCCAGCGGCATTCTTCTCCCGGTCTTCTCTCTCCCCGGCCCCTACGGCATCGGCACCCTGGGAGAGGGGGCCCGGCGCTTTGTGGACTTTCTCTCCCAGGCCCGCCAGCACACCTGGCAGATCCTCCCCCTGGTCCCCCCCGGCAGCGGGGACTCCCCCTACATGTCCCCCTCGGCCTTCGCCGGGAACCCCTGGCTCCTGGACCTGGAGGACCTGCACCAGCGGGGCCTCCTGACGGCGGAGGAGCTCTCCGCCGCCCGGTATCCCGACCCCGACCGGGTGGACTACGCCTGGCTCCGGGAGACCCGCCCCGCCCTCCTGCGCGCGGCCTGGCGCCGGGACCAGGAGACCGCCGCCCGGGCGGACTTTCTGGCCCGGGAGGCCCACTGGCTCCCGGACTACGCCCTCTTCCGGGCCATCCACGACCAGCTGGACCTCCCCCTGGACCAGTGGCCGGAGGAGCTCCGCCGCCGGGTCCCCGCCGCCCTGGACCGGGCCCGGGAGGAGCTGGCGGAGGAGGTGGACTTCCAGGTCTTCCTCCAGTACCACTTTTTCCGCCAGTGGGACGCCCTGAAGGCCTACGCCAACCAGAGGGGCGTGGCCATCATGGGGGACCTGCCCATCTATGTCTCGGCCGACAGCGCCGAGGTCTGGGCCCAGCCCCAGCTCTTCCAGATGGACGGGGACTTCGTCCCCTCCGCCGTGGCCGGGGTGCCGCCTGACGCCTTCTCCGACGTGGGCCAGCACTGGGGCAACCCCCTCTACGACTGGGCCGGCCACCGCCAGGAGCTCTTCGGGTGGTGGGTCCGGCGGATGAAGCACGCCGCCCGGCTCTATGACCGCCTGCGCATCGACCACTTCCGGGGCCTCCACACCTACTGGTCCATCCCCGCCGGGGCCAAGGCCGCCCTGGAGGGCCACTGGGAGGAGGGTCCCGGCCAGCCCCTGCTGGACCTGCTCTCCCGGGAGGTGCCCGAGCTGGAGCTCATCGCCGAGGACCTGGGGGACCTGGACGAGGCCGCCCGGCAGTTCATCGCCGCCTCCGGCATCCCCGGCATGAAGATCCTGGTCTACGCCTTCGACCCCGTGGGGGAGAGCGCCTACCTCCCCCACAACTGCCCGCCCCAGTCGGTGGTCTACACCGGCACCCACGACACCCCCACCTTCGTCCAGTGGCTCTTCGAGGAGGCCAGTCCGGACGAGCGGGATTACGCCTCGGACTACCTCCGGCTCCGCCCCGACGAGGGCTTTGGCTGGGGGGCGGTCTGCGGGGCCTGGGGGGCCCCCAGCTCCCTGGCCATCGCCCCCCTCCAGGACGTGCTGGGCCTGGGGAAGGACGCCCGGGTGAACTTCCCCGGCACCACCGGGCCGGAGAACTGGTCCTGGCGGGTCCGTGCCGACGCCCTGAACCCCGGCGTGGCCGACCACCTGGGGAAGATCACCCGGACCTACCGCCGGGGCTGAAAAAAGCGGCCCGCCGGAGCGCATCCCGCGCCCCGGTAGACCGCCGCGGTCCCTCAGCCCTCGCAGAAGGGGGTGTACCGGCCGTCCAGGCCCCGGTCCCAGCCCTTGGGGGGCTGGAGGGTAACGGAGGCTTCCCGCCTCCGGGTGACCTTCTCGCCCACCCAGGCCGCCGCCGTCAGGAGGGCGCCCAGGGCCAGGAGAGCGGCTGTTTTCCGCTTTTTCACCGCCTAGTTCCCCCCTCTCCGGCCCCGGAGCCAGGCAAAGGCCCGGACCGCCAGATAGACCGTCCCGGCGCAGATGGCCAGCATCAGCGCGCCGACCAGGGAGGCCACCGCTCCGGAGCCCAGGTAGTAGAGGGCCCGGCCCAGGTCCAGGGTGACCAGGTTCCAAAGGCCCCACAGGGAGCCGGCCACGCCACCTAGGATGCAGACCACGCCGCCGGCGCCGATGCCTCCCAGAAGGGTCACCACGCCCAGGGCCAGCCCGGCCAGCAGGGCGATCGCCCCCACGGCCAGGCCCGCCAGCACTGCCAGGATGCCCGCCCCAAGGGGGATCGTGAAGGGGGCGGCGCAGATGGCCAGCACCACCAGCCACACCGGCCAGCGCCGGGCCCGGGGCTGTTCCTGAAACCGGGGCTCCGGGGGGATATACCGCTCCGGGAGCCCGCCCACATAACCGTCGTTTGTCATAGCGCCAAGTCCTCTCTTGTTGGATTGGCTCTATCATACGCCGGGCTTCTTAAGAGTCACGGGCAAAAAAGATTAAAATTCTCTAAAAGATGGAGGAGCGCTCCATGAAGGACTACCGACGCGCCCACCCCGGCTTCTCCCTGTGCGGCCTTCCCTGCGCCCTGTGCCCCATGCACCTGGGCGGCCGCTGTCCCGGCTGCGGCGGCGGGGAGGGCCACCAGCCCTGCCCCGTGATCCGGTGCGCCCGGGACCACGGGGCCCCGGAGTTCTGCTTCCAGTGCGGGGCGTGGCCCTGTGCCCGGTATGAGGCGCCGGAGGCATTCGACTCCTTCGTCACCCATCAGGCCAAGCGCCGGGACCTGGAGCGGGCCCGAGCCATGGGACTGGAGGCCTATCTGGAGGAGCAGGACCAGCGGGCCCGGCTCCTGGCCTGGCTGCTGGAGCACTGCGATGCCGGGCGGCAGAAGAGCCTCTTCTGCACCGCCGCCGCGCT
>DWWJ01000024.1 GCA_019119795.1 Candidatus Intestinimonas pullistercoris
GGTCCACCGCCGCCTCGATGGCATCGGCCTCGGCGGCGAGGTGGAAGGAGTAACGGAACATCATGGCCACGGACAGGATGGTGGCGATGGGGTTGGCCTTGTCCTGGCCGGCGATGTCCGGGGCGGAGCCGTGGATAGGCTCGTAGAGGCCGGGGGCGCTGTCCCCAATGGAGGCCGAGGGCAGCAGGCCGATGGAGCCGGTGACCATGCTGGCCTCGTCGGAGAGGATGTCCCCGAACATATTCTCGGTGACCACCACGTCGAACTGCCCGGGGTCCCGCACAATCTGCATGGCGCAGTTGTCCACCAGCACATCCTCGTACTGCACGTCGGGGTACTCCTCCGCCAGGCGGTGCATGACGGAGCGCCACAGGCGGCTGGTCTCCAGGACGTTGGCCTTGTCCACGCTGGAGACCTTCTTCCGGCGTAGGCGGGCCAGCTCAAAGGCCCGGCGGCCGATGCGCTCGATCTCCTTTTCGGAGTAGGCCATGAGGTCGGTGCACTCCAGGCCCCGGTCCTCGGTCTGGTATTTGTCCCGCTTTCCAAAGTAGATGCCACCGGTGAGCTCCCGGACCATCATCAGGTCGATGCCCTTCTCCGCCGTCTCTTTTTTCAGGGGGCAGGCGTCGGCCAGGGCGGGGCGCAGGACGGCGGGGCGCAGGTTGGCGTAGAGGCCCAGATCCTTCCGAATGGCCAGCAGGGCGGTCTCCGGCCGCTGTTCAGCGGGCTTGTCAGAGCCCCACTTGGGGCCTCCCACCGCCCCCAGCAAAACGGCGTCGCAGGCCTTGCACTTCTCGGCGGTGCCGTCAGGGTAGCTCTTCCCCACCGCGTCGGTGGCGCAGCCCCCCAGGAGCACGTCCACAAACTCGAAGGTATGGCCGAACTTTTTTCCCACGGTCTCCAGGACTTTTACGGCCTCCCCTACGACCTCGGGGCCGATGCCGTCGCCCTTGATGAGGGCAATTTTATAATTCATTTCGCCACCCCCCGGGCCTTCAGGGAGTTGAGCAGGCCGCCGCTCTCGATGATCCCGTTGATGAAAGCCGGGAAGGGCGCGGCCTGGAAGGTCTTCCCCTGGGTCTCGTCGGTGATGACGCCGGTCTGGAAATCCACTGAGACCGTGTCACCCGGCTGGATGGACTGGGCGGCCTCCGGGCACTCCAGGATGGGGAAGCCGATGTTGATGGCATTGCGGTAGAAGATCCGGGCAAAAGAGGCGGCGATGACGCACTTCACGCCGCAGGATTTCAAAGCCAGGGGGGCATGCTCCCGAGAGGAGCCACAGCCGAAGTTGGCTCCCGCCACCACGATGTCGCCGGGCTCCACCGTAGAGGCGAAGCTGGCGTCGATGTCCTCCATGCAGTGGGAGGCCAGGGCCTTGGGATCGGGGTTGTTGAGATGGCGGGCGGGGATGATGACGTCGGTATCCACGTTGTCGCCGTACTTATAAAGTTTCATTGCCTTACACCTCCCTTAGAGCTTGGCCGGGTCGGCGATGCAGCCGGCCACAGCGGAGGCCGCCGCCACAGCGGGACTGGCCAGAATGATCTCAGAGCTGACAGGGCCCATGCGGCCCACAAAGTTCCGGTTGGTGGTGGAGACCGCCCGCTCCCCGTCGGAGAGGACGCCCATGTGGCCGCCCAGGCAGGGGCCGCAGGTGGGGGTGGACACGGCGCAGCCGGCCTCGATGAAGGTCTGGATGAGGCCCTGGGCCATGGCGTCCATCATGATCTGCTGGGTGGCGGGCAGGACGATGCACCGCACGCCTTGGTGGACCTTGCGGCCCTTGAGGATGGCGGCGGCCTCCTGGAGGTCCTTCAGACGGCCGTTGGTGCAAGAGCCGATGACCACCTGCTGGATGGGGAGCCCCGCCACCTCGTCTACCGTCCGGGTGTTGGAGGGCAGGTGGGGCAGGGCCACGGTGGGCCGGAGGGCGGAGAGGTCGATGACCACCTCCTGGTCGTACACCGCGTCGGGATCGGCATCTACGGCGTCATAGGGGCGGTCCACCCGGCCCTCCAGATAGCGCAGGGTCTGCTCGTCCACCGGGAAGATGCCGTTCTTGGCCCCGGCCTCGATGGCCATGTTGGCGATGGTGAAGCGGTCGTCCATGGTGAGCTGGGCCACCCCTTCCCCGGTGAACTCCAGGGATTTGTAGAGGGCGCCGTCTACGCCGATCTGCCCGATGAGGTGGAGGACCACGTCCTTACCGCTGACATAGGGGGCCAGCTTGCCGGTGAGGGTCACCTTGATGGCGGCGGGCACCTTGAACCAGGCAAGGCCCGTGGCCATGCCGGCGGCCATGTCGGTGGAGCCCACGCCGGTGGAGAAGGCCCCCAGGGCCCCGTAAGTACAGGTGTGGGAGTCGGCGCCGATGATGGCCTCCCCGGGGGCGGCCAGGCCCTTCTCCGGGATCAGGGCGTGCTCCACGCCCATCTGCCCCACGTCATAGAAGTGGGTGATGGAGAAGCGGTTGGCGAATTCCCGGGCCTGAGCGCAGAGCTGGGCCGACTTGATGTCCTTGCAGGGGGTGGAGTGGTCCAGGACAATGGCGATCTTGTCCTTGTCAAATACCTGGGTCAGCCCGGCCTTGTCAAACTCGGTGATGGCCACCGGGGCGGTGATGTCGTTTCCCAGTACCAGGTCCAGCTTAGCCTCAATGAGCTGTCCGGCCTCTACGGACGGCACTCCTGCGTGCTTGGCCAGGATCTTCTGGGTCATGGTCATGCCCATCTTTGGGTCCCTCCTGTTTGTTTGATTGCCTTTATTATGCCAGAACACTTGCGGAAAGAATGTAAAGTGTGATACGATTAAACTGATTATGGAACCAGACTGGAGGCGGGACTGGGATATGGAACGAACAGACATTTGGGCGCCACTGGCGGAGGGGCAGTCCCCCCGGGTCTACGCCCCCGGCCAGCTCATCTACCTCCAGGGCACCCGGGCAGATGTCTTCTATTACCTCCTCTCGGGCACGGTCCGGAGCTATATCAGCTCGGAGTCCGGCGGAGAGCGGGTCCTCACCACCCACCGCTCCGGGGACCTGATGGGCGAGGCATCCTTCTTTGACGGCTGTCCCCGGGTCTCCTCGGCGGTGGCGGTCACCGAATGCCGAGCGGTCTCCATCGACCGGCAGCGGCTGGACCAGATTTTCCGCGTCCATCCGGACCTGGCCCTCCCCATGCTCCAATACCTGGCCCGGACGGTGCGGCTCCTCTCGGACCATGTGGACGGCATGTCCTTCCGGCCGGCAGACCAGCGGGTGGCCCGGTACCTGCTCAGCCTCCCTGCCGAGGCCGACGGCTCCCTGCGCTGCACCCACGAGGAGATCGGCGCCGCCGTGGGGGTGAGCCGGGTGACGGTGAGCCGGGCGCTGGGGGCCTTTGCCCGCCGGGGCTGGGTGGAGACGGGCTACCGCTCCATGCGTCTGAGAGACCGGCAGGCCCTGGAGCACTTTTCTGAGCAGGGCCCTGCCCTGGAGCAGGAGGGATAGGGATGGCAAACGAGGAAAAAAAGGATTTCAACGCCATGCTCCGCCAGGAGCGGGACATGCCCCGCATCCAGACCATCACCGACGGCGCCTCCATCCGGAAATACGGCGGGAGCCGGATGCTTCTGGCTCCGCCCCTGGACTATGACCGGCTGATGCGGGCCGTCCCCTTTGGGAGGCTCACCACGGTGGGAGAGCTCCGGGCCTATCTGGCCAGGCGCTATGGGGCCGACTTCACCGACCCCCTGACAGCGGGGCTCTTTGTCTCCATGGCCGCCTGGGCCAGCTATCAGCGCGCCGGAGACGAGACTCCCTACTGGCGGACCCTCCGGACCGGCGGGGAGCTTCATCCCAAATATCCGGGAGGCGTGGAGGAGCAGCGCCGGCGCCTGGAGGCCGAGGGCCACAAGGTGGTCCAGCGGGGCCGGAAGCAGGTCCGGTATTTTGTGGAGCACTATGAGGCGGCCCTCTTTCCCCTTCCGGCAGACGAGGTGGATGCGAAATAGCGGAAAAGGCGGCGGGAGCCGGCGATAAGCCGGCCCCCGCCCTTTTATAGAATAATGCAGATCAGGCCGCCGGAGCCCTCGTTGATGATGCGCTGGAGGGTCTCCTGGAGCTTGCTCCGGGCGTCCTCGGGCATCCGCTTGAGCTTGGTGTTCAGGTCCTCGCTGACCAGCTCATGGAAGGACTTTCCGAAGATGTTGGACTGCCAGATGGCCTTGGTGTCCCCCTCGAACTCCTGGAGCAGGTAGTGGATCATCTCCTCCGACTGCTTCTCGCTGCCCACGATGGGAGAGACCTCGGTCTCGATGTCGGCCCGGATCATATGGATGCTGGGGGCGCTGGCCTTCAGGCGGACCCCGTAGCGTCCCCCCTGCTTGACGATCTCCGGCTCCTCCAGGTGGAGCTCGTCAGTGGTGGGGACCACGATGCCGTAGCCGGTCTCCTTCACCTCCCGGAGGGCGTCGGCCACCTTGTCGTACTCACGCTTCACCTCGGCGAGCTGGGTGAGCAGGCCCATCAGGTCCCCGTCGTCGTGGATGGTGAAGCCGGACTGGTCCGAGATGGTCTCATAGAAGAGGCTCCGGGGCAGGTCCAGGTCGGCGGAGGCCAGGCCGGTGCCCAGCTCAATGGTCCGGATGCGGGCGCTGCTCACCCCCTCATAGGCCCCGATGGCCTCGATGGTGTGCTCCACATCCCGGATGCGCCGCAGATTCCCGGCTCCCTCCCGGATGGCGGCGTAGAGGCCGTTTTTGATGGGGTGGTCATAGGGCAGGGCGTCCACCCAGGGGGGGAGGGACAGGTCCAGCTCCTTCAGCGGGAACTCGTAGAGCACCGCCTTGATGATGCCGGCCACGTCCTCCTCCCCAAGCTGGAGGCAGTTGACGGCCATGCAGGTGACGTCGTACCGGGAGGCGATGTCGGCCCGGATGGCCCTGGCCCGCTCTGAGCCGGGATAGGAGGAGTTCAGAAGCACCAGGAAGGGCTTGCCCAGCTCCTTGAGCTCAGAGATGACCCGTTCCTCCGCCTCCAGATAGTCCTCCCGGGGGATGTCGGTGATGGAGCCATCGGTGGTGACCACGATGCCGATGGTGGAGTGCTCGGCGATGACCTTCCGGGTGCCGATCTCCGCCGCCTCTGTCATGGGGATCTCGTGGTCGAACCAAGGGGTGGTAACCATCCGGGGCATGTCGTCCTCGAACTGCCCCGCCGCTCCCGGGACCATATAGCCCACGCAGTCGATGAGCCGGACCGACACCCGGGCGCCCCCCTCCATGGCGATATCCACCGCCTCCTCGGGGACGAACTTGGGTTCGGCAGTCATGACGGTCCGGCCGGAGCCGCTCTGGGGGAGCTCATCCCGGGCCCGCTCCCTGCGGTAGACGTTCTCAATGTTGGGGATGACCAGGGATTCCATGAACCGCTTGATAAAGGTGGATTTGCCGGTGCGGACGGGCCCCACCACCCCCACATAGATGTCGCCGTCGGTGCGCTGGGCGATGTCCTCGTAGATCTTCCTGTCTTCCACTGGATGCTTCCTCCTTTTTACCGCTTCTTGGGGATGAGCAGGAGCTGGCCCGCCTGGGGGGCCTCTTCTCCCAAGGCGTTGGCCTGGACGATGTCCTCGGTGGTGGTGCCGTAGGTCTTGGCGATGTCCCAGAGGCGCTCCCCCTCCCCCACCATCCGCAGCACGATGGAGGGCTGCCCGGCAGTGTCCCGGGGGGCGCTCTCGTCCAGGTGGACCTCTGAGACGCCGGTAGTGGTGTGGGGCATCAGGGCCAGATAGCGGAAGTCCAGGGGATAGCGCACCTCCACCCCGCCGCCTGTGGGCGTGGCGAAGCGCTCTCCGGGGCAGACGCAGCGGCAGGTGCAGGCAGAGCCCTCCGGCAGCTCCACCGGACAGGCCGCCGGAATGGCCCGCTGGGCGGTCCCCAGGCTGCCGTCCTCCGCCAGATAGACCACGGTGACGGAGGTCTCGGCGGAGAGACTCACCTGGGCCCCCTCCCGGGCAGCGGTGACGGCCCCTACATTGACATAGACATCGCACACCTCCCGCACCGGGGAGACCGTCTCCAGCAACTCCCGGACAGTGACCCGCCGCTGGGCGTGCTCCAGCAGGCGGTAGAAGGTGTAGGGCTTCCGCTCCGCGGTGAGGGCGTAGGCGGTGCTGTAGATGTCGGAGAGCAGGGACACCTGCCGCTCCTCCCGGACCACGGCCTGGGCCAGCATGGAGAGGGAGAGGGCCAGGGTGCGGCCCTCCTCCCCGTCCAGGGTACATTCACAGCCGGTGAGCAGCACCTGGAGGGCACAGTCGGCGTCCTCCCCCACCTCTGAGACCTCCATGATCTGGGAGAAGGGCAGCTCGAAGCTGGCAGGACAGAGGCTGCCGTCCGGAGCCCGATAGAGGAGCTGGAGGTCGGCCTCTCCCTTGAAAATCAGCTTGTTTCCGATGATCTTGGACTCGTTACACACCAGGTCCGCCCGGGTCTTGAGGAGCTCCGCCGCCGCGGGCCGGGAGCCTGAGAGGTTCAGGTCATCGGAGAAGGTGAAGGGCTTCTCCTCCACCGCCACCACCAGGCAGGCCGAGTGGGTCTCCCCCAGCTGGCGGACCCCGGCGGCGCTCTCGCACTCCACCCCGTCGCAGAAGCTGGCGGTCTGGGGGGCGAAGGCCTGGATGTCCACGGCCAGGCTCACCCGGGTCAGGACCTTCCGGGGGTTGAGCATCCGGGCATCCGCCGACTGGACCCGGGGGACGGCGGTGAGGCGGCAGCCCCGGCTCAGTCCGGCGGCCTCCGCCGCGCAGGTGAAGGGGATGCTGACGGTCATCCGGCGGAGCTCTTGCTCGCCGTCGGGCAGATAGAGGATGGCGCACCGGGCGGTCCCAGCCACCTCCATCCGTCCCTCCTGGGCCTCCTTGCTCTTGAGACAGACCAGCGCCTCGGTGTCCACGATGCGCAGGATGTCGGGACAGGCGTCGGGGACGATGCTCTCCAGGGTCTCCTCCTGGAACAGAGTGGTGTCCAGAAGGGTGTCGTAACAGTTGAGATGGGTGGTTTTCAGTTCCAGCTCCATAGCGTTCCTCTCCTTGTCGTGTTTCTACAGGGAGCATATGTACAAGGTCTGGCCGCTATGACAAAATTAGGCTGCCGAAAAGTCCTTCGGACTTTTTCGACAGCCTAAAAACGTCTCTTGCTCCTCCGCTTCCCGCCTTGCCGGGAGGAGGAGCCCTCTTTTTTCCGGTCCCGCCTTCAGCGCATGCCAAACAGGGCCTTGAGAAGCCCCCGCAGGCACTTTGGGGAGCGCACGATCACGATCTTCAACAAAAACGCCTCCTTCCCCCTGGACTGGTACCGCTATTTCATTATATGGGGAAGCAGGCCAGGGGTGCGGGATCAGGTCCTGCCGGCGTCCGGACGCTCCCAATCCTTGATCTCCTTGGCCTGCTCATAGAGGCGCAGGTAGCTCTCGTGGCGGCTGGCCGGGATCTCCCCTGTGGCCACCGCCTCCAGCACGGCGCAGCCCCGCTCCTTAGTATGGGAGCAGCCCACGAAGCGGCACTGGTCCAGATAGGGTCGGAACTCCCGAAAGGCCCCGCCCAGGTCCTCCTTCCGTAGAAGCTCCATGCGCTCGGCGTCAAAGGAGGAGAAGCCCGGCGTATCCGCCACAATAGCCCCGTTGGCCAGGCGGTAGAGCTCCACGTGCCGGGTAGTGTGTCGGCCCCGGCCCAGCTTTTCGCTGACCTCACCCACCTGGAGGCCGAAGCCCGGCTCCAGAGCGTTGAGGATGCTGGACTTGCCTACGCCGGAGTTGCCTGTAAAGGCGGAAACCTTTCCGGTAATGGCGGCCGCCAGGTCCGGGATGCCCTCCCCCGTAGCGGCGCTGACCCGCAGGGTGGGAAAGCCAGCCTTGGTGTAGATACCAAAGAGATTATCGGCCGGGTCCAGGTCCCGCTTGTTGATGCAGAGCAGGCAGTCACAGCCCTCCTTGCTGTCGGCCAGGGCGGTGACCCGGTCGATGAGGAAGGGGTCGGTCACGGGAATGGCGCCCGAGACCACCAGCACCAGCTGGTCAATGTTGGCCACCGCCGGGCGCTGGAAGCGGTTTTTCCGGGGCAGGATCTCCTCCAGCGCTCCGGTGCCATCTGGAAGGCGGGTAAAGGCCACCCGGTCCCCCACCAGGGGGGTGATCTTCTGATGGCGGAATCTGCCCCGGGCCCGGCAGGTCACCGTCTGGCCGGAGCCGTCGTCCACATAGTAGAAGCCGCTGAGGGCCTTGAGGATCACACCAGTCTCCTGACTCATTGGCTGTTCTCCGTCCCGGTGGGATTGGTGAAGTCCACCGTGATGTTGTGGGAGTAGACCCCGTCAAAGTAGACGCTGTAGGAGTGGGTTCCGGTACCTGTGAGGGTGAAGACCACGCTGTTCACCCGGCGCTCTACGGTCTGGGTGTGCACGTAGCCGGCGCCGCCGTTGAGCTGGACCTCCACCATATCCGAGGAGTCTCCGTCCTTGGGCAGGACGATCTCCACCCGGACCGAGTTGACAGCCGGCTCCTGGGAGGTGCTGGGCTCCTCACTGACGGCCGGGGACTCCTCAGAGGGAGCGCCGGAGCCGTTGCTGACCTGGAGCATGACAGTGGTGCCCTCCTCAACGCTCTCCCCCACGGGAATGCTCTGATAGACCACGGTACCGGCGGGCTCCTCGCTGTCCACCTCCGTGGTAGTCACCACCAGATTGAGCCCGTTGACCCCCTCCAGCCAGGTCCGTGCGGTCTCCAGAGTCTCGCCTACCACGTTGGGCATGGTCCGTACCACAGGCTCCGGGCCCAGGCTGACATAAATGGTTACCGGGGTCTCCGTCGTGATGGTACTGCCCTGCATCGGATCGGTGCGGCTGACAAAGTCCTTCGTGATGTCAGAGTACTCCGATTCCACGGTGATATTGGTCAGCCCCATATTCCGGAGATTCTGTTGGGCTTCCCGGTAGTCCTGATTCACCAGCTCTGGCATATAGAGGGGTTCCGTGCCGCTGCTCACCGTGACGGTGATGGTCAGATCATCCCCTGTGACCACCGACCTGGGCTGGGGGTCCTGGTCGATGATCCTTCCCTCCTCTACCGTGGAGCTGGGCGCCCGTTCTCCCTCTACGATGGTAAAGATGCCCTCTACCCTGGAGTCGCTTCGGGCCTCATCCAGTGTCATATTGATGAGGTTGGGCACGGAATGGGAGTTCTCCTGCTGGAAGGTATTGCTGAAAAAGATCACCCAGAACAAAACGCCGATGCCCACAATGAAAATCAGGATGGAGGCCACCGCCAGAGGCACCGACATGCTCCCCCCCTGCTTTTTCCGGGGGCGGACCTCGGTGACCCGGGTCTCCTCCAGGGACTCCGCTCTGGGCCGGCGGCGCTCCGGAGCCCGGGACGAGCCACTTCGGCGGGGCGTGCTGATGATCTGCGTGGGCTCGTCGGTCTCTCCGTCCGGCGTGAGCAGGTCGTCCGGCGTGTAGTCAAAGTTGATGCTGGGATTCTTGCGGAATTCCTCCAGGTCTACCAGCATCTCGTCGGCGCTGCGGTAGCGGTTGTCCACGTTGGGGGCCATGGCCTTCATAGTGATGGCCTCCAGGGCCTCCGGGATATCCGGGTTGAGGTCCCGGGGCGGCAGGGGGACGGAGCTGATGTGCTGGATTGCCACCGAAACGGGGGTGTCCCCCTCAAAGGGCAGGCGGCCGGTGAGCATCTCATAGAGCACCACGCCGGCGGAGTAGATGTCGCTGCGGGCGTCGATGCGGCTGCCTCGGGCCTGCTCCGGGGAGATATAGTGGACCGAGCCCAGGGCCTCCTGGGTCAGGGTGTTCTGGGCGGCCGAGGCCAGCCGGGCGATGCCGAAGTCGGTGACCTTGATGCTGCCGTCCCGGAGGACCATGATATTCTGGGGCTTGATGTCCCGGTGGATGATGCCCCGGCTGTGGGCGTGGGAGAGGGCCTTCATGATCTGGGTGATGAAGTGCAGGGCCTCCTTCCAGCCCAGGGGCCCGCCCCGCTTCTGCATATACTGCTTGAGGGTGATGCCGTCAATGAGCTCCATCACGATGTACTCCACGTCGGAGGAACGGCTCACATCGTACACCGCCATGATGTTGGGGTGGGAGAGCATGGCCACAGCCTGGGATTCGTCGTGGAACCGGCGCCGGAATTCCGCGTCCCGGGCCAGATCGTCCCGCAGGATCTTGATGGCCACCTTGCGGTTGAGCCGGGGGTCGTGGGCCTTGTAGACCACAGCCATCCCGCCCGTGCCGATGACCTCCAGGATCTCATAGCGGCTATCCAGCGTCTTCCCTATGTACTGATCCATATAGGGGTATCCTCCTTGTTACATCTGAAGCAGGACTGCGGTCACGTTGTCCGGGGCCCCCCGGAGCAGCGCGATGTCCAGCAGCCGCCGGCAGCAGTCCTCTGCCGGGCCTCCGTGAAGGACCTCATAGAGGACCTCCTGTTCCGTGACCACGTTGCTGAGCCCGTCCGAGCAGAGCAGCAGGGCGTCGCCGGGACTAAGGGCCTGGCGGTACAGGTCCGCCCGAAGCTGGGCCTCCGCCCCCAGGGCCCGGGTGATGAGGTTCTTCTGGGGGTGCTGACGGGCCTGCTCCGGGGTGATCTTTCCGCGGGTCACCAGGTCCTCCACCACGGAGTGGTCCCGGGTGAGCCGGCGGATGCCGTCAGGCTGGACAAGATAGCACCGGCTGTCCCCGATGTTCAGGATATAGGCGTTCTGCCCTACCACCAGGGCGGCCACCATGGTGGTGCCCATGCCCCGGCACTCCGGCTCCCGGCCCGCCATGGTATAGACCGCTGTGTTGGCCTGCTGAGCGGCTGAGTGGAGCAGGGCCTCCGGCTCTGCGCGCCACTCCTGGGGCGGGCTGGACTTGGCGGTCTCCAGGAAGGTCTGGACCGCCAGCTGGCTGGCGATGTTGCCCGCCCTGGCGCCCCCCATACCGTCGCAGACGATGGCCAGGCCCAGGTCCGGCTCCACCTGTTCGATGTAGTAGTCGTCCTGATTCTGTTCCCGGACCGAACCGATGTCGGTGATGCCCCAAAGGTTCATGTTGGACCAATCCTTTCCCTTCCCCGGTCAGGCGCGCCCATCCAGGGTGTCTTCCTTCATGGCCTTCCGCCGGAGCTGTCCGCAGGAGGCGTCGATGTCGCCGCCCAGCTTCCGGCGCACTGTGACAGTGACGCCCTGACGCTCCAGGCGCTTCTGAAATTCCGCCACCCGGCGGCTGGGCCGCAGGGGGCTCTCCTTCACCTCGTTGAGAGGAATGAGGTTCACATGGCCCGGCGTCCCCTTGAGATGGGCGGCCAGCAGGTCGGCCTGCCGGTCGCTGTCGTTGACGCCGTCGATCATGGCGTACTCGTAGGAGATCCTCCGGCCAGTGACCTCGAAATAACGGCGGCAGGCGGCGAAGAGCCGCTCTACCCCGATCCCCCGGTTTACCGGCATGATGCGGCTCCGGGTCTCGTCGTCCGGCGCGTGGAGGGAGACAGACAAGGTTAATTGTAACCGATGCTGGGCCAGTTTGTCAATTTTGTCCACCAAACCGCAGGTGGAGAGGGAGATATGCCGCATCCCGATGTTGAGTCCGTCCGGGTGGTTCACCAGCTCCAGGAACCGCAGCACCGTGTCAAAATTGTCCAGGGGCTCTCCGATGCCCATGAGGACGATGTTGGAGATGGGGAGGCCGGAGTCCAGCTGGGTGAAGAGGACCTGGTCCAGCATCTCCGAGGGGGTGAGGTCCCGGACCTTGCCCCCCAGAGTGGAGGCGCAGAAGGCGCAGCCCATCCGGCAGCCCACCTGGGAGGAGATACAGACAGTATTCCCATGATGATAGCGCATCAAAACCGTCTCGATACAATTTCCATCCTGGAGCTGCCAGAGGTATTTGATGGTGCCGTCCAGGGCGGACACCTGCTTCCGGGCCACCTGGGGCCGGGTGATACGGCACTCCGCCGCCAGCTTCTCCCGCAGGGATTTGGAGAGGTTGGTCATCTCGTCGAAGGAGCCGGCCCCCCGGTGGAGCCAGAGAAAGAGCTGCTTGGCCCGGAAGGCGGGCTCCCCCCGCTCCTTCAGCCAGGCGGCCAGCTCCGGCTGGGTCATGGATTTGATGTCAGTCATGGATGCCTCCGCAGTTTGGCAATGAAAAAGCCGTCAGTATCGTGAATATGGGGCCAGAGGGTCAGGCGGCCCTCCGGGGCCTCCCCCGCCGGGCCCGGCAGGGTGAAAGGCTCCGGGGCGTACTCCGGGTGGGCCGCCAGGAAGCCGTCCACCACCGCCCCGTTCTCCCGCTCCAGGAGGGTGCAAGTGGAGTAGAGGAGGACGCCCCCCGGCCTGACATAGCCGGAGACATTGTCTAAAATAGCCCTCTGAATTGCTGGCAGGCCCTCCAGGGGGGCCGGGTCCTTGTACCGGATGTCGGGCTTCTTACGGATGATGCCCAGCCCGGAGCAGGGCACATCGGCCAGCACCAGGTCAAAGCCCTCGGTCCAATCCTCCCGGCGGACCTTGGCGTCCTGGACGGTGGAGCGGATGGAGGTGAGGCCCAGCCGCCGGGCTCCGGCGTCGATGAGGGCCTTTTTATGGGCGTGGATATCACAGGAGAGGACCTCTCCCCTGTCCCCCATGGCGATGGCGCAGGCAAAGGATTTGCCGCCGGGGGCGGCGCAGGCGTCCAGCACCCGCATCCCCGGCTCTGGGCTGGCCGCCAGTACCGCCGCCCGGGCCGCCGGGTCCTGGATGTAAAAGGCCCCCTCCTGAAAAGCCTGGAGGCTTTCCAGGTCTCCCGTGCCCTGGAGGAGCAGGCAGTCCGGCATCCAGGGGTGGGGCTTTGCCTCCACCCCCTGGGCCAGGAGGGACTCAGCCACTTCTTTCATTGTAAAGCGATGAACGTTTACCTGCGCTGTAGTAGAAGGCTTTCCGTTGTCAGCATCCAGGAGCGCCTCCGTCTCTGCCGGACCCAGGACAGTCAGAAATTCCTGCACCAGCCAGAGAGGATGGCTGTAGCGAATAGAGAGATAGGCCGCCGGGTCCTTTTCCTCGATTACAGGGAGGCGTTCGGCGTTCCGGGCCACGGAGCGGAGGATGCCATTGACCAATCCGGGGCTTCTGGGGTTCCGGCTGTACCGTCGGGCCAACTCCACGGACTCGTTGACAGCGGCGCTGACCGGGACCTTGGTGAGAAAGGCGATCTGGTAGACCCCAAGCCGCAGAGCGTTGAGCACCTTGTGCTCGATCCGCTCCAGCTTCACCGTGGAGAACTTGCTGAGGTAAAAGTCCAACAGCATCTGGTTTTGCTGGACGCCAAAGCAGAGCCGGGTGGCCAGGGCCGCATCCCGGGCGTCCAGCCTGGCGGCACGGATATTCTTTTTCAGAGCCAGGTCCGACCAGGCCCCCTGCTTTTCGCAGGCAGTCAGGGTCACCAGGGCCACCTCCCGGGCGCTTCCGGTCATGGGGCACTCCTCCCTTTCTCTTGTAGGGGCTGCTCAGCCGGGGGACAGCGGATGGCCCCGCAGGAAGTCGGCGGCGGCCATCCGCTTTTTGCCGTCCGGCTGAAGCTCCCGGACGCGCAGAAGGCTCCCGCCGCCGCAGACCATGAGGATGCCGGTTTTTCCGGCTTCTACCACAGTCCCGGGAGCGGAATCGGCTGTATCCTCAAGGACATCAGTGGAAAACACTTTACAGCGGATGCCGCCAAATTCCGCCACAGCGGCGGGCCAGGGCAGCAGACCACGCACCTGATCGTGGAGCGCCTGAGCGGGCCTGCTCCAGTCCAGGGGCGAGAGCTCCCGGCTCAGCATGGGGGCATAGGTGGCCTGGGCGGCGTCCTGAGCCCTACGAGGGGCAGTCCCCGCCTGGACTTGGGCCACGGTCTCCGCCAGGAGCTCCCCGCCCATCTGGGCCAGGCGGTCAAAGAGCTCTGGCGCTGTCTCATTGGGCCCGATGGGGGTGGCCCGCTGGGCGATAATGTCTCCGGCGTCCAGCTCCGGGGCCATATGCATGATGGTGACGCCGGTCTCCTCCTCTCCGTTGAGGATGGCCCAGTTGATAGGGGCCGCTCCCCGGTACTTGGGCAGCAGAGAGGAGTGGACATTGATGCATCCATACCTGGGATACGCCAGAATGTCCTCCGGCAGGATGCGGCCATAGGCCGCTACGACGATGAGCTCTGGGTCCAGCTCCCGGATACAGGCCAGAGCCGTCCCGTCCCGGAGCTTGACCGGCTGAAAGACAGGGATATTTTCTGAAAGGGCATATTCCTTTACAGGGCTTGCCTGGAGCTTCATTCCCCGGTTCTTGGGCTTGTCCGGCTGGGTAAAGGCTCCGCAGATGGTATGCCCGGCCTCCAGCAGGGCCCGGAGAGAGGGAACCGCAAAGTCCGGGGTCCCCATGAAGAGAATCTTCACTGCTCTTCCTCCATCATCTCGTCCAGCTCTTGCTGGGTGTAGAGGCGGTCGGTGAGCTCGGTGAAGATGTGGCCGTCCAGGTGGTCCAGCTCATGGCAGAAGCACCGGGCCACAATCTCCTCCCCTTCCACCTCGAAGGTCTCGCCGGTCCGGTCCTGGGCCCGGACCCGGACCCGGGCAGGGCGCTCTACCTCACCCCAGCGGCCGGGGACGCTGAGACAGCCCTCCAGGCCGTCCTGGGTCTCCTCCGAACGCCAGATGATCTCCGGGTTCACCAGCTCCAGCATCTGGTCGTTGGCGTCCACCACGATGACACAGCGGCGCAGAATACCCACCTGAGGGGCGGCCAGTCCGGCACCGTGGGCGTGGGCCAGGGTCTCCT
>DWWJ01000025.1 GCA_019119795.1 Candidatus Intestinimonas pullistercoris
GGACGGGGCAGAAGTCGTAGATCTCCTTGTCCTGGGGGATGACCACCATGCCGCCGGGGTGCTGGCCGGTGGTGCGCTTGACCCCGGTGCAGCCCTTGGCCAGCCGGAGCATCTCGGCCCGGGTGGCCGTCTTTCCCCGCTCCTCCATGTACTTTTTCACATAGCCGAAGGCGGTCTTCTCCGCCACGGTGCCGATGGTCCCCGCCCGGAACACGTGGGAGTCCCCGAAGAGCTCGAAGGTGTGCCTATGGGCGCTGGACTGGTACTCGCCGGAGAAGTTCAGGTCGATATCGGGCACCTTGTCGCCGCCGAAGCCCAGGAAGGTCTCGAAGGGGATGTTGAAGCCGTCCTTTTCATATTTGGTCCCGCAGACAGGGCAGACTGCGTCGGGCATATCGGCGCCGCAGCCCGCCCCCAGGGTCTTGGCCGTCTCAAAGTCAGAGTGCTTACAGTTGGGGCAGCGGTAGTGGGGGGGCAGGGCGTTGACCTCGGTGATGCCCGACATGAAGGCCACGATGGAGGAGCCCACCGAGCCCCGGGAGCCCACCAGGTAGCCGTGGTCCAGGGAGTCCTGGACCAGCTTCTGGGCCGACATGTAGATCACGTCGTAGTGCCGCATGAGGATGTCGTGGAGCTCGGTCTCGATACGGTCCGTGACGATCTTGGGGGGCTCCTCGCCGTAGAGCCGCTTGGCCTTCCCCCACACCAGGCGCTTGAGCTCCCCCTCAGAGTCCTCCAGCTTGGGGGCGAAGAGGCCGTTGGGCAGGGGGTTTAAGTCCCCGCACCAGGCGGCGATGAGGTGGGTGTTGTCCACCACCACCTCCCGGGCCGTCTCCTCCCCCAGATAGGAGAACTCCCGGAGCATCTCGTCAGTGGTGCGGAAGTAGAGGGGGTTGGGGGCGTCGGCGTCCTCAAAGCCCTTGGTGTTCAGGAGGATGTGGCGGTAGATCTCGTCCTCCGGGTCCAGGAAGTGGACGTCCCCGGTGGCCACCACCGGCTTGCCCAGCTCGTGGGCCAGCTCCACGATGGTGCGGTTGAAGTCCCGCAGCTCCTCCTCGTCCCGGGCGATGGTCCGGCCGCTCTTGTCGGGGCGGAGCATATAGGCGTTGTTGCTCAGGGGCTGGATCTCCAGGTAGTCATACCAGGAGGCGATACGCTTGAGCTCCGCCCAGGAGCTGTGGCGCACCACCGCCTGGAAGAGCTCACCCGCCTCGCAGGCCGAGCCCATGAGGAGGCCCTCCCGGTTGGCGTCAATGAGGCTCTTGGGCATCACCGGGTACTGCTTGCGCTGGAAGTGCTCCAGATGGGCCTTGGACACCAGCTTGTAGAGGTTCCGCAGGCCGGTCTGGTTCCGGGCCAGGACGATGAGGTGCCGGGCCCGGCGCTTCCCCTTGCGCTTCTGGTTCTGGGCGGCCACCCAGCGGTTGATGGGGCCCAGGGAGTAGATGCCGTGCTCCTCCTCCAACCGTTTGAAGAAGGGCACCAGCATATAGGCCACAGTGGAGGCGTCGTCGGTGGCCCGGTGGTGATTGAAGGCCGGGAGCCCCAGGTGGCCGGCCACGATGTCCAGCTTGTGCTTGGCCAGATTGGGCAGCAGGGCCTGGGCCAGGGGGAGGGTATCCACCGCTGTCACCTCCAGGGGGATGCCCATGCGGCGGCAGCCCTCGGCGATGAAGCCCACGTCGAAGCCGGCGTTGTGGGCGGCCAGGGGCCGGCCCTTCACGAAGTCCAGGAACTGCCGGATGGCCTCGGCCTGGCTGGGGGCGCCCTTCACCATGTCGTCGGTGATGCCGGTGAGTTGGCTCACCTCATAGGGTATGGGCCGCTCCGGGTCCACGAAGGTGGAAAAGACCTCATCGGTGACCTTCCCATCCCGGTAGACCACCGCGCCGATCTCCGTAATGACATCCTTCCGGGCGTCCAGGCCGGTGGTCTCCAGGTCGAAGCAGACATACTCCCCGTGGAAATCGGCATCCAGGTCCCCCCGGACGGCGGGCATGTCGTCCACGTCGTTGACAAAGTAGGCCTCCACTCCGAAGATCATCTGGATGCCCGCCTTCTTGGCGGCCGAGTAGGCCGTGGGGAAGTCGTGGCAGACGCCGTGGTCGGTGATGGCGATGGCGGGGTGGCCCCAGGAGGCCGCCCGCTGGATGACCTCTTTGATGTCGGTGACGGCGTCCATGGAGGACATCTTGGTGTGGAGGTGGAGCTCCACCCGCTTGGGCCCCTCCGCCGTGTCCTTTCGGGGCTCCGGAGGCTTCCCCTGGGCGATGCCCGTGGGCTCGATCTGGAGCTCCCCCTGGTAGGGGCTCACCCGGCCCTGGACGATGAGATGGCTCCCCTCCTTCAGGGCGCCGGCAAGCTGCTTGCCCTCGTCCCCCACCAGGAACTTGGCCACCCGGATGGAGTTGGTGCGGTCGGTGATATCGAAGCGGACCATCCAAGCCCCCCGCTTCTTCATCTCCACATGGTCGGTGGCAAAGACCTCTCCCTCCACCGTCACCATTTCGGAGTCCAGGGTCAGGTCCTTCATGGCGATCTGGGGGAACTTCTTCATGATCTTTCCGAAGAGGAGGCGGCTCCCGCCCCCCTTCTCCTTTTTTTCCGCCGGGGCGGCAGGCTTGATCTGCTTTAGGGCCTCCTGGCGGATGCGCTCTGTCCGGCGGAAGACCTCCATGGGGTCCTCTGCCGGAGGGGCCTCCTCCAGGACCGGAGGTGGGCCCTCCGGCTCCGGCGGCATGTCGGCCTCGGTGGGCATGGGCGGCAGGTCCTCCGGCATCTCCGGCGGCTCCGGGGCGGTGTGCTCCGGGGCCGGCTCCTGGGGCAGCGGGGCGCAGAAGCGCAGCTCCATCCGCCGCAGGCCATAGGCCGCCGTCAGCTCCCGCTCCAGCCGGGAGAGCAGGGCCCCGTCCGGGGGGACGGGCCCCTCCACCTCGGCCAGCACCGCCCGGGCGCTCCGCTGGATGACCGCGGAGCGCACCTCCAGCCCGGTCAGGAGGGGCTGGAGCTCCCGCCCCGGCGTCCAGGCGGAAAAGAGGGACAGGAATGGAATCTTTTGTTGCTCTGGCATGTACTCTGGCTCCTTCCAGGCTTCCGGATGACAGTTACAGGGTCTCGATGAGCCGGAACAGCTCCTCCACCAGGTCCTCCTGGGGGACCTTTTTCACGATCTCTCCCTTGCGGAACAGCAGGCCCACGCCGTCGCCTCCGGCGATGCCCACATCGGCGGCAGAGGCCTCCCCCGGGCCGTTGACCACGCAGCCCATGACGGCCACGGTGAGGGGCTTGTCCACCTCCTGGAGGCGGCGCTCCACCTCCTCCGCCAGACCGATGAGGTCGATGCGGGTGCGGCCGCAGGTGGGGCAGGCGATCAGGTTGGGCCCCTCCCGCCGAAGGCCCAGGGCCCGCAGGATGTCCCGGGCGGCATAGACCTCCTCCACCGGGTCGGCGGAGAGGGAGACCCGGATGGTGTCCCCGATGCCAAAGCCCAGGAGTCCCCCGATGCCAATGGCCGACTTGATCGTCCCCATCCGCCGGGTGCCCGTCTCGGTGACCCCCAGGTGGAGGGGGTAGTCGCTGCGCTCTGACATCAGGCGGTAGGCCGCCATGGTGGTCCGCACGTCGGAGGACTTCAGGGAGACACAGATATCGTCGAAATCATACTGATGTAAGAGGGCGATATGGCCGAAGGCCGACTCCACCAGGGCCTCCGGCGTGACCCCGCCGTATTTGGCCAGGATGGGCTTTTCCAAAGAGCCCCCGTTGACCCCGATGCGGATGGGAACGCCGTGGGTCCGGCAGGCGTCGGCCACCGCCTTCACCCGGTCGGCCCCGCCGATGTTGCCGGGGTTGATGCGGACCTTGTCCACCCCTGCCGCCACCGCCTCCAGGGCCAGGCGGTAGTCGAAGTGGATGTCCGCCACCAGGGGGATGGAGATGCGCTCCTTGATGGCCCCGATGGCGTGGGCCGCCGCCTGGTCCGGGACAGCCACCCGGACGATCTGACACCCCGCCTGGGCCAGGCGGCCGATCTGGGCCACAGTGGCCTCCACGTCGTCGGTGCGGGTGTTGCACATGGATTGGATGGTGACGGGGGCTCCCCCGCCGATGGGGACGCCCCCCGCCAGGATCTGTCTGGTCATAGTCTCCTTCCCTCCTGGAAAACAAGGCTCCGCCGGCGGAGGGGATGCTCCCCCTCCGCCGGCAAGGCTCAAACGATCAGCTTCACGATGTCATTGAAGGCCACCACCGCCATCAGGGCCAGCAGGCAGAGAAAGCCCGCGGCGTTGATATAGCCCTCATATTTGGGGTCCAGCCGCCGGCGGGTCAGCAGGGTGAAGACCCCGTTGACCACCAGGAAAAAGATGCGCCCGCCGTCCAGGGCTGGGATGGGCAGCAGGTTCATCACCGCCAGGTTGATGGCGATGAGGGCGATGAAGTCCAGGATGTTCACCAACACCCCGTAGAGCCCGGCGACGGCCGCCCCGGCCTGGCCCACCTCGCCGGCCATGGCCACGATGCCGATGGGGCCGGACATGTCTCCGATGCCCACCGCACCGGTAAGGAGGTCGCCCAGGCTCATCCAGACCATGCGCACATAGTCGATGGACTGGTACCAGGCACTGCTCAGGACCTGGAGCACCCCCGCCTCCTGGGCCTGGCCCACATAGATGCCCCGCTTCTGGACAAGCTCGCCGGTGGCTTCGTCGGTCAGGGTCCGGTAGGGCAGAGAGATCGCCCCCAGGTCCACCACCTGGCCCTCCCGGAGGACCTCCACCTCCACCGTCTCCCCCGCCCGGCTCAGGTAGAGCAGGGCGTCCGAGTGGAAATAGATGCGGTGGCCGTCGATCCGGTAGAACTGGTCTCCCGGTTGGAGCCCGGTCTGGGCGATATCCTCGGCTCCGGACATGAAGCCGGTGACCACCGCCAGGGAGGGAGTCCCCGCCACGGTGAAGAGCAGAAGGATGATGAGAAAGCCCGCCAGGAAATTCATAAAAGGTCCTGCCACCAGGATCAGAAACTTCTTCCAGGCCGGCTTGGCGCTGAAGGAGCGGGGGTCGTCGGAGTCCTCCTCCTCTCCCTCCATGGCGCAGAAGCCCCCGATGGGGAAGGCCCGGAGGGAGTAGGTGGTCTCTCCCCGGGTCCGGGAGAGGAGCTGGGGCCCCATGCCGATGGCAAACTCGTTGACCCGGACCCCCAGGGACTTGGCGGCCAGGAAGTGTCCGAACTCGTGGATGGCAATGAGGGCTCCAAAGAGCAGGATGGTGAGCACAATGGAAAGGATGGTCATAGGCACCTCAGATCAAAGATGGGTCACAAGGGCGCGGGCGGCCCGGTCGGCCTCCAAAATCTCCTCCAGACTGGGCTTCTGGACCACCGGCAGGCGCTTCAGGGCCAGGCCCACCCGCTCCGCGATGCCGGGGAAGGAGAGCTTTTCCTCCAGGAAGAGGGCCACCGCCGCCTCATTGGCCCCGTTGAGGACCGCCGTGGCGGTCCCCCCTGTCCGGGCGGCCTCCAGGGCCAGGCCCAGGCAGGGGAAGGCGTCATAGTCCGGGGCCTGGAAGGTGAGACTGGGGCAGTTCAGGAGGTCCAGAGGCTGGGCGGGCCCAGGGGTCCGCTCCGGCCATGTGAGGGCGTACTGGATGGGCAGGCGCATGTCCGGCGCCCCCAGTTGGGCCAGCACCGCATTATCACAGTATTCCACCAGGGAGTGGACTATACTCTCCCGGTGGACCACGATGGAAATTTTCTCCGGCGGCATCCAGTAAAGGCGCATGGCCTCGATGTACTCCAGGCCCTTATTCATCAGGGTGGCCGAGTCCACGGTGATCTTGGCCCCCATGGACCAGTTGGGGTGTTTCAGGGCCTGGGCCGGGGTGACGCCCGCCAGGGCCTCCCGGCTCCAGCCGAAGAAGGGACCCCCGGAGGCGGTGAGGATGAGGCGGCGCACCTCTCCCCGGTCGCGGCAGCCCTGGAGGCACTGGAAGATGGCCGAGTGCTCCGAGTCCACGGGGACGATCTCCGCCCCGTGCGCCTCTGCCTGGTCCATCACCAGCTCCCCGGCGCACACCAGAGTCTCCTTGTTGGCCAGGGCGATGCGCTTGCCCGCCCGGATGGCGGCCAGGGTGGGCTCCAGGCCCGCCACCCCCACCACGGCGGTGACCACCGTGTCGGCGGAGGGCAGGGCGGCCGCCTCCAGCAGTCCCTCCGGACCGGAGGCCACCCGGACCGGCGTATCGGCCAGCCGGACCTTCAGGTCCGCCGCCGCCGCGGGGTCCACACAGACCGCCAGCTCCGGCTGGAAGCGGCGGGCCTGCTCCTCCAGCAGCGCCCCGCTCCGGTGGGCGGTGAGGGCGGCCACGGAAAAGCCGCAGGCCGCCGCCACATCCAGGGTCTGCCGGCCGATGGAGCCGGTGGACCCCAGGAGAGAGATCCGTCTGCGCACCGCTTTACACCTCCCAGATGGCCGGCAGCCAGTGGATCAGAATCTCGATGAGGGGGGCGCAGAAGATCACGCTGTCAAAGCGGTCCAGCACCCCCCCGTGGCCGGGAAAGATGTTGCCGAAATCCTTGAGGCCATACTGCCGCTTGATATAGGAAAAGGACAGGTCCCCCAGCTGAGAGACCAGGCTCCCCAGGGCCCCGTAGAGGGCAAAGCGGAGATAGCTCACCCCCAAGCCGAAGCCGAACTGCATCACCGCGCCGTAGATCAGGCAGCAGAGGATGGAGCCCAGAAGCCCCCCTACCGCTCCCTCCATCGTCTTTTTGGGGGAGAGCTCCGGGGCCAGCTTGTGCTTGCCGAAGGCCATCCCGGCAAAGAGGGCAAAGGCGTCGCTGGTGAAGGCGGCCACCAGGGGGATCAGGATCAGGTACTCCCCCAGGTCCATGCTGTCTAGCCGTACAAAGGAGGACAGGAAGTAGGGGATGAGCATGGCGAAGAAGAAGGATCCGCCCATCTTCTCCAGGGTGACGGTATAGTGGCTGGAGATGGCCACCACAAAAATCAGCACGAAATAGAGGAAAATGCCCACCAGGGCCGAGCGCATGCCCTCCCCAATGTAGACCCAGAAGGGGATCACGCCGGAGAGGACGATGGAGAGCCCGGATATCTTCGGATTCTTGACAAAGCCCGTGGACCAGAGCACCTCATGCAGGGCGATCATGGAGAGGAGGGAGATCATGATGGGCAGAAAGATCGGCGGCAGCCAAAAGAACACCACAAAGATCAGCGGGATGCAGACCACCGCCACCAGGATACGTTTTCCCATGATTTCAAACTCCTCCAAACCGGCGGGAGCGGCCCTGATAGGCCGCCAGGGCCCTGTGGAGCTCTTCCTTGGAAAAGTCGGGCCAGAGTACGTCGGTGAAATAAAATTCGGCATAGGCCGACTGCCACAGCAGGAAGTTGGAGATCCGCACCTCTCCGCTGGGGCGGATGACCAGGTCCGGGTCGGGCACCCCGGCGGAGTACAGGTACTGCCCGAAGGCCGCCTCGGTGAGGTGGCCGGGGTCGGCCCGCCCCTCCTGGCAGTCCAGGGCAAAGGCCCGGGCCGCCCGGAGGAGCTCGTCCCGTCCCCCATAGTTCAGGCAGATGTTCACCTGACAGCCCTCATAGCGTTTGGAGATCTCCTCCGTCTCCAGGCAGAGCTCCCGCAGCTCGGCGCTGAGGGGGCTCAGGTCCCCGAAGAAGCGCATCTTCACCCGGTCCCGCTCCATGCGGCCGATGGCCTCCAGCAGGTACTTCTTCAAAAGGCCCATGATGGCGGAGACCTCCTCCACCGGACGCTTCCAGTTTTCCGTGGAGAAGGCGTAGACCGTCAGGTACTCCAGGCCGATCTCCTTGCAGTAGGTGGCAATGGTGCGGAAATTTTCCGCGCCGGCGGCGTGGCCGGCGGTGCGGGGCAGTCCCCGGCGCTTGGCCCACCGGCCGTTCCCATCCATGATAATGGCCACGTGGCGGGGCAGACGGCTGAAGTCCACCTCCGCCTCGGGCTTCTTTTTCCAAAGGGCCATGTGAGCCTCCCAATTTTGGCCCGCCCCGGTCCCCTTCCCTGGGGTCCGTGGGCAAAGGCCGTTTTTCGACAAAAGGCCGTGCGGGGCAGAAAGCGTGCGGGGCGCTGGACGCGCCCCGCACCACGGCTGTATCGGGCTCTGGGGTTATACCGCCATGAGCTCCTTTTCCTTCTTGGCTGCCAGCTCGTCCAGCTCCTTGCAGCGCTTGTCGGTCATGTCCTGGAGCTCCTTCTCGAAGTCCTTGCAGTCGTCCTCCGTGATCTCAGACTTCTTCTGCAGGGCCTTGAGCTTGTCCATCGCCTCCCGGCGGACATTCCGGATGGCCACCTTGCCGTTTTCGGCGTACTTGCGCACCTGCTTGGTGAGCTCCTTCCGGCGCTCCTCCGTGAGCTGGGGGAAGTTCAGGCGGATGGAGGACCCGTCGTTCTGGGGGTTGATGCCCAGGTCAGAGGTCTGGATGGCCTTCTCGATGGCCTTGAGGATCGAGCCGTCCCAGGGCTTGATGAGGAGGCTCCGGGGGTCGGGAGAGGAAATGGCGGCCACCTGGTTGATGGGGGTGGGGCTGCCATAGTAGTCCACCGTGATCTTGTCCAGCACAGCGGCGTTGGCCCGCCCGGCCCGGACGGCCGCGAAGTCGGAGACCACCACGTCCACTGTCTTCTGCATCTTGGTGCCGTATTCCTTCAGAATCTCGTTCATCTCACTTCTCCTCCTTGACAATGGTGCCGATCTTTTCGCCCATGACCACCCGGTAGATGTTCTCCGGGTCCTTGAGGGCGAAGAGGATCACCGGAATCTTATTGTCCATGGAAAGGGAGGTGGCGGTGGAATCCATCACCTCCAGGTGCTGGGCCAGCACGTCGTCGTAGCTGATGCTGTCATATTTGACGGCAGTGGGGTCCTTCCGGGGGTCGGCGCTGTAGACGCCGTCGATGTTCTTGGCCAGCAGGATGGCGTCGGCGTCGATCTCGGCGGCCCGGAGCACGGCGGCGGTGTCGGTGGAGAAGAAGGGATTGCCGGTGCCGCATCCAAAGATGACCACCCTCCCCTTCTCCATGTGGCGGATGGCCCGGGAGCGGATGTAGGGCTCGGCCACAGCCCGCATCTCAATGGCGGTCTGGACCCGGACGTCCACTCCCTTCTGCTCCAGCACGTCGGCCAGAGCCAGGGCGTTGATGGCGGTGGCCAGCATCCCCATGTGGTCGGCCCGGGTGCGCTCCATCCGGTCGCCCCCGTCCTTGAGGCCCCGCCAGAAGTTGCCGCCGCCCACCACGATGCCGATCTGCACCCCGGCCCGGCTGCACTTCCGGATGACGTCACACACCTCACCGATCACGTCGAAATCCAGTCCCCGGCTGGCGTCCCCCGCCAGGGCCTCGCCGCTGACCTTCAGCAGCACCCGCTTATACTGCGGTTCAGGCATATCCATATCCCCTTCCCTTGTCTCATGATCTGTCCTCCCCATTTTAATATAAGTTTTCCCTTTTGCATAGAGGTCAGAACAGTTTTTTTACAATTTGTTCTCAACTTGGACGCGCCCCTCCGGGCGCAGAACGGCGCCCCCCAGGCCGTCCGGACTCTTTGCGGTCCGTTCCCCGGGGGGCGCCGGCTGACGCCCAGGCGCCTCTTCGGCGCTCAGGCCATACTGGACAGCTGTTCTTCCAGTCCGGCAATCAGGGTGGCGAGCTTTTCCGCCCGCTCCCGCTCGGCCTGGACCACGTTGGCCGGGGCCTTGTTGACAAAGCCGGGGTTGCCCAGCTTGGTCTGGAGCTTCTCCAGCTCCGCCCGGCTCTTACCCAGCTCCTTCTCCATCCGGGCCTTCTCCTTCTCCAGGTCCACCAGCTCCGCCATGGGCATGGAGATGCGGGCGGCGTGGGTGAGGACCGTGACCATACCCTTGTCGCTCTCCTGGGTCCCGGACATCCCGGTGATGGTGACCTCGCTGCCGTAGGCCAGGCGCTTGAGGAAGGGGATGCCGGCGGTGAAGACCTCCTGCTCCAGGGTAGCCACGGTGAGCCGGGCCTTCCGGGAGGGGGGGACGTTCATCTCGGAGCGGCGGGTCCGCACCGCGCCGATGGCCTCCATGATGAGCTCCATGGCCTTCTCCTCCTGGGGGAAGTCCAGCTCCACATGGTGCTCCGGCCAGGACTGGAGCATGAGGTAGTCTCCCTCATGGGGCAGGGCCTGCCAGATCTCCTCGGTGAGGAAGGGCATGAAGGGGTGGAGGAGCTTGAGGATGTCGGTGAGGACATAGCAGAGGACCTGCTGGGCCCGGACCTTGGCCTCGGCGTCCTCCCCCTGAAGGCGGGACTTGGTGAGCTCGATATACCAGTCGCAGTAGTCGTCCCAGATGAAGTCATAGACCTTCTGGGCGGCCACGCCCAGCTCGAACTTCTCCATGTTCTCGGTGACCTCGGGGATGACCCGGTTGAGCTTGGAGAGGATCCACTTGTCCTCCAGCTCCAGCCGCTCCGGCAGCTCACACTTGTCGATGGTCAGGTTCATCATCAGGAAGCGGGAGGCGTTCCAGATCTTGTTGGCGAAGTTCCGCATGGCCTCGCACCGCTCGGTGTAGAAGCGCATGTCGTTTCCGGGGGAGTTG
>DWWJ01000026.1 GCA_019119795.1 Candidatus Intestinimonas pullistercoris
ATCGACGAGGTGAAGGTCTACAACGGCCGCAACGCAGCCCCGTCCGTGGACGGCAGCAAGGGCACCGCGATCCTGTCCCTGAACCGCAATGGCGTCGTGGCCGCCGCTGTCTTTGACGATGTGGCCGTGACTGAGAGCGCCGGCGACCACATGTTTGTCTTTGACGCCGGCTATGTCTGGGACGAGTACGGCTATGTGAACGCCGTCTTCAACGATGAGACCACCGCCCAGGAGGACGTTCGGGTGGCCTATGTGGACAGCCTCGCCACCGGCGAGATCGTCCACAACCCCGACGTGGAGGACGGTATCTACCTCTACCGTTACAACTCCGACGGCTACTATGAGATCACCAAGCCTACCGCTACTTACTACAAGACCGGCTGGGTGGGCAGCGTGAACAAGGGCCAGAACACCTTCGTCATCGTGGATGCGAAGGGCGACTACGTCCAGGAGTGCCTCCTGACCGACAGCTCCGTGGTCATCGACTATGACACCAGCGACACCGATCCCGTCATCAGCAACGGGGCCATCTTCTCCGAGGGCGATGAGGTCCGGGTCATCGTGAACAACGCCGACGACGGCGAGGTCCTGATGGGCGTCCTCTGGGAGCGCGCCGACTACACCAACCAGGACGACGATACTCCTAACTTCGATGTGGACGGCGCCCTGCTCATGAACAAGTATGCCACTGTGGCTGAGGTCAATGCCGCCCTGAAGGAGGGCAATGTGTCCATCCAGGGCGACTGGCAGCCCACTGACTTCGCTACCAACAAGACCGTCAGCATCCCTGCCAACACCACCCTGAAGATCAGCGGGAACTTCGACGCTGATACGCTGGGTCTCTCCATTGGCACCCTCTCCAACAGCAAGCTGGTCGTGGACGGCACCTTTACGACAGATAAGAATATTGACTATGATGTCGTTGCGGGTGAGCTGGTGTTCATGATTGATGGTACACCCAAGGCTGACGAGATCAGCGGTGACGTGTCTGTTGCCGGCGATATGTGGATCAACGAGTGCACGACTCCTATTACGGTCAGCGGCAACCTCTCTGTGAAGGGCGATGTGGAGACTACGAATAGCCGTACCCAGATTACCGTGAATGTGACCGGACATCACGAGGTCAAGGGGAATACTCATGCTATGGTCAACTTCGTGGTCCTGTCCAGCAGCACCCTGATCGTTGAGGGCACTGTGTATGGCGAGATCACTGTGGGCCAGGTTTCCCCCGCCCGTGAGGGCCGCGCTGTGATCGGCACCGTTGCCGGCGCTGTGGACGTTCAGAACGGCACCCTGGAGATCACCACCAAGTTCGACAGTGCTACCACTCCCACTGGCGCGGCTGGCGGCCAGATTATCTTCGCCGACGGCGCGACTGCCCCTGGCGCTGGCGCCTCTGTCTTCGTGGCTAAGAACGATGCCACCGTGTCCGACGTGGGCGGCAAGACCTTCACCTTTAACGCGACTGCTGGCACCGGCTCTGACGGCGCCTTTGTGACCGAGGATGAGACCATCACCTCCGCCACTGTGGAGCTGCTCTATGTGTACGATGCCAAGAGTGCCCTCCAGGCCGGCGATACCGTCTATGCGTGGACCGACTGGAACACGAATGCCGAGGTCGCTGCCAAGCAGCCCTGGCTGGTGGTCAAGGTGACTCCTGCCGATGGCCTGAGTGATGTGAAGCTCAGCAAGACTGACATTTCCTTCACGAAGGGCGGCGAGGAGCTGACCCTGGTTACCACCGAGGACAAGAGCCTCACCTATAAGGAGGCGGATAACGCTTTCTACTTCGGTGTGGTGGCCGTGACTCCTTATGTGGAGGGCCACAAAACTGAGGGCGCCCAGGATTACCTGACTCAGGAGGTCAGCGAGTCCGAGGAGGGAAAGAAGCTTAGCGATGTTCTCCCCGGCAGCTATGCCGTGACCGTTGAGTTCAACGACGAGATCTTCACCGCTGAGTGCACGCTCACCGCTGACGACGTCCATGTGACCGACTCTTCCGAGCCCTGAGTATCGTTTTCTCCAGAGCTTGACCCGCATGACGCGGAAGACCCCCGGACCGTTCGGTCCGGGGGTCCCCTTTTTTATCCCCAGGCGACATAGAGGTAAGTTGTGCCCTCTCGGTTCAGGTTTCCTTTGTACTGCCCCCCCACATAGACCGTGAAGGACGACCCGGAGATGGAGACCAGGGTCTCGTCATTGTAGAGGCTGGTGCCCTTCAGGGCCAGACCGCCCAGCGTGGCGGCGTTGACGGCCTGGCTGCGGTTGCCCGCCCGGTTCTCCACCAGCACCGCCTGGATGGGAAAGCCCACGTCGATGGTCTGGCTGTCCCGGTAGTCGGTGCCGTTTCCGGTATAAGTCCCGGTCTTCATCCGGCACTTGAGCTCCACCGTGTCTGAGAGGTTCTCCAGGGCGGCCTGCTCCGCCTTGCCCGCCACCGCTGTGGTCAGGCTGTCCAGGGCGGTCTGGTCGGCTTTGCCGCCCACTGCGGCGCTCAGGCTGTCCAGCGCCGCCTGTTCTGCCTTGCCTGCCACCGTGGCGGACAGGCCCTCCAGCGCCGCCTGCTCCGCCTTGGTGTCCTCCAGGTCCTTCAGGGCGGCGTCGATCCTGGCGTTGTCCTGGTTGAACTCGGTACGGACGAAGCTGTCCGTGGCCTCCCACTGGCACAGGCCATAATTTTCCGTGTAACTGCTTGCCATAATAAAATCCCTCCTCATAGAAGCGGGGACCGGGGCCGAAAGTGGTACGCCACTTCCAGCCCCGGTCCTCGTCATGCTTTTTTAGAGAGAAAGGCCCCCGAATATGGACAGATGAAAGAGAATTTCGGACTGCTGGGGGCCTACTGGCCCTCCGCCCAGCCCTGACGCCGGGCCAGGTCCAGCACGCCGGCGCAGAACCGCTCCGGCGGTGTCAATGAGGTCAGTGACGGGTCGCCCTCGCGGATACGCATGGTCCTGCGGATCTCCTTGGGGATGACCACCCGCCCGAGGTCGTCGATGCGGCGTACAATACCGGTAGCTTTCATCTATCTTTCTCCTCCTGCGGTTGGGTTGTTACGCCCCTTATTATCCGCAGGATTCTTTTGCCTATGCAGGTTCGGGGGATGGATTCATTTGGAAACCGGCGTCCCGTCCGAGAGGACAAGGCCCACGGGGCAGTGGTCGCTGCCCTGGATGTCACTGAAAATTTCAGCCCTTTCGATCTGTCCCCGCAGCCGGTCGGAGACCAGAAAATAGTCGATGCGCCACCCCGCGTTCTTCTCCCGGGCCTTGAAGCGGTAGCTCCACCAGGAGTAGGCCCCGGTGAGGTCGGGGTAGAGGTACCGGAAGGTGTCGGTGAAGCCGGCCGAGAGGAGCTGGGTCATCTTGGCCCGCTCCTCGTCGGAGAAGCCGGCGTTGCCCCGGTTGGCCTTGGGGTTTTTCAGGTCGATCTCCTCATGGGCCACGTTCATGTCCCCGCAGACCACCACCGGCTTCCGGGCGTCCAGGCCCTGGAGGTAGGCCCGGAAGGCGTCCTCCCACTCCATGCGGTAGGGCAGCCGGGCCAGCCCGTCCTGGGAGTTGGGGGTGTAGACCGTCACCAGATAGAGCTCCGGGAACTCCAGGGTGATGGCCCGCCCCTCCCCCACGTGGGCGGGGTCCCCGATGTCATAGGTCACCGCCAGGGGCTCCCGCTTGGTGAACACCGCGGTGCCGGAGTAGCCCTTCTTCTCAGCCGAGTTCCAGAACTGGAAATAGCCCGGGGTCTCGATCTCGGCCTGGCCGGGCTGCATTTTGGTCTCCTGGAGGCAGAACAGATCGGCGTCCGCCTCCTGGAAGTAGTCATAAAATCCCTTTTTGATGCAGGCCCGCAGGCCGTTGACGTTCCATGAGATCAGTTTCATGGGCGTTTCTCCTCCTTAGTGATATGACAACCGGACCTCATTTATCCTCCACGACCACCCTGCCGTCCCGGTCCAGTAGCGGCGTGATGGACAGGCCGCCGACTCCGGAGGCCAGGATGTAGTGTACGCCGGTCTGGGTGTCCACCACAATCTGGACCGCGCCGAATCCCAGGCCCTCCTCTTCCCTGATCTGGAACCGCTTTTCCTTTTTCTGAGCCATCTGTGTACCTCCCTGCTTATCTGCGGACGGGACCCGTCCTTTTTTGCTTCCGCGTGTGTTACACTATACAACAGATTTGCCCGCCCCGCAAGACGCGGCCGTGGAAACCGGGGAGGAAAAGGGGTGCGGAAGGCGGAAAATTGTGGTAAACTGAAAGGGCAGAAGGGGGGAGCGATATGCCGCGCCTGTTTTTTTCCGATACCGTGGGGGCCCACGCCCTTCTCCGGGAGGCCGTCCGGCTGGCCTGGGGGTGGGAGGACCTGCCCCGGCTGGACCGGGGGGACCGGGGCAAGCCCTGGTTCCCGGAGCGGCCGGAGCGCCACTTCAATCTGAGCCACAGCGGGCCCTATGCCCTCTGCGCCCTGGGGGATGCCCCCGTGGGGGCCGACGTGGAGCAGGTCCGGCCCCGGCGCCCCTTCCTGCCCGAAAAGGCCCTTTCCCCGGAGGAATTCGCCTGGTTCCAGACCCTGGGGGGCCGCTGGGAGGACTTCTACACCCTCTGGACCCTGAAGGAGGCCAAGGTGAAGTGCCTGGGCTCCGGCCTGGACCGCCCCGCCAGGGAGATCGCCGTCCCCCTCCTCTCCCCCGGCGGCACCGGGACCCTGGAGGGCCTCACCTTCACTTCCTACGCCGGACCGGGGTGGCGGGCCGCCCTGTGCAGCCCGGGCGGGACGGCTCTTCTGGAAGCTTTCCCTCTTTCTTAAGGTATTTTTAAGTTTCCGATGAGGGTTTTCTAAAGAAAGCCCGGCTATACTGTTCCTTGTAAAGGAGGGACAGCTATGCACATCCTGATCCTCACCGGAAAATTCGGCATGGGCCATTGGTCCGCCTCCCAGTCGCTGCGCCTCCAGCTCCTGAGCGCCTTCCCCGGCGCGGAGGTGGACGTGGAGGACTTTTTCGCCTACGCCCTGCCTGACGCCTCGGAGACCCTCTATAAATGCTTTTCCCTGCTGGTCACCCGGGGCAGCGGACTCTATAACCTCTACTACAAGGCCACCGACCTGGCCGCCCCCCTCCGGGCCCGGCCGCCCCTGGAGGACCTCTTCCAGGACAAGCTGGGGGAGCTGCTGTGGGAGCGGCGGCCCGACGCCGTCATCGCCACCCACCCCTTCTGCGCCCAGCTGGTCTCGGACTACAAGGAGGAGGTGGGCTCCGACCTGCCCCTGGTCACCTGCATCACCGACCTCTCCTCCCATTCGGAGTGGCTCCACCCCGGCACCGACTGCTATCTGGTGGGCTCCCGGAGCATCCGGGAGGCCCTCACCGCCAAGGGCGTGGAGCCCGGGCGCGTCCACGTCACCGGCATCCCGGTGCGGCCCCAGTTCCAGCCCTCGGCCGGCCGGGGGTCCCGTCCCGGCGGGGACGGGACCAGGCGGCTGCTCATCATGGGGGGCGGCCTGGGGATGCTCCCCCGGCGGAGCGGCTTCTACGAGGCGCTGAACGCCCTGCCGGGCACGGAGACCACCCTCCTCACCGGGCACAACCGGAAGCTCTATGAAAAGCTGGCGGGGCGCTATCCCCACATCCAGGTGGTGGGCTTCACCGACCGGGTCTACGACTACATGGCCCAGGCCGACCTGATGCTCTCCAAGCCCGGAGGGATCACCCTCTTTGAGACCATCTTCTCCGAGCTGCCCATGCTGGCCTGGGAGCCCACCCTCCAGCAGGAGCGGGACAACGCCCGCTTCCTGGTCCGCCGGGGCATCGGCCGGGTGGCCCCCCGAGAGCCCGAGGGCTGCCTGGAGGCTGTCCGGGGCCTGCTCTATGACGACCCCGCCCTGGCGGCTATGCGGGCCCACATGCGGGCCCTCAAGGGGGAGCTGGAGGCCCAGAGCCTGGAGCGGATCGTCTCCGCCCTCACCGCCGCAAAAGGAGTGGATGACTGATGGACCGACGACAGAATTTGGGCCTGCTTCTGATCCTGGCCCTGATGGCGGGCTCCGGCTGGCTCCTGCTGCGGGACCAGCCTCTGTCCGGCCTGCTGGAGGCCCTGGGGCAGGTCCGTCCCGGCTATGTGGTCCTGGGGCTGGGACTGATGCTCTGCTTCGTGGGCTGCGAGGCCATGTGCTCCAAGCTCATTCTGGGGCGGCTGGGCCACCGCCTGCCCTACCGGCAGTGCCTGGGGTATTCCTTCGTGGGCTTCTATGTCAGCTCCATCACCCCCTCCTCCACCGGGGGACAGCCCGCCCAGATCTACTACATGTCCAGAGACGGCGTCCCCGCCGCCCACGGCTCCCTGAATATGCTCCTCATCGCCGTGTGCTACCAGGTGACTGCCCTGGGCTGCGCCGTGGCGGCCTTCCTGCTGCTGCCCGGGGTCCGGGCCGGGCTGGGGACCGGGCTGGGGCTTCTGCTCCTCTACGGAGGCGTGGTGACCATCCTTCTCACCGCCGGGATGCTCTCCATGATGTTCCTCCCCAACGCCGCACGGCGGCTCACCGGGGGCCTGGTGACCCTGGGGGTCCGCCTCCGGCTGGTCCGGCGGGAGGAGCGGGTCCGGGCCGGGCTGGAGCGCCAGATGGCCGAGTACCGCCGGGGGGCGGACTGCCTCCGGGCCAACCTGGGCCTGCTCCCCGCCCTGCTGGGTCTCACCCTCCTCCAGCTCACCTGCCTCTACGCCGTCCCCTATACGGTCTACCTGGGCTTCGGCCTCCGGGGGGCCAGCCTCTTTCAGGTGGCGGGCACCCAGGCCCTGGTCTCCATGGCCGTGGGGCTCCTCCCCCTGCCCGGGGCGGTGGGGGCCGCCGAGGGGAGCGCCCTGCGGGCCTTCGCCCTCTTCTTCGGCCCCGGCCTGGTGGCTCCCGCGGTGCTCCTCTCCCGGGGCATCAGCTTCTACAGCTTCCTGCTCCTCAGCGCCGGGGTGACCCTGTGGGTCCACCTCCGCACCCGCAGCCGGACGGCTCCGGCCCGCCCTAAGACCGCCGCCTGCGGGAAAGTCCGGGGGGCGGCCGCCCCTCCGATGGGCAGAAAAATCTCTTCTCAGATATCATAAGAAAAAGAGCGCCAGCTCGCTCCAGCGGTCCTGCCGCTGGAGCGGGCTGGCGCTTTGTCTGTTCTTCTCAGTCAAAGACCATGGTGGCGAAGTAGTCCTCCGGGGTCTCGGCCCGGCGGATGAGCTTGGTGGAGCCGTCCTCCCGCAGGAGGACCTCCGCCGAGCGCAGGCGGCCGTTGTAGTTGTAGCCCATGGAGAAGCCGTGGGCCCCGGTGTCGTGGATGACCAGCAGGTCGCCAATCTGGACCTCCGGGAGCATCCGGTCCACGGCGAACTTGTCGTTGTTCTCACACAGGGAGCCGGTGACGTCGTACTTGTGGTCGCAGGGGGCGTCCTCCTTCCCCATGACGGTGATGTGGTGGTAGGCCCCGTACATGGCCGGCCGCATCAGGTTGGCGGCGCAGGCGTCCACCCCTACATACTCCTTGTAGGTGTGCTTGAAGTGGAGGACCTTGGTCACCAGGCAGCCGTAGGGCCCCAGCAGGAAGCGCCCCAGCTCGGTGCACAGGGCCACCTTTCCCATGCCGGCGGGGACCAAGATCTCCTCGTACTGCTTCCGCACCCCCTCCCCGATGGCCAGGATGTCGTTGGCGGGCTGCTCGGGGCGGTAGGGGATGCCGATGCCGCCGGAGAGGTTGATGAACTGGATGTCGCACCCGGTCTCCTCCCGGAGCTCCACCGCCGTGCGGAAGAGGATGCCGGCCAGGGTGGGGTAGTACTGGTTGGACAGGGTGTTGGAGGCCAGGAAGGCGTGGATGCCAAAGCGCTTGGCCCCCATGGCCTTCAGCTTTCGGAAGCCCTCGGTGAGCTGCTCCCGGGTAAAGCCGTACTTGGACTCCCCGGGGTTGTCCATGACCTGGAAGCCCTCGGCGCTCTCCCCGATGGTGAAGGTGCCGCCGGGGTTGAAGCGGCAGGAGATGGTCTCGGGGATATAGCCGATGGACTCCTTGAGGAAGTCGATGTGGGTGAAGTCGTCCAGGTTGATGGTGGCCCCCAGCTGGGCGGCCAGCCGGAACTCCTCCGCCGGGGTGTCGTTGGAGGAGAACATGATCTCCTTCCCGGTGAAGCCGCAGCGGTGGGAGAGCATCAGCTCGGTGAGGGAGGAGCAGTCGGTGCCGCAGCCCTCCTCCCGGAGGACCTTCAAAATGGTGGGGTTGGGGGTGGCCTTTACCGCGAAGAACTCCCGGAAGCCGGGGTTCCAGGCAAAGGCCTGCCGGAGCTTTCGGACGTTCTCCCGGATGCCCTTCTCATCATAGAGGTGGAAGGGGGTGGGATACTGCTTGGTGATCTCCTGGAGCTGTTCCAGGGTGACAAATGGCTGTTTCAAGGGATACACACCCGCTCTCTCTAAAGAAATCCTTACTATCTTATAAGATGGGGCGGGGTCTTGTCAATGGCCCGCCGTTGCAAAAATGCCGCCACTTTTGCGCCGCACAGCGGCACAAAAGTCCCCGCTCCGCCCGCCGGAAGCCCTGCATGGCAGGTTTCCGGGGCATGCGATCCCATTCGAGGCGGGCGCCCCCGCCCGGACTCAGACGGCTCCTGTTCCACTGAGGTCTTTCGACAGACGGAAACTGCCACCGGCGGCCCGGGCCGCCGGTGGCAGTTTATGGTCTGGTCAAGGCACCTCACGCCCGGTGCAGAGCGAGGCCGCTGCGGTTCAGGGCCTTCTGGACCGCCAGGGCCAGGGGCGGGGCCGCCAGGATGGCCAGGCCCCCGTTGAAGATGCTGGTGGGGATCAGGGCCACCAGGGTGGCCGCCGCCGCCCCGGCCTGGAGGCCGCCGATGAGCATCCCGGTGTAAAAGAAATTCTTCAGGTAGTAGAGCACGTAGTAGGCCAGGCAGCCCGCCACCGCCCCCGCCAGGCACCGGCCGTAGGAGGCGTCCTGGTCCCGGTGCCCACCCCGGCCCAGGGTGACGACCACGCCGGCCGTGAGGCCCATGGCCCCCTTGGTCAGGAAGGTGATCCAGCTCTCGGCAGCCCAGGCGGGAAAGGTGAGGTCATAGAGGGCGGAGCCCAGGCCGGAGGCGATCCCCCCGGCGGGCCCAAAGAGGAGCCCCGAGAGCACACAGAGGATATTGGCCAGGGTGAAGGAGGGGATACCCCCCACCGGCACGGGCAAGGTGATCCGGGCGTAATTCCCGGCAAAAACCAAGGCGGTCATCAGCCCCAGAAAGGCGATGCGCCGGACATCTATCTTCTCATTCATCCACAGACACTTCCTTCTTGCTGAGCTGCTGACAGTATAGCCCCCATCTGACTCTAATACAACTCCCAGTTATTAAATATTTTATAAGGTCAGTTTGGAGCCAGAGTGCAAAAGCCGCGGGGCCGCCTAAACAGGCAGCCCCGCGGTTTTCAATTCGGCGTCCGGCCTTACCAGCGCCCCCGGAACAGGCGGAAGAGCAGGCGTTTCCAGGCCGGGAGGGCCTCCGCCGTCCGCCGGGCCTCCCGGCGGAGCCGCTCCAGGGCGGTCCGGCGCTCGGCCCCGGTGAGGACGTGGGGACTGAACCGGGCCTTCTGGGCCAGCCGGGTCACCTCCGGGTCCTCCCGTCCGCCCCAGGGGGCCAGCCGCAGCAGCTCCCGGTAGGCCGCCAGCACCGCCCGGTTGGTGTCGGGACCCTCCAGGACCCTCCGGCGGCGGAGGCGCACGCCCCACCGGACCAGGGCGGCCAGGAGGACCGCGGCCAGGAGCAGGCCCGGGACCCAGCGCAGGTCCGCGCCCTCTCCGGCAGAATCCCCGCCGCCCGCTCCCTCCGGGCCGTCCCCCGCCGACGGGGTGGTGGAGGGCTCCGGAGCCGCCGTGGGCCCGGCGGAGGGGGTTGGCGTGGGCTGGGGCTCCGCCCCTGGAGTGGGAGTGGGCTGGGCGCTCTCCTCCACCGGGGCGGCCGACGGGGCGCTGTAGCCCGGGGTCATCTCCACCGGATACCAGCCATAGCCCGGCAGGTAGAGTTCCACCCAGGCGTGGGCGTTCTCGTCGGTGATGTCCAGCCGTCCCGACTCCGGCACCGTGGCGGCAAAGCCGCTGACATACCGGGTGGGGATGCCAAAGGCCCGCAGGATCAGGGCCCCGGCGCTGGCGTAGTGCATGCAGTAGCCCCGGTGGCTCTCGTTGAGGAAGTAGTCCACGAAGTCAGCCCCCGCCGGCATGGCCGCCGCGTCGGGGTCGTACTCCGTGGTGGCGGCCAGCATGGCCCGGACCGCCCTGGCCTGGACCAGGGTGTCCCGGTAGCGCTCGTTGACCCGCAGCAGGGACTCCATCTCATCATCCGGCCAGAGGTCCTCCTCCGTCACGGTTTGGAGGGCCCGCTCCACCCACTCGGTCAGGGTGTCCCGGAATCCCTCCGGCACATCCCGGTAGTGCTCGTAGACAAATTCCTGGTAGGCCCGCTCGGCCACTGCGACCGTCGCGGTGAGGCGGGTCATGTCCCACCAGGGCCCGGCATCGGGACGGTAGTAGAGGGTGTGCCGCCAGGTCCCCAGGCCCCGGGCCAGATAGGCGTCCTCCACAAAGGCGGCCCCCGTCACCTCGTCGGCGTCGGTGAGGAGATAGTAGGGCAGGTAGAGGCAGCCCCCCGGCGCCCCCAGGTTCTCCACCGTGACGGCGTGCCAGTCCCCATCCGGGTCGGTGAGGGCGGGGAAGTTCAGGGGCTCATAGCCCCCGGGCAGCTCCCCCAGCTCCTGGTAGACCTCCTCGTCCAGGTCCACCCAGGTGTCCCCGGTGTAGACCCCGGCAGACCGGCCCCGGAAGTAGGTCCACCCGGGCACGTCAGTCTCCACCCGCAGGACGGTCCGGCCGGAGTAGCGCAGGGGCCCCGCCCCGGCCAGATCGATGACGGCGCTGGACCCCGCCCCGGAGAAGAAGCTGGGCAGGAAGTCCGGCAGGACCATCCCCCAGTCCGCCGTGCGCAGGGCGGTCTGGGCCTGCCGGGCCCACTGGGGATAGACATAGGTCTCCCGGGGCAGGGCCAGGGTCAGCAGGCCGAAGGCCGCCGCCAGGGCGGGGACGGCCGCCAGGGTGAGCCGGGCCCCGGCCCGGGCATCCGCCCGGGCGCTCAGGGAGGTGAGGTACAGGGCGCACCAGCACACCAGCAGGCTCAGGAAGGCGGGCCAGGCCGGCAGGCGGTTCACCAGGAAGGCGGGCACGAGCAGGGGGCAGGTCAGGGCCAGCACCAGCCAGTGGGACCGCAGGCGGACCACCGCCCACCCCAGCAGCAGGGCCAGCAGGGCCAGGACCGCCAGCAGGAAGCAGGTCTCGGCCCATGCCCCCTCCTCCAGAAGGCCGGCGGCCTCCGCCGGAGGGGTCCAGGCCCCGTTGGAGAGGACCTCTGCCAACTGGTACTGGACGCAGCGGGCCCCTGTAGTCAGGTCCCCCCACATCTGCCAGACCCCCAGGGCGGCGGCCTCCAGGAGCACCAGCAGGGCCGCCCAGCGGAACCGGGGCAGGGAGAAGGCGGTCAGGGACAGCAGGGCGAAGAGGACGCAGCCCCCCAGCAGGAGCCTGGGGTCAGCCCCCAGGCCATAGGCCGTCAGCAGGGAAAAGCCCGACCCGGTCAGGGCCAGGAGGAGCAGGACCCCGTCCCCCAGCAGGACCAGCGGCCACCGGCGGGACCTGGCCCGGGCCCTGGACTTTCCGGCGCTCATGGGACCACCTCCCCCTCGGGGCCCAGGCGGACCCGCTGTTCCCCGGCGGCGGAGGTCACGGGCAGGTCCTGCCCGGTCTCAGGCGCGGGGTCGGAGAGGACGGCCTCCAGGCACCGCTCCAGCCCCCGGGGGTCCTCCACCCGGAAGTCCCGGACGGCCCCGGTCTCCGGGTGGGCCCAGCGGACCCGGTGGGGCCGTCCCGCCTCCAGCAGGGCCCGGCAGCAGCTGTTCAGCCGGTCCAGGGTCCGCTCCACCTCCTCCGCCGGGCCGAAGTGGGGGAAGGACACTACCAGCTCCCGGCGGCGGGGCTCCAGGGTCTCCCGGACCACCAGCTCATCCCGCTTGGAGGAGAGCTTCCAGTGGACACTGCGGAGGGGGTCCCCCGGCCGGTAGCCCCGCAGGTCGTAGTCCTCTCCCGGCCCCCCTCCGGGTCGGGGGAGGAGAGGCCCCCCATGGTCCCCCTCGGTCCAGCGCTCCGGCAGGGGGAAGGGCTCTGTCCGGGGCAGCACCAGCATGGCCGCCGGAGGGGCGGCGCGCAGGGGGAGGGCGAAGAGGCCCAGGCCGTCCAGGAGCCGGACCCGCCGGACCTGGCAGGTCAGGCGGCCGCAGCGGCCGGTGGGGGCCTCCAGGGGGCAGGCCAGCCCCTCCCCGCCCAAAAGACCCGAGAGGACCACCCGGCGGCGCTCCTCCTCCCCGGTGAGGGCGTTTTTCAGCTCCAGGCGGAGAACGGCCCGGGACACGGGCAGCCAGCACCGGCCCCGGAGGGCCGCCCGGAAGGCGGCCGGCTCCCCCCGCTCCACGGCGGCGGGGCTGGCCAGGACCTCCACCCGGCAGCCCAGCAGGGGCAGGGTCAGCAGCAGGGAGACCAGGGGAAGGACCAGAACGGCCCCCAGAAGGAAGTGGGCCAGATAGCCCACGTCAAAAATTTGAAAAAGGAGGGCGGCCAGAAGGGCCGCCCCGTAGAGGGCGCGGCGGCGGGCCATGGCGGCTCACCCCAGCCGCGGGGGGCGGACCGCATGGAGCACGTCCCCCACGGGGTCCTGCCCTTCCCGGGCGCCGGGGGCCAGGAGGAGGCGGTGGGCCACCGTATCCCGGAAGAGCTCGGAGACATCCTCGGGGATCACATAGTCCCGGCCCCGGACCAGGGCGGCGGCCCGGCTCACCGCCGCCACCGCCAGGGTGGCCCGGGGGCTCCCGCCCTGGAGGATCAGTGGGTGGCTCCGGGTGGCTCCCACCAGCCGGACGATATAGTCCAGCACCTCGTCGGAGAGGTAGACGGCGTCAGCCGCCCGGCAGAGCCCCTCCAGCTCCGCCTGTCCGGCCACCTGGCGGACCCCCTCCAGGGGGGCGCCGGAGCGCCGGCGGCGCAGGAGCTCCAGCTCGTCCTCCGGCCTGGGGTAGCCCAGGGTGAGGCGCATCAGGAAGCGGTCCAGCTGGGAGTCGGGCAGGGGCTGGGTGCCGGAGGCCCCGGCCGGGTTCTGGGTGGCGATGACCAGGAAGGGCCGGGGCACCGGGTGGCTCACCCCGTCCACCGTCACCTGCCCCTCCTCCATGGCCTCCAGCAGGGCGGACTGGGTCCGGCTGGTGGCCCGGTTGAGCTCGTCGGCCAGGAAGAGGTTGCACAGCACCGCCCCGGGCTGGTACTCCATCTGTCCCGTGGCCTTGTTGTAGATGGAAAAGCCGGTGAGGTCGGAGGGCATCACGTCCGGGGTGAACTGGACCCGGCGGCAGGTGAGCCCCAGGGCCTTGGCGAAGGCCAGGGCCATGGTGGTCTTCCCCACCCCCGGGATGTCCTCCAGCAGGATGTGTCCCCGGGCCAGGATGGCCAGCAGGACCTTCACCACCGCCTCATCCTTGCCCACCACCGCTTTTTTGACCTCGCTGACTACAGCGGCGCACAGCGCTACATGCTCCATGTCTGATTCGGTCCCTCCCGTCCGTGCTCGTCCTTTCGGTTGTCATAATACCATGGAATGCCCCATTATATCACGCGCCCTCCGCCCACACAAGCACAGTCCGGACCTTTTTGGCGAAAAAATGCCGGCCTTCGTCCGCCGGACGCCCGGGCCCGCAGGTCGAAAACTTTCCAAAATCTCTGCTTGCAAAATGCGCCGGAGTGTGCTATAGTATTCCAGTCAACAAATTGCAGGTGTAGTTCAATGGCAGAACGTCAGCTTCCCAAGCTGAACACGAGGGTTCGATTCCCTTCACCTGCTCCAGCTCAGAAATTCCCTGTTTGGCACGAATCCCCGCCTGACGGCGAGGCTTCTTAGCCGGACAGGGAATTTCTTCGCTTCCAACCGCGACCCGCTCCGCTGGGCTCGCGGTTGGGGGGCCGCCCGCAGGGCGGCCAGACGGGCCCCTTCCCCATTTTCCCTTGTTTCCTACGCTCTGCTGCCCCTGCTTGGCACGAATCCCCGCCTTGCGGCGGGGCCCAATACCGGACAGGGAATTTCTTCGCTTCCAACCGCGACCCGCTTCGCTGGGCTCGCGGTTGGGGGCCGCCGTTTGACGCGGCAGGGCTTTCCCGGAAGGGCCCAGTGATGAGATAGATGCCGATAAAGAAGCGCATGACCCTGAAGAATAGGGTCATGCGCTTTCTCCTTATCCTTCTGCCCCGCTTTTCCATATCACGTTCGTCTGCTTTGACCGACAGCACTTC
>DWWJ01000190.1 GCA_019119795.1 Candidatus Intestinimonas pullistercoris
AGCGGCCCGTGGCGGTCCAGCATCCGGTGGATGTAGGCCGCCCCCTCCTCCTGGGTCCCCAGGTCCAGATTGGCGTTCATCAGGTGGCCGGTGTCCAGCAGGATACCCTTGTTGGGGTAGCGGATGCCCTCCAGCAGCCGGGCGGTGAGGTCTGGCTCGGTGAAGGTGAACCCGGGCCACCACTGGTTCTCCACCAGGAAGGCCGGCCCCGCCGTCCGCCCCTCCAGGAGGGTGTTGATGGCCTCCACCGCTGCGTCGATGACCTCCCAGTGGCTGTGGAGCCAGCGGTAGGTGTACCCCTCCTGCACCGACACGTCGGAGACGTGAAAGACCACATACCCGGCCCCCCAGGCCAGGGCCCGGTCCAGGTCCTCCCGGTAGAGCTTCAGCAGGGTCTCGGGGCCCTCCGGACCCCCGTAGAAGGCCCGCCACACCGCCTCCCCGCCGAACTTCGCCGCCAGGGCCCGGCGGTCCCCCCGCCAGAAGTCCAGCCAGTCCGGGAAAAAAGTCAGGTGGTAGCCCGCGTGGAGGGCCGGCGGCACATCCCGGGGCAGGTCCTCCCCGGCCCAGACCACCTCCAGGCCGTCGCAGGACAGGGCCCGGCAGGCCGCCTCCAGCCCCGCCGGGCCGCCGTACTCCGCCAGGGTCCGCCCCGACAGGGGCAGGCTCATGAGCCGCTTCATAGGGTCCCCCTCCTTTTGCCCTATTCTACCTCCAAAACGGGGCGGGAGCAACCCCTTCCAGGCCGCTCCCGCCCCGTTCGGCCTCACCGTCCCCGGTGCCTGGCCTTTTTCTTTTCCTGGCGGAGCTGAAATCTGCGCGCCTCCTCCGCCTGGTCCCGCCGGCGGCGGTCCTCCCGCCGCTGTGTTTTTTCCTGCTCCCGCTGGAGCTGGAGGGCCTGCTGGGCCTTGGTGCCCGTCCCCCTGGCCCGGAGGGCTTCTCCGGCCTCCCGGCGCTTCCGCCGGGCGTTGGGCCGCCGGTCCCGCTCCGGGACCGCCACCGGGGGGCTGAACCGCAGCCCCCGCCAGTGCTCCAACAGCCAGAGGTAGACCTCCTGGTCCCGGGGCTCGGCCCCGAAGACGGTCCTGCTGACCTCCAGGCGCCCCCCCTGCTCCCGCTCGAAGAGACACACCCAGAAGGGGTCCTCGAAGCAGACGGTGATCCTTGCCGTTCCCTGTTCCATATGCGTTTGACCTCCCATTTTGGTCTCCACGCGGAGAGGGGACGACCCATGGGAGGGAGGGTTACTGACGGCCACCCGGGGGCGGGCGCTCCGGCGGCCGCGGCCGGACTACCAACCGGCCCGTGTTTTTCTCCCCGCGCTCCGGGGCGGCAGACCGCCCCGGCCGACCCTATGGTACACCCTGGGCGGGGGAGCGGTCAAGGAATGCGCTTTCAGCGGTGCCGCCAGGCCGCCGCCATCATGGCGGCCAGGAGGCCCAGGCAGGCCGCCAGAGTCAGGGCGGTGCCGCCCCAGCTCCTCCAAAAGGCGGCGGGCAGCGCCATCCACAGCAGCGGATAGACCACCGGGGTCACCAGGGTCCAGACCCGGCCTGCCCGGAGGATGGCGGGCCAGTTCCGGTTGTGGAAGCGCACCCCCGGCAGGTTCATGCGAAAGGGCCCGTCGCTGTAGCTGCTGATGTGGTTTTCGTCGTAATAGGCCGGCAGCCGCTCCTTGGCGAAAAAGCAGAACCAGGCCCCGAAGACCAGGCACAGCCCCACCACCAGTAGGACGCTGTCCTTCAGCTCTGTCAAGGTCCACCCCTGGGCCAGGAGGACCCCCACCTCCAGGCAGGCCGCCAGTGCGCTGGCGAAATAGGCCGGCGCATGCCGGAGCCCAGGCCGACGGTTCTCCTCCGAGAGCTCCAGGGCCCCGCCCACCAGCCGCTCCACCTCCGCCGGGGCCAGCGCGCTGTCCTGAGGGATGCGCTCCCCCTGCAAAAGCTCGGTGACGCTGACCCCCAGGCACCGGGCCAGAGGCGTCAGCAGGGCGATGTCCGGCATGCTCAGGGCCCGCTCCCACTTGCTCACCGCCTTATCGGAGACGTAGAGCTTTTCCGCCAGCTCCTTCTGGGTGTACCCCTTCTCCTTCCGGAGCTGGGCCAGAAAGGCCCCCACCTTCTCCTTGTCCAGGGCGCCTCCGGTCCCCTGGGCCCGCCGGCTGTCCTGTGCTTCCATGTCCATTGCTGTGACCTCCTTTATCTGGGTCCCCAGTATAGCGCATGGCGGCAAGGTTGGCAATCGACCAGCGGTAGAGTCCCGGAGTTTCAATGCCTCCAGGGTTCACCGGATGCCCCAGGCCAGAAAGCTGACGGCGTTCCACCATCTTAGGTACAGCTCCCCATGGAGCATATTGTGTTCCCCCCTCCCCTCTGCTATAATGGTGGCGGCACAAATTGGTAGCACAAATTTTAGAAGGGAGCAGAGCGCGCTGTGAATAGCAAGACGGTGGTCCTCAACGGGGCCAAGATGAATTATGACGGCAGGCTGGACTTCTCCAGCCTTTCCGACCAGGTGGTGGTCTATGACGACACGCCCCAGGAGCTGATTTTGGAGCGGGTGGCAGACTGCGGCATCGTGGTGACCAAGGAGCTCCCCATCGGGGCGGAGCTTCTTGCCCGCTTCCCCGACTCCGTGGGCCTGCTGTGCGAGGCGGGCACGGGCTACAACAACATCGACCTGGATGCCGCCCGGTCCAAGGGGATCACTGTGTGCAACATCCCCGCCTACAGCACCCAGAGGGTGGCCCACACCGCCATTCTGCTCCTTTTGGGGCTGGCCTCCTCCTTGCGGCAACAGATGGCCATGCTGGACCGGGGCGACCGGAGCTGCTTTACCCAGTCCCTCTCCTGCAGCCATGTGGAGGTCAACGGGAAGACCCTGGGCATCATCGGCGCGGGGCACATCGGGAAGGCCGTGGCCCGGGTGGCCCAGGCCCTGGACATGGAGGTCCTGGCCTACAGCCGCACCCCGAGAGAGGACGGCCTGCGCTATGTGGGCCTGGACCAGCTCCTGGCGCAGAGTGACTTTGTCTCCCTTCACTGTCCCCTCAACGACCAGACCCGCCACCTCATCGACGCCGCCGCCCTGTCCAAAATGAAGCCTACCGCCTTTCTCATCAACACGGCCCGGGGCGCCCTGGTAGACGAGGCCGCCCTCATCGACGCCCTGCGGGCGGGGACCATCGCCGGAGCCGGCCTGGACGTGCAGGAGACCGAGCCCCCCGCCCCGGACAGCCCGCTCTACACCATGGAAAATGTCCTCCTCACCCCCCACATGGGCTGGAAGGGCCTGGAGACCCGGCAGCGGCTGGTGGCCCTGCTCTCCGAGAACATCCGGGCCTACCTGGCGGGCGCCCCCATCCATGTGGTGAGCTGAGACGCAAAAATCCGCTCTCTTCCCCATCCAGGCGTTGCAATTTTCCGTTATCCGGGGTAAAATGATATTTAATGCCTCCGCCCAACCGCGGCCGGAGGGACGCGGCGGATGCCGCGTGATGATGAAGGAGTGAAAACCACATGCCAGAAGAGCTCAACCCCACCATGACCCAGAATTTTATCCATGATTTCATTGACGAGGACCTGGCCCAGGGGGGACAGTTCCAGGGCATGACCGTCCACACCCGGTTCCCGCCGGAGCCCAACGGCTACCTCCACATCGGCCACGCCAAGGCCATCTTCATCGACTTCGGCACCGCCGAGAAGTACGGCGGCCTATGCAACCTCCGCATGGATGACACCAACCCCACCAAGGAGGACGTGGAGTATGTGGAGGCCATCCAGGAGGATATCCACTGGCTGGGCTACGACTGGGGCGACCGCTTTTTCTATGCCTCCGACTACTTCGAGCAGATGTACGACTACGCTGTGGAGCTCATCAAAAAGGGCCTGGCCTATGTCTGCGAGCTCACCCCGGAGCAGTTCAAGGAGTACCGCGGGGACGTGAATACCCCCGCCCGCTCCCCCTGGCGGGACCGGCCCGTGGAGGAGTCACTGGACCTCTTTGCCCGGATGCGCACCGGGGAGTTCCCCAACGGCAAATACACCCTCCGGGCCAAGATCGACCTGTCCTCCGGCAACTTCAACATGCGGGACCCGGTGCTCTACCGCATCAACCACATGCACCACCACCGCCAGGGGGACAAGTGGTGTATCTATCCCATGTACGACTTCGCCCACCCCCTGGAGGACGCCATCGAGGGCATCACCCACTCCCTGTGCTCCCTGGAGTTTGAGGACCACCGGCCCCTCTATGACTGGGTCATCGCCAACTGCCCCGTCCCCACCAAGCCCCGGCAGATCGAGTTCGCCCGGCTGGGCATCAACTACACCGTCATGAGCAAGCGCAAGCTCCGCCAGCTGGTGGAGGAGGGCCGGGTCTCCGGCTGGGACGACCCCCGGATGCCCACCCTCTGCGGCCTGCGCCGCCGGGGCTACACTCCCCGGGCCATCCGGAACTTCTCCGAGCGCAACGGCGTGAGCAAGGCTGCCTCCACGGTGGAGTACGCCTTCCTGGAGCACTGCCTCCGGGAGGACCTGAACGAGACCGCCCAGCGGGTCATGGCGGTCCTCCGTCCGGTGAAGCTCACCATCACCAACTACCCCGAGGGCCAGAGCGAGACCTTCCAGGTGGAGAACAACCCCAACCGCCCGGAGGACGGCACCCGTCCCGTCACCTTCTCCCGGACCCTCTATGTGGAGGCCGAGGACTTCCTGGAGACTCCGGTGCCCAAGTACAAGCGCCTCTATCCCGGCGGCCCCGAGTGCCGCCTGAAGGGGGCCTATCTGGTGAAGTGCACCGGCTGCGTCAAGGACGAGGCGGGCAACGTCACCGAGATCCTGGCGGAGTACGACCCCGACAGCCGGGGGGGCGACCCCGCCGACGGCCGGAAGGTGAAGGGGGCCACCCTCCACTGGGTGGACGCCGCCACCGCCGTGGACGCTGAGGTCCGGCTCTACGACAACCTCTTCTCTGACGCCGACCCCGACGCCGGGGACAAGAACTTCCTGGACTGCCTGAATCCCGGTTCCCTGGAGGTCCTCTCCGGGGCCAAGGTGGAGCGGAGCCTGGCGGACGCCGAGGCCCCCGCCTCCTACCAGTTCCTGCGGCAGGGCTACTTCTGCGTGGACAACAAGGACTCCACCCCGGAGCACCTGGTCTTCAACCGCTCTGTGAGCCTGAAGGACTCCTTCAAGTTCTGAGCGGCCTGCCGCCTCTGATTTTCAGAAAGAGAGATGGTCCCCATGTACCTTTTCCGCAACGACTACTCCTTCGGCGCCCATCCCAAGGTCCTCTCTGCTCTGGGGGCCACCAACCTTCAGGGCAACGTGGGCTACGGCGAGGACGCCTACTGCCGCCGGGCAGAGGAGCTCCTGCTGGACCTGTGCCAGTGTCCGGCCGGAAAGGTGGAGTTCCTCATCGGCGGCACCCAGGTCAACGCCGTCGCCATGGCCGCCTTCCTCCGCCCCTGGGAGGGCATCCTCACCGCGACCTCCTCCCATCTCAACGGCCATGAGGCCGGGGCGGTGGAGGCCACCGGCCACAAGCTGCTGCTGGTGCCCACCGGGACGGACGGCAAGCTCCGGCCGGAGCAGCTCGTCCCCCTCCTGGAGGAGCACCGGCATCCCCACACGGTCAAGCCCCGGGTGGTGGAGATCGCGGACGCCACCGAGTCCGGCGCTGTCTACACCAGGGATGAGCTCTCCGCCCTCTCCAGCTTCTGCAGGGAGAACGGCCTGCTGCTGTACGTAGACGGGGCCCGGCTGGGGGCCGCCCTCACCTCCCCCCAGAGCGACCTCACCCTGCCGGACCTGGCCCGGTTCACCGACGCCTTCACCATCGGCGGCACCAAGAACGGCGCCCTGATGGGAGAGGCCCTGGTGCTGGTCAACCCGGACCTCCAGCCCGACTTCTTCCGCATCAAGAAGCAGATGGGCGGCGTCCTGGCCAAGGGCTGGCTGCTGGGCGCCCAGTTCGAGGCCCTCTTCCGTGACGGCCTCTACTTTGAGATGGCCCGCCACGGCAACGCCATGGCCGCCCGGCTCCAGGCTGGCCTGAAGGCCCTGGGCTGGCAGCTGTGGGTGGACTCCCCCACCAATCAGATCTTCGTCGTGGTGGACCAGGCCCGGCACGCCGCCCTCCAGGAGCTCTGCGCCTTTGAGGACTGGTGCCCTGCCCAGGAGAGCGGCCACACCGTCATCCGGCTGGTCACCTGCTTTGCCACCGCCCCGGAGGACGTGGACGGCTTCCTGGCCGCCGCCGCCCGGCTCTGAATCCATAGCAAAACGCCCAGCCAGGGACGGCTGGGCGTTTTTCCATCCTCCCCGTTGCCATGCCCCGGCGGATGTGGTAGGATGGAGCAGAACCGATTTTCTGAAAGGAGGACCTTCCCATGCTGAAAAAGCCCCATATCCTGGTGGTGGGCAGCCTCTCCATGGACCTCACCGCCTCCACCCGCCGGGCGCCCGGCGCCGGGGAGACCGTCATCGGCCTCTCCTTCTCCACCGCCCCCGGGGGCAAGGGGGCCAACCAGGCCGTCCAGTGCGCCCGGCTGGGGGCTCGCACCACCTTCGTGGGCCAGGTGGGAGCGGACGCCTTCGGCACCTCCCTGCTGGAGGCTGTGGGAGCCCAGGGGGTGGACGTCTCCCATGTCACTGTGGACCCCAGTGTCCCCACCGGGGTGGCCCAGATCCTGCTGGAGGTCACCGACCAGGGGACCCAGAACCGTATCACCGTCTGTCCCGGGGCCAATTTCACCCTAACGGTGGAGCAGGTGGCCTGGCTGGAGGGGGCCATCGGGGACTACGACATGGTGCTCCTCCAGTTCGAGCTGCCCATGGCCGTCAACGAGGCCGTGGCCGGCTGGGCCAAGGCCGCCGGTGTCCCGGTGATGGTCAACCCGGCCCCGGCCGCCCCCCTCTCCCCCGCGCTCCTAGCCTGCACGACCTACCTCTCCCCCAACGAGCACGAAGCGGCCGCCCTCTCCGGCATTCCCATCCGCACCAGCGGCGGCCGCCCCTCTCTGGAGGATGTGGCAGCGGTGGCGGCGGCCCTCCGGGCCCAGGGGGTAGAGCACCTGCTGGTGACTCTGGGGGAGCACGGCTCCGTGCTGGCGGGGCCGGAGGGACTCCAGCCCATCCCCTGCGCCCCGGTGGCCCAGGTGGCCGACCCCACCGCCGCCGGGGACTCCTTCGTGGCGGCCTTCTGCACGGGGCTGTGCGCCGGGCTCCCCCAGGGGGAGGCCCTGACCTTCGCCAGCCACACCGCCGCCCTCACCGTCTCCCGGCCCGGAGCCATGCCCAGCCTCCCCACCGCCGCGGAGGTCCAGAGCGCCCTGCGGGCGTGGGGTCACGCCGGCTTCGACCCGGGGGAGCTGGACGCCCTGGTCTGATCCTCAGCCCACCTCAGCCGGAGGGTCTGGAGGAGCACCCACAGCACAGCCAGGACCAGGGCCAGCAGGACCATGCCCCAGGAGCTGCCGCCGATCAGCGTATAGACGTCGCCCAGCCCCTCCTCATAGGGGATGCGCCGGTCGCTGAGAAAGGACCAGGCCCAGCGGTAGGCCCGCAGTCCCGTCATGGGCCAGCAGAGGGCGGCCAGGGCCCAGACCGGAAGCAGCCAGCGCCGGTACCCCCTTTTCAGGAGGGGCAGGGAGAAGAGCAGGGCCAGGGCGCACAGCCACAGCCCGAACCACCGCTCCTGGGCCAGGGCGGCGACCTCCGACTGAGCCCATCCTTCCGCGGTCCCCCAAAAGGCGCAGGCCAGGAGCGGGAGGGCCGCCGGCAGCAGCTGCCGGATGGACGGGCGCTTCCAGGCCGGCCTCCCCAGGCGCAGGCTCTTGCCTGCGTTCCAGCGGAGGATGAGGACCTGCATCCCGGCAGTGAGCCCGCCCGCGGCGGCCAGGACCCCCAGTACCGCCAGCAACAGCCATCCGCGCCGGTCCCCCAGCAGAAGGCTCTGGGGCCCAAGGGCCATTGCCACCTGTATCGACACGGCCATCCACACTGCCGCGGCCGCCGTCGCCGTCCTGACCACCAGGGCGAGGTGGACCGCCAGGGCCATCACCCCGTTGGAGAGGAAAAACCAGCGGCTGTGGCGGGCGTAGTACCGCTGGAGATAGACCCCATAGGCCACACAGCCCAGATAGGCCAGGTAGCACAGAAGCATCGGCATGAAAAGGTCCAAAAGGAAAAAGAGGACGCCTCCTCCCAGGGCAAAGGCGAAGGAGAGCAGTCCCTGCCAGTCCGCCCGCTCCAGAGACCGGACCGGCCGTTCCTCGTCCAGGAGGTCGTCCACCGTGACCCCCAGGGCCCTGGCCAGGGGCACCAGCAGAGATACATCCGGAAATCCGCCTTCACTCTCCCAGCGGGAGACCGTCTTGTTGCTCACCCCCAGCCGGTCGGCCAGCTCCTGCTGGGTAAGTCCCTTCGCCCTCCGGTATTGCTTCAGGCGTTCGCCAAAGGTCGTGTTCATTTTTGTCCCGCCTCCTTTCTTCTGCCCTCAGTCTACCATGGAATAGGCTCCCGCCGCCACCCCAGTGGCCGGGAATCTTCTCCCGACCCCCGGGAATCTCCCGCTCCCGGAAGAGAAATCCTTCCCCACATGAAAAAACGGCCGCCCGAGGATTCGGGCGGCCGTTCTGCCGGTATGGGGGGCAGGCAGCTTCTCAGAACAGGTCCTTCCACTTGAGGATCACGGCGCTGACGCCGCAGATAACGGCCGTGATCAGCAGGGGCACCCACCAGAACTGGTCAAAGGGGAGCCCCGCCACATTCATTCCGTAGAAGCCGAAGACCATGTTGGGAATGGCCATCAGGATGGTGATGGTGGAGAGGACCTTCATAGTGACATTCAGGTTGTTGGAGATAACGGAGGCAAAGGCATCCATCATGCCGGAGATGATGGAGGAGTAGATATTGGCCATCTCAATGGCCTGCCGGACCTCGATCAGCACGTCCTCCAGCAGGTCGTGGTCCTCCTCATAGAGGGTGATGATGCGCCCCCGGAGGATCTTCTCCAGGGTCACCTCATTGGCCTTCAGGGAGGTGTTGAAGTAGACCAGAGACTTCTCCAGGTCCAGGAGCTGAATGAGCTCCTTGTTCCGCTGGGACTTGTAGAGCTGGCGCTCCATGTAGCTGTAGATCTTGTCGATCTGCTTCAGGTACTGGAGGAAGCGCTTGGCCACCTGAAGCAACAGGTAGAGGATGAAGCTGGTCTTCTTCTGGGTCTCGGCGTTCTTCACCAGCCCGTCCTGGAAGTCCCGAATCACCGGGGTCTCCTTCAAACAGACGGTGATGATGCACTTTTTCGCCACGATAATGCCCAGCGGGAGGGTGGAGTACACCACCGCGTCCCCCTGCTCCACCGCGGGCAGGTCGATGATGATCAGGGTCTGGTCGTCCTCCACGTCGATCCGGGAGGTCTCCTCTTCGTCCAGGGCCGCCCGGAGAAAGCCCGGGTCGATGCCCAGCAGGGCGGTGACGGTGGACATCTCGTCCTCGGTGGGATAGGTGAGGTTCACCCAGCAGCCGTCCTCCGCCTTGTCCAGCTTGGTCATCTGGCCATTGATGGTCTTGTGGATGCTCAGCATTGTATCTCACGCCTTTCTATACCGGCGCGTCAACACAAAGCCCATTTGAAAACTGCCCGGAGCCGATGCCCCCGTCAGCTTTCAAACGGCCTTCCGGGCAAAAGCTTCCCGGTGAGACACGCCGCTTTTTTTATGTAGTTACTTCGACTTCGAGGGTCGCCGCTCACGGCAGTCTCACTCCTTTTCGGTCCCAGTCGGACCTATTTATTATATCCCGAAACAGCTCGGATTGCAAGGCCAAAAACAGCGCCACTGTTGGATATAAAAATTTCCCGGACCGCCGATGGCGGGCCGGGAAATTCAGGATAAAAACCTTTTTAGTGGCGTGGAGAAGCCTTTACCTTCTCTACCGCCTGGGTCAGGGCGGCCAAAGCATCGGTACTGTTTTGGCTGCTCAGTTGGTCCAGCTTGGAAAGCATTTCTCCCTTTGGCGTTCTCACATAATGAGGCGGGAGCTGGTTCAGGGCCAAGGCGATAATATCGCTCCGGCACTCTTCACAAGTACAGCAGCCCAGCTGGTCCTTCATCTTGTCGAAGAGTTCCTCCAGCAGGATCTCCATTACATTTCGATACGCAGGCATGGCCTTCACCGGTCCTTGTTGAAAATCTTGAAAATGTCCACAAAGGGGTCCTCCTCCGGGTCCTCGGAGAGGGGCTCCAGCGTGGGACGTCCTCCGCCGGCCGGCTGCTGGGAGGCCCCCGCCTTGGCGGCCGCCTCCTTGCCCGCGGAGAAGGGATTGCTGGGCATCCCGCCCGCGCCCTCCTCGAAGCCGGTGGAGATGACGGTGACCCGGATCTCGTCCTCCAGCTCCTCGTCGAAGGCGGCGCCGAAGATGATGAGGGCGTCGGGGTGGGCGGCCTGCTGCACCAGATTGGCGGCGGTCTCCACCTCCTCCAGGCCAATATCCATGGAGCCGGTGACGTTCACCAGGACGCCGTGGGCGCCGTTGATGCTGGTCTCCAGCAGGGGGCTGGAAATGGCCATCTTGGCGGCCTCCTCGGCCTTGTTCTTGCCCGCGGCCCGGCCCACGCCCATGTGGGCCATGCCGGCGTCCTTCATGACGGCGGTGACGTCGGCAAAGTCCAGGTTGATAAAGCCGGTGTTCTTGATGAGGTCCGAGATGGACTGGACCGCCTGACGCAGCACGTCGTCCGCGATCTCAAAGGCGTTCTGGAAGGTGATCTTCTGATCGGTGGCGAACTTCAGGCGCTCGTTGGGGATAATGACCAGGGAGTCCACCTTGCCCCGGAGCTCCTCAATGCCGGCCTCGGCCTGGAGCATCCGGCGGCGGCCCTCAAAGGCAAAGGGCTTGGTGACCACGCCCACGGTGAGGACCCCGGCCTCCTTGGCAATGTCGGCCACGATGGGAGCCGCGCCGGTGCCGGTGCCGCCGCCCATGCCGGCGGTGATAAAGACCATGTCGGCATCCTCCAGGGCCTTGGCGATCTGACCCCGGCTCTCCTCCGCGGACTTCCGGCCCACATCGGGATTGGAGCCCGCGCCCTGTCCCCCGGTGAGCTTTTCTCCGATCTGGATCTTGAAGGTGGCGCTGGACGTAGAGAGCGCCTGCTTGTCCGTATTGACTGCGATAAAATCCACGCCCTGCACACCGGAGCGCACCATGCGGTTGACCACGTTGCTGCCGCCGCCGCCCACGCCGATGACCTTAATGGTGACGACGCTGTCCGGCCCTGTATCCAATCCAAATGCCATGCCCGTTCCTCCTATGTAAACAACTATCGCTCGTGTCGCTGTAAAAATACATACCAATATACAGTATTGTATCGCTCTTTTCGGGTAAGGTCAATAGTTTCAGAAAACTTTCAGGAAACTTTCCTTGTCAATTTCCGCCATAATCCGGGATCACCCGGACCTCGTCCTCCCGGGTGAGGTCAATGGTACCGCTCTCATTGGGCTGGAGCTCCTGCAGGACCGCATCCAAGGCCCGTAGCTTTCGGGAAAAATCGGCGCTCATGGGGATGCGGACCGTGAACCGCCCATCGTAGTCCATCAGCAGGTTGGCGGAGGAGCTCAGGTCGATCTCCGACACCTTTCCCACCATGTTCCACTCCTCCATGGCGGTCAGAAGCTCCAGCAGGCTCTCCAGACGAAAGGTCTCGGCGTCCTCCACCGCCACCTTGGTCCCCACGGCGGGGAGCAGGGCGGTGAGCCCCGTGACCCTGGCCAGCCCCTCCTGGGTCCCGGAGGAGACGGCCTCCACGATCATGCCCTTTTTGTCTATGATCCACCAGCCCTCCCCGCCCTGGATCACGGCAGTAGGGATGCGCTCCGTGATGTGGATGACCAGTCCATCCGGCAGGGCGGGCCGGATGCTCACGTCGTCCACATAGGGGAGGGCCGTATAGATCTTTTGGGCCGTCCCGGCCCGGTTGATCAGGAAGAGATTGTCTCCCTGCTCCACGCCGGAGGCCGCGATGATCTCTTCCGCGGTGTACTTGCTCTCTCCGTCCACCGTGATCTCCTCCACCCGGAAAAAGACCACGCACCCGGCGGCCACCACCACCAGGATGATGACCAGGGACAGGAGCTTATAGAGGAAGCCAAAGCGTCCCCGCCTGCGCCGTTTTCTCTTGTTGGAGCGCCTGGATGCCATGGCTCTGCCTCCGGAATGTCATCTTTCTTTCGTAACCTGTTTAGTGTACCACAGGAAGGCCAAGAAATCGTTAAGAAATCCTTACAAGTTCTGTAAAGGCCCCCCGGTCCGGGTGATGTCCGCCCCCAGGCTCCGCAGGGTGGCCTCCAGCTCCTGGTAGCCCCGGTCGATGTGGTCCAGGCCCGTGAGCTCGCTGCGGCCCTCCGCCCCCAGGGCGGCCACCACCAGGGCGGCGCCCCCCCGCAGGTCGGCGGCCCGGAGTCCGGCGCCGTGGAGGCGCTCCACCCCGCAGACCACCGCCACCCGGCCCTCCACCCGGATATCGGCCCCCATGCGGCAGAGCTCGTCTACGTGGCGGTAGCGGCTCTCGAACATGTTCTCCACAAAGACGGTGGTCCCCGTCCCCTTGGCCAGAGCGGCCATCACCGGGGGCTGGGCGTCGGTTGGGAAGCCGGGATAGGGCGCCGTGCGGATGGGCCGGACCCCCTTCAGGGGCTGGTCCCGGCGGAGGGTCACCCGGTCGGGGCCGCTACGGACCCGGCAGCCCGCCTCGGCCAGCACTGCCGTGACGGTGGAGAGCTGCCGGTAATCGGTGTCCAGCAGCTCCACCTCCCCTCCGGCGGAGGCCGCCGCGCTGAGAAGGGTGGCCGCCACGATGCGGTCAGGCAGGACAGTGTGCTCTCCGCCGTGGAGTCCCCCCACCCCCCGGACTGTGACCACCGAGCTCCCCGCCCCCCGGACGTCGGCCCCGGCGGCCCGGAGGAAGGTCTGGAGGTCCACGATCTCCGGCTCCCGGGCAGCGTTGGTGATGACGGTGGTCCCCTCCGCCCCGCAGGCGCAGAGCATGGCGTTCTCCGTGGCCCCCACACTGGGGAGGGCCAGGGCGTACTCACAGCCCTGGAGGCGTCCGCCGGGGATCGAGCAGTGGAGGGCGCCTCCCTCCTCCCGGATCTCCGCCCCCAGGGCCCGGATGGCCGAGAGGTGGAGGTCGATGGGCCGGGGCCCCAGCTCGCAGCCGCCGGGCATGCTCAGCTCGGCCGCCCCAGTCCGGGCCAGGATGGCCCCCAGGAAGATCACCGAGGAGCGCATCTCCCGCATGAGCCGGTCGGGCACGTCGTTGCCGGTGACCACCGAGGCGTCCACGGTGATGGTGTCCCCGGCCCTGGCCACCTTGCAGCCCAGGTGCTCCAAAATGGCGAGAGAGGCCCGGACATCCGAGAGGTCCGGGCAGTTATGTATCACGCTGGTCCCCTGGCAGAGCACTGTGGCCGCCAGGATGGGCAGCACGCTGTTCTTGGCCCCGTGGACCCTGGCTGTCCCATACAGCGGCCTGCCGCCTTCAATGATATACGCATTCATTTCTGTCCACCCTCCGCGTTTCATGGTCTCAGGCCATCCTATGCGGAGGGCGGGCAGTGTGACAGTCTCCCCGGCCCTACCGGAGCAGGGCCAGCAGGGTCTGGTAGATCTCTTCAGCGGCGTCAGTAACCGAGAGGGCGGAGAGGTTCCGGGCCATCTGGGAGAGCCGCTCCCGGTCGGAGAGGAGCTCCTTCACCTGGGCGTAGAGGCTCCTTCCGTCGCACTCCGGCTCCAAAAGGACCACCGCCGCGCCGTGCTGCTCCAGCACCCGGGCGTTCTTCTCCTGGTGGTTGTTGGTGACATTGGGGGAGGGCACCAGGATACAGGGCTTGGCGATGGCCGTGAGCTCCGAGATGGTAGATGCCCCCGCCCGGCAGACCACCAGGTCGGCGGCCGCCATCACCAGGGGCATGTCGTAGATATACTCCCGGACCTCCGCCCCCTCTCCCAGGTCCACACCCCGGGCCTTGAGCTCCCCGGTGAGCCAGGTGTAGTTCCGGCCCGCGCCGTGGATGTGGTGGAAGGGGCACCCCTCCTCCGCCTCAGCCTGGAGAAAATCGGCCATATAGCGGTTCATGACCTCGGCCCCCAGGCTCCCCCAATAGGAGAGCACCACCGGCCGGTCATCCGTGAAGCCCAGGGCCTGCCGTGCCTCCTTCCGGGTGTGGTCGAAGAAGTCCCGGCGCACCGGGGTGCCGGTGACCACCACCCGGTCCGGGTGGGGATAGTGCTGCCGGGAGTCCTCAAAGCCCACCATCACCCGGTCCGCCGCCTTGGCCAGGAGCTTGGTGGTGAGCCCCGGGACGGCGTTGGACTCGTGGATGGCGGTGGGGATGCCCCGCCGGGCGGCCTCCTTCACCACGGGGTAGGAGGCGTAGCCCCCGGTGCCCACCACCAGGTCGGGCTGAAAGTCGTCCAGGATGGCCCTGGCCTGCCGCCGGGCCATCGGGAGGGTCAGCACCGTCATGACATTGTGCTTGATGTCCTTCCACTTCCAGGCCCGGTGGATGGTGTTGACGTGGACCGTGCGCAGCTCATAGCCCTCATGGGGCACCAGGGTGCGCTCCATGCCGTTGTCCGCCCCGGCGAAGAGGACCTGGCAGTCCTGGTGCCGGAACTGAAAGAGCCGGGCCAGGGCGATGGCCGGGTTGATATGGCCTGCGGTCCCGCCGCAGGTAAAGAGCAGCTTCAAGAGAACACCTTCTCTATCCGGCCTTTGGGGCCGGGATCTGTCGGGATACCCCCAGTATGATGCCCATCTCCACCAGCTGGATGATGAGGGCGGTGCCGCCGTAGCTGAAGAAGGGCAGGGAGATGCCGGTGGGGGGCAGGAGGTTGGTGACCACGCCGATGTTCAGGAAGACCTGGACCGCCACCTGGGTGGTGATGCCCACGATGAGGAGGGCGCCGAAGCGGTCCCGGGCGTGGATGGCCAGCCAGTAGCCCCGAATGATGAGGAGGGCGAAGAGAATGAGGATCATGGCCGCTCCGATGAAGCCCAGCTCCTCGCAGACGATGGGGAAGACGTAGTCGTTCTGGAGCTCCGGCAGCCAGAGGTATTTCTGCCGGGAGTTCCCCAGGCCCACCCCCAGCAGCCCGCCGGAGCCGATGGCGTAGAGGGATTGGAGGATCTGGTAGCCGTCGCCCCGGGGGTCGGACATGGGATTCTGCCAGATGGCCAGGCGGTCGGCCATGTAGTCGGTGGCGTTGGCCACCACCCACAGGGCAGCCACCATCAGGGTCCCCCCTGCGGCGAACCAGCCCAGCTTGATGCCGGCTGCGAAGAGGATGGAGGCCCCGATGGCCAGCATGAGGATGGTGGCCGACAGGTGGGGCTCCCATAGCAGCAGCCCGGCGATGACCAGCAAAATGGCGCCGTAGGGCACCAGCTCCAGAAAGCCGATGTGGTCCAGGAACTCCAGCAGGCGGCCGGAGAACTTGTGCCGGTCGAACTTCCGCTTTTTCTCTGTGCTCCGCTTGGAGAGCCGGGCGGAGAAATAGAGGATGATGCCCAGCTTGGCGGCCTCGGAGGGCTGCCACCGGGGCAGGGGGCCGATGGCCCTGATCCAGCGGTCGGCGCCGCCGCCGCTGGCGCCGATGCCGGGGACCTTTACCAGCACCAGCAGAACGATGGAGCCCCCCAGGACCAGCACCGACATCCAGCGCAGGTGCTGGTAGTTGGTCTTGGAGACCACATACATGATGGCCAGCCCCGCCACGGCAAAGAGGGCCTGGCGCATGAAATAGTAGGTGGGGTTCCCCTGGTTATAAAGGGCGTCGGCATAGGACGCCGAGAACATCATGATGACCCCGATGCCGGTGAGGAGCACCACCAGCATCAGAAAGGGCAGGTCCATGGGCCCGCGGGAGAGCTGTTCTTCCATGGTGAGATCGCGCTTGAGCTTATGGGCCATTGGTTTCCCTGCCTTTCCTGGAGTCTGCCGGGTCTCACCCGGGGATATTTGTCATCAGAAAGCCGTACCGCCCCAGGATGCCCACGAAGGCCAGGGCGCAAAAGAGCAGTGAGACCAGGGTGAAGACCCCCACCACCTTCTTCTCGCTCCAGCCGCACATCTCGAAGTGGTGGTGGAGAGGGGCCATTTTGAAGATGCGTTTACCGTGGGTGGCCTTGAAATAGACCACCTGGATGATGTCGGAGAGGGTCTCCGCGATGTAGACGATGCCCACCAGGATCAAAATCAGGGGCATATCAAAGGCGAAGGCCAGCCCGCACACCGCGCCCCCCAGGAAGAGGGAGCCGGTGTCCCCCATGAAGACCTTGGCGGGGTAGTGGTTGTAGAGGAGAAAGGCGCACAGCCCTCCGAACAGGGCCCCGGCAAAGACGCCCAGGTCCAGGAGCTGCCAGCACCAGGCCGCCAAGGCAAAAAAGGCGGCCACCGGCAGGGTGACGCTGGAGGAGAGGCCATCCACTCCGTCAGTGATGTTGACGGCATTCACCGTGCCCACCATGACGAAGGCGGCAAAGACCATATAGACCACCCATGGCAGCTCGATGGTCACGTTGAAGAAGGGCACATAGAGATGGGGGGCCAGATAGCCGAAGTGCCGCAGCAGGGTGGTAAAGGCGATGGCGGCGGCCAGCTGGAGCAGGAACTTGGGCCCCGCAGTGAGGCCGGTGTTCTCGTGCTTTTTCACCTTCTCGTAGTCGTCAATGTAGCCGATCACCCCGAAGACCAGTGCGAAGAGGAAGATAAAGACGGCCCGGTAGTCCCCGGCCAGGATGTCCGGGGCGCCGATGACCACCAGGGTGGTGAGGATGCCGAAAATGAACATCAGCCCGCCCATGGTGGGGGTGCCCTGCTTGGACATGTGCCAGGTGGGGCCGTCCTCCTTGATGGACTGTCCCGCCTTCATCCGGCGCAGGACGGGGATGAGCAGCTTTCCGGCCACGGCCGAAATGACAAAGGAAAAAAGCGCGGCGATCACAATTCTCATATTTTCAACCTCCTGGGTAGACCCAACGGGGGATTATATCATATCGCCGGGCAGAGGGAAAGCCAAAAAAGGGAGAATTTCACGGCTCAGGAGCCCTTCCGTCTGGCAAAGTAGTCGGCCACCACTTCCCGCTCGTCCAGGGGAAGGCGCTCCTCCCCCACCTCCTGGTAGGTCTCGTGGCCCTTTCCGGCCAGGAGGACCACGTCCCCCGTCCCAGCCCGGGAGAGGGCCAGCCGGATGGCGGCGGGCCGGTCGGGCTCCACCACCACCGGAGTCCGGGTCCCCTCCAGTCCCGCCAGGATCTCGTCGATGATGGCCTGGGGGTCCTCGGTGCGGGGGTTATCCGAGGTGACCACCACCAGGTCGGCCAGGGAGGCGGCGATGGACCCCATCAGGGGGCGCTTGCTCCGGTCCCGGTCCCCGCCGCAGCCAAAGAGGCAGATCACCCTCCGGTCGGTGAGGTCCCGGACGGTGGTGAGGATGTTCTCCAGGGCGTCGGGGGTGTGGGCGTAGTCGATGAGGACGGTGTAGGCCGCCGGAACGGGGACCACTTCCACCCGCCCCTTGACCCCCTGGGCGGAGCGGAGGGCGGCGGCGATGGCCGGCAGCTCCGCCCCCAGGTTCAGGGCGCAGGCGATGACCCCCAGGGCGTTGTAGATGGTGAACCCCCCCGGAATGGGCAGGAACATCCGGCCGATGAGCCCCCGGGCCACCGCCTCGAACTCCACATGGCTGGGAAAGAGGCGGATGTTCTTGGCCACTAGGTCGGCCTCGTCCTTCCGCTCGGAGTAGGTGAAGACGGGACAGGGGACGGTCTCGGCGTAATACCGCCCGGCCTCGTCGTCCAGGTTGAGGACGGCCAGGTCGGTCTGCTGGAACAGGAGCCCCTTGGCGGCCCGGTAGGCCTCCATGGTGCCGTGGAAGTCCAGGTGGTCCTCGGTGAGGTTGGTGAAGATCCCGGCGGCGAAGCGGATGCCCGCCGTCCGGCGGAGGACCAGGGCAATAGAGGATGCCTCCATCACCACATGGGTGCAGCCGGCGTCGGCCATGTCCCGCAGCAGGGCCTGGAGCTCCACCGACTCCGGGGTGGTCCGCTGGGCCGGAAAGGCTTGATTTCCAATCAGGTTCTGGTTGGTGCCGATGAGCCCCACCTTGGCCCCCAGGGCCCCCTCCAGCACCGCTTTGAGGAGGTAGGTGGTGGTGGTCTTGCCGTTGGTGCCGGTGACGGCCACGCAGGTGAGGCCCTCCGCCGGGCGGCCGTACCAGTTGGCGGCGATGCCCGCCAGGGCCTCCCGGGGGTCAGGGGCCACCAGCCAGGGCCCAGGAACGTCCGGGGCCTCCCGGCAGAGCACCGCCGCCGCCCCCTTGTCCAGGGCCTCCTGGATGAACCGCTGTCCATCGGTCTTGTAGCCGGGCAGGGCCGCGAAGAGGTCCCCAGAGGACAGGGTCCGGGTGTCGTAGCTGATGCCGCCGATCTCGGTGTCCCCGTCCAGGTCCTGCCGGGTCAGGGCCACGCCCTGGAGCAGTTGGTCTAACCTCATGATCTCCTCCCGATGGCGGCTGGGGGGTATCCCCCCGGCCCCGTTACTGAATGGATGAAATGGCGTCGTTTTCCGCGTAGTCCTGGATGGAGGTGTCCATGAACTGGACCTCGATCACCGTCCCCGGGGCCACCATGGTGCCGGCCTCGATGGACTGGCTCACCGAGATGGTGGCATCCGAGTAAGAGGTGGACCCTGTGGGCCGGAGGTAGAGGTTCCGCTCCGCGAGGGCCTTCTCCACCGCGCTGAGGGTCAGGCGGGTGAGGTCGGGGACCTCCACCTGTTCTGTGGGCTTCTCCTCCCCCAGATAGAGGACCACCTCGCTGTTGCCTGGGATGGAGACTCCATAGGAGGGCAGCTGGTCGGTGACGGCGGTGCCGTCTCCCACCACCCGGTAGCTCAGGCCCTTGGACTGGAGCAGCTTCTGGGCGTCGGCCAGACTCAGCCCCACGGTCTGGGGCACCATGACATCGGCATAGGCCGAGTCGGTATAGACCTTTTCCACACCCAGATAGTCCAGGATATCCGCGATCAGGGGACCGGCGGAGAGGGCGGCCATGGCGCCGCCGCCGATGTAAAAGCCCCGGGAGGTATAGTTGGCCCCCGGCGTCACTGGCGTGGGGCTGTCAAAGGCCAGGAGAATGACGATCTGGGGGTCATCGGCAGGGGCGACCCCCAAGAAGGAGACGATGAGGTCCCCAGTGTCCTCGTCCCGCTTTTCCGAGGTGCCGGTCTTGCCCCCGATGCGGTAGCCCTCTACCCGGGCATTGGTTCCGCTGCCGCTGTCCACCACGCTGAACATCATGTCCCGGACCCGCTCCGAGGTCTGTTCGCTGATGACCTGCCGGAGCTCGGTGGGCTCGGTCTGCTCCACCACGTTGCCGTCCTGGTCGGTGAAGGCCTTGATGACATAGGGCTGCATCAGGTGGCCGCCGTTGACGGCGGCGCTGGCCGCGGTGATGAGCTGGATGGGGGTCAGGCGGAAGGTCTGGCCGAAGGAGGCAGTGGCCAGGGAGGCATCGCCGTAGGGGCCGGTGAAATACTCCTGGCTCCAGACCAGGTTGGTGTTGTCGGTCTCCCCCTGGAGGTCGATGCCGGTCTTGCCGATGATGCCGAAGTCCTTCAGGTATTCATAAAACCGCTCCGCCCCCAGCGCCTGGCCGATCTCGATGAAGGCCGGGTTACAGGAGTTGGACAGGGCCTCGGCCAGGTTCTGCTCCCCATGGCCGCTGTGCTTGTGGCAGTTGATGGTCCAGTCGGCCACCACCTTGTAGCCCGGGCAGTAGAAGGTGGAGTTCTCGTTCACCACGCCCTCCTCCAGGGCGGCGGCCAGCACCATGACCTTGAAGGTGGAGCCGGGCTCATAGGTATCCGTGATGGTCCGGTTGGTCCACTGCTGGTACTGGGCGGCCTCCAGGGCCTCCAGGTAGGCGTCCTCGCTGCTGTTTGGGTCGGCCTGGACCTGCTCCAGATAGGCCGAGAGGACGGGGTCACTGATGGTCCGGGGGTCGTTGAGGTCGTAGTTGGGCGAGGAGGCCATGGCCAGGATGGCCCCGGTGTCGGGGTCCATGACGATGCAGAAGCCCCCCTTCCGGGCCTCATAAGAGCTGATGCCCTCGGCCAGGGTCCGCTCGCAGTAGCTCTGGATGGTGGCGTCGATGGTGAGCTGGACGTTCATCCCCGGCTCCCCGTCGATATAGCTCTCATAGCTGGAGAGCATCTCCTCGCCCCGGGCGTTTTTGGCGGTGACCACCCGGCCGGGGCTGCCGGCCAGCTTATCCTCGAACTTGGCCTCCACGCCGAAGGCGCCCATATTGGTGTTGGTGTTGACCCAGCCGATGACCTGGGCCGCCAGAGAGCCGTAGGGGTAGACCCGCTTGGTATCCGGCATCAGATAGACCCCAGGGTAGAGGCCGTACTCCTCCTGAAATTCCCGGACGGCGTCCGAGACTTCATCCTCCACCCGCCACTTCAGGACCTCATACTGAGATGCGGTGTTGTTCATCCGCTTGAGGATGCTCTCCTCCTCCAGGCCCAGGATCTCCGCCAGACGCTCTGCGAGGAACCCCTGATAGGTCCCGTTCATGGCGGCGGTCTCAGCGGCGTTGGGGGTCTCTCCGGCGGCGACCTTCTCCTCGCCGGACTCCTTTTTGCTCTGGGCGGCAGAGGCGATGTCCTTGGGGGAGATGACCACATTCTGCACCGAAGTGGAGACGGCCAGGAGGTTGCCCTGGCTGTCGTAGATGGAGCCCCGGGGGGCGGTCACCAGCATGTCGCGGGTCTGCTGGTCGATGGCCTGCTCCTGGTAGTAATCTCCCTGCACGATCTGGATCTGCCAGAGCTTCCACAGCAGGGGGATGAAGGCCACCACCCCGAAAACGGCCATCAGGCAGATGGTCCTTCCCAGGATGGTACGGTTCTGCCGGCCGTCGCCGCCGGCATTGGTCTTGCGCTCTTTCTGGGCCATGCTGTTCTCCTTTTTGTCTCCGGAACCTGAGACCTGTTTGAAACTCGTCAACATGCCCGACCCGGGCGGGTGATAGTGAGGGCGTAAGAAAAGTATCTTTTCTTACGCCCTCTCGTTCTCTCTATCCTGTGTGCTCCATAGGAATCTATGCGCGTGCTCAGCGGAAATATGACAGCACGCCATCCACAAATTCCCCAATGGCGTCCAGGAGACCTCCCGCCGCCTCGGCGGCGCTCTCCTGGTCGTAGTGGACGACGCTGTCTTCCTCAGAGAGGTCCAGGCTATAGATCTGGCCCGCCTGGGGCTTGACCATGCTGCCGTTGGAGGTGACCGTCTCCTCAATGGCGCTCAGGTCGTAGGCCAGCTCATACTGGGCCATCAGCTTGGCCTCCTCGGTCTGGAGGTCGGAAAGCTGCTCCCGCAGGGAGATCACCTCGTCGCTGACCATGGTGAGCTGGATGCTCCCCAGCATCAGCAGCACCGCGAAGATCCCCACCGCCAGGAAACCCACCACCGCGAAGACGGAGACCTGCCCCGCCTCCCGGACCTGTACCTTCGGCCGGACCAGGGTCCGCTCTTTTGGCCGGCTCTTGGGCCGGGGCCGCAGGACCTCGGAGCCGCCCCGCTGGGGGACCCGCTCCAGTCCCGGCGCGTAGGCCAGGTTCCCATAGACACTATGGGTCGTCTGGGCATATCTGCTTCTTTTCCTGGCCGCGGCGCTCGCCATGGGGTTCCCTCCGATCTCTTTCGTATCTCAACAGCAAGCGGAGCGCCCGGCCGCCCTCAGGGCAGCTTTTCCGCCACCCGCAGCTTGGCGCTGCGGGCCCGGGGGTTCTCCGCGATCTCTTCTTCTGTGGGCAGGATGGGCTTGCGGGGGACCAGCTTCACCGCCGGCTTCTTTCCGCATACACACACCGGAAAGTCCGGCGGGCAGGTGCAGCCCCTGGCCCATTCCGCCAGGGCATTTTTCACCAGGCGGTCCTCCAGGGAGTGGAAGGAGATGACGCACAGCCTCCCTCCCGGCGCCAGCCGGGGCACTGCCGCCTGGAGCATCCGGTCCACCGCCCCCAGCTCGTCATTGACGGCGATGCGGATGGCCTGAAAGCTCCGCTTGGCGGGATGCTGCTTCTCCCGCAGGGCCTGGGCCGGCATGGCCCCCTTGATGACCTCCACCAGCTCCAGGGTGGTCTCGATGGGCCGGACGGCCCGGCTGCGCACGATGGCGGCGGCGATCTGGGGGGCATACCGCTCCTCGCCGTACTGCCACAGGATGCGCCGCAGCTCCTCCTGGGGCCACTGGTTCACCACCGTGTGGGCGGTGAGGGCCTCCGAGCGGTCCATCCGCATATCCAGTGGGGCGTCCAGCCGGTAGGAAAAGCCCCGGGAGCGGTCATCCAGCTGGGGGGAGGAGACCCCCAGATCAAAGAGCATCCCGTCCAGCCCGGTGAGGCCCCGGCTGTCCAGAAGCTGGGCCAGATCCCCAAAGTTTCCGTGGATCAGGGTCACCTTGTCCAGATGGCCCGCCAGACGCTCCTGAGCCGCGTCCAGGGCCGCCTGGTCCCGGTCAATGCAAAAGAGCCTCCCGGTGGTGAGCCGGGCCGCAATCTCCCGGGCGTGGCCCGCCCGGCCCAGGGTCCCGTCCAGGTAGGTCCCCTCCGGGCGGATGGCCAGCCCCTCCAGGCACTCCCGGAGGAGCACAGGTCTGTGGGTGTATTCCATGCCGCGCCTCCTGTGATCACAGCTCCAGGGAGTCCATGAGCGCCGCCATCTTCTCGGGCGTCATTTCCTCCTCCTCGGCGCTCCAGCGCTCCGCGCTCCAGATCTCCGCCCGGTCGTGCACGCCGATGATGACCACGTCCTTCCCCAGGTCGGCGTACGTCCGCAGGCGCTGGGGAATGACGATACGCCCCTGGCTGTCCGGCACGCATTTCACCGCGTTGGCAAAGAGGGAGCGCATGGCCTTGGATTTGCTGACGGGGAGGGAAGCGAATTTGGCCGTGAAGCGGTCCCAGCTCTCCTGGGGGTAGATGGCCAGGCAGGTGTCCACCCCCATGGCCAGATAGAAGGTGTCGCCCAGCTCCTCCCGGAGCTTGGCGGGAATGAACAGCCGGCCCTTGGCGTCAACACTGTGCTCATAGGTCCCTGTGACGCTGCCCACGCTGTCCCCCTCCCTCCACTTTAGCTCCCTTTTGCTCTACTTCGCTCCATTTTACTCCACCAGTGTTTCCAGTATAATCGTTTTGTCATAAAATTGCAAGGGTTTGTTCCCTATTTTTTCTGCAAAAATACCGGAATTTTCGCGGGAAAGTGCCGAAATTTCATCACTAAAACATTTGTTCTATTTCGTTCGATGACAAATGGTAACAGTCCATTTTCTGGGTCTTATCTGAAAAAATACTACATCTGCGATGTTTCAAAAAATTTTCAGCATATTTTGTACACATTCGGTGGATAACTTTTTTCTCTCTCGCCTCGGAGCCCCGCCGCAGGATGTAAAACAGCCGGCGGACCCATAGGGTCCGCCGGCTGCCGTGTTCTTTTTCTCGTTTAGCTGTCGGCCTCGGCGTCGTAGACGGCCCGGCCGGCCTGGGCTCCCCCGGAGCTTCCAGTCCCAGAGGCCGGCTGCACGCCGGCCGCCGCCGCCCGGAACCGCGCCCGGGAGCGCTTGATCTCGTCGTAGGCCTCGCTGACGGCCTCTTCTGTGCGCCGGAGGGCATCCTCGCAGTATTCATTGGCGGCCCGGCGCAGCTCCCGGCTGCGCTCCTCTGCCACCTTCAGCATCTCATTGGCCTTCTGCCGGGCCTGGGCGGTGAGCTCGTCCTCGGCCAGCATCTGCCGGGCCTTCTCCTCGGCCTGCTTGCGGATGAGCTCCGCCTCCCGCTTGGCCGAGGCGATATAGTCCGTCCGGGCCGCCAGGAGCTTCTTGGCCTCCCCCAGCTCCATGGGGAACTGGGCCTTGATGTCGTCCAGGAGATCCAGAGCCTTGTCCCGCTCAATGATACACTTTTCGCTGCTCAGGGGCACGCTCTTCGCCTCGTCGATCATGGAGAAGAGCATCTCCACCAATTCTTCCACGCCAGTCGCCATCAACTGTCCCTCCCGTTTTCTTCCGGTCTTTGTTTCTGGACCGTCTTCCGCTTGACATCCTCAATAATCTCTCTGGGGATAAAATCTGACAGCTCCACCCCGTAGCGCACCATCTCCTTCACCACAGTGGAGCTGAGATAGGTGTACTTCTCGTTGGAGGGGAGGAACATGGTGTCCACATTGGGGTTGAGCTTTCGGTTGACCACCGCCATCTGGACCTCGCTCTCAAAATCCGAGACGGCCCGCAGGCCCTTGACGATGACCCGGGCCCGCCGCTGCCGGGCGTACTCCGCCAGCAGGACAGAGGAGGCGTCCACCTCCACATTGGGGAGCTGGGAAACCACCTTGCGGATCAGCTCCACCCGCTCCTCCGGCGTGAACAGGCCGTTTTTCTGGGAATTCACCATCACGCAGACGATGAGCTTGTCAAAGCACCGAGCGGCCCGCTTGATGATGTTCAGGTGCCCCAGGGTGATGGGGTCAAAGCTGCCGGGGTAGATGGCGGTCTTCATGGCTGGTCTCTCCTCGCGCAGGGGCCTCTCAGAGGCCCCTGTGATATACCGTGAGCTTGATCTTGCCGTAGCGGTAGTCCCGCCCCTTCCGATAGGGCTCCGGGAGCTCCGGCAGGACCTTCTCTGCGGCACTTTCGCAGACCATTATACCATTTTCCGACAGGATGTCAATTCCCGCCGCGGATGTCAGGGCTTTTTCCAGCATTTCGCTGGCGTAGGGCGGGTCCATCAGGATGAGGTCGAATTTTTCCCGGCAGCCGGTGAGGAAGGCCAGGTAGTCCCCCTGGACCACCCGGGAGCGGTCCTGAAAGCCGCACAGGGCCACATTCTCCCGGATGAGGGCGGCGGCCTCCTTCCGGATGTCCACAAAGGTGCAGGAGGCCGCCCCCCGGCTCAGGCACTCGATGCCCAGCTGGCCGGTGCCGCCGAAAAGGTCCAGCACCCGGCGGCCCTCGATGTCGAACTGGATGATGTTGAAGAGAGATTCCTTCACCTTGTCGGTGGTGGGCCGGGTCTCCAGACCAGAGAGCTCCTTGAGCTTCCGGCCACGGGCCGTTCCTGTGATGACGCGCATGGCGCTTCACGCTCCTTTTTTCTGTGTGTTATCCCGGCAGGGGGCTGTTCCCATCCCAGTGGTAAGCGGTGGCGGTGGCCTCCGGCACATACAGGTACTCCCATTGGTGGTCGGTCTCCCGCATCCGGTCACTGGTGACGTTGAAATAGCGGTGGTGGGTCCTGTCCCACATGTTTGCGGGCACATCCTCCCAGCTGCTGGGGTCGTCCCAGGTCACATCCACGCAGTACCATTCCCCGTCTAACCGCACCATATTCCAGGCGTGGTCCTCCCGGGAGCCATAGGCCGCCCCCACCACGGTGACGCACTCCACGCCGCACAGGTCCATCAGGAGCTGGAAGGTGCTGGAGTAGCCCAGGCAGTTGCCGTAGCC
>DWWJ01000191.1 GCA_019119795.1 Candidatus Intestinimonas pullistercoris
ACCAGCCCCTTGGCGGTGGCGGGGTCCTCCATCTGCTCGCAGATCGCCACCTTGTACCCCTTGGCGATCAGCCGGGCGATGTACGCCTCCACCGAGTGGTAGGGCACCCCGCACATGGGGGTGCGCTCCTCCTTGGGCTTGTTCCGGTCCCGGGTGGTGAGGGTGAGGTCCAGCTCCTGGGACGCCAGCTTGGCGTCCTCGTTGAACATCTCATAGAAGTCCCCCAGCCGGAACATCAGGATGCAGTCCGGGTGCTCGGCCTTCATCTGGAGATACTGCTTCATCATGGGGGTGGTCTCGCCGGGCATGGCTTTGTTCTCCTTTTCTATAGGTTGGGGGACCTCCTACGCCAGCTCCCCAAAGAGGGCCCAGGTGGAGGCGTCCGTGATCTTCAGGTCCACGAACTGTCCCAGCAGGGCCTCGTCCCCGGAGAAGTGGACCAGCCGCCCCCCGGCGGTGCGGGCGTTGAGGTTGTGCCGGGGGTCCTCGCTGAGGACATCCACCAGGCAGCGCATGGTCTTTCCCACATAGGCGGCCTGCTTTCTGGCGGAGATGGCGTTCTGGAGGTCCACCAGCCGCTGGAAGTTGGCGGCCTTCTCCTCCTTGGAGAGGGGGTCGGGGAGCTCCGCCGCCGGAGTCCCCTTCCGGGGGGAGTAGATAAAGGTAAAGAGGGCGTCGAACTCCACCTCCTCCAGCACCTTCAGGGTGTCCTCGAACTCCTCCGTGGTCTCCCCGGGGAAGCCCACGATGACGTCGCTGGTGAGGACGATGTCCGGGATGCGCGCCCGCAGGGACCGGATGAGCTCCAGGTAGTGCTCCCGGGTGTAGCCCCGGTGCATGGCCCGGAGGACCCGGTCGTTGCCCGCCTGGAAGGGCAGGTGGAGGTGGGGGGCCACCTTTTCACAGGCGGCCATGGTGTCGAAGAGCCGCTCCGAGGCGTCCTTGGGGTGGCTGGTCATGAAGCGGATGAGGAAGTCCCCAGGCACGGCGTTGACCTGCTCCAGGAGCCAGGCGAAGTCCACCCCCGGCAGCCCCAGGTCCTTGCCGTAGGAGTTGACGTTCTGGCCCAGGAGGGTGATGTCCCTATATCCGGCCTGGGAGAGCTCCCGGACCTCGGAGAGAATGTCCTCGGGCCGCCGGGACCGCTCCCGGCCCCGGACATAGGGGACGATGCAGTAGGAGCAGAAGTTGTTGCAGCCATACATGATGGAGACCCAGGCCTTGACGGTGCCCTCCCGCCGGACGGGGAGGCCCTCGGCGATGGAGCCGGCCTCGTCGGGGGTGTCGAAGATGCGGCCCCGGCGGGTGAGGACCCGCCAGAGGAGCTCCGGGAACCGCCAGAGGGCGTGGGGGCCGAAGACCAGGTCCACGTGGCGGAAGGACTGCCGGAGCTTCTCCACGTTGTGGGGCTCCTGCACCATGCAGCCGCACAGGCAGAGGATCTGGCCGGGGTGGGCCTTTTTCTCGTGGACCAGGGCCCCCACGTTGCCCAGCACCCGCTGCTCGGCGTGCTCCCGGATGGCGCAGGTATTGATGACGATGACGTCGGCCTGGGCCTCCTCTTTGGTAAAGCCGTAGCCCATCTCGCTGAGGAAGCCCCGGATGCGCTCGGAGTCGGCCTCGTTCTGCTGGCACCCGTAGGTGTCCACAAAGGCCAGGGGGGGCGCGGGCAGGGCGGCGTTCCGCTCCCGGATCTGGGCGCAGAAGTCCCGCTGCCGGGCGATGTCGGCGGGATCGATCCGTGTGGTGTTCTGCATGAAGAAGGGTCCTCCCGTGGAAAAATAGTGTTTCATGATATTCTACCATTTTCCCCGGGAAAACTCAAGCCGTCCCCGGCGGTTTCCCCTCTGCCGCCCGTCTCCCTTGCGGCCCCTTCGTCCCTGTGCTACAATGGACCGGACAGATCAGACCTGATGGGAGGGACGGCGCATGGACATCCGGCACGCCGAAGCACGGGACCTTGCCCGCATGATGGCGCTGTATGAACACGCCCGGCGGTTTATGGCGGAGCACGGGAACCCCAACCAGTGGGGGCCCACCCGCTGGCCGCCGGAGGACCTGCTCCGCCGGGACATCGCCCAGGGGAACAGCTACCTCTGCGTCCAGGGGGACCGGATCGTGGGGACCTTCTTCTTTGCCATGGGCCCGGACATCGAGCCCACCTACCGGCGCATCGAGGACGGGGCCTGGCAGGACCCCAGCCCCTACGGCGTGGTCCACCGCCTGGCGGGGGACGGCTCGGTCCGGGGCACCGGCGCCTTCTGCCTGGACTGGGCCTACCGCCAGTGCGGCCACCTCCGGGTGGACACCCATGGGGACAACCGGGTCCTCCAGAGCCTCCTGGGCAAGCTGGGCTTCGTCCACTGCGGGACCATCTATGTGGAGGAGGACCCCTATCCCCGGCTGGCCTATGAGAAGAGCTGAACCCCGAAGGGGCCGCCTGTGTTCAGGCGGCCCCTTTTTTCTTTCCGGCCCCTCTTGACAGGCCCTCCTCCCCTGTGGTATCATTGGTCCGTTTTCGGACTATGAGAAAGGACCGGGGAGCCGCTCCCCGGGGGAGGAACTATGGACGAGATTTTGACACAAATTCTGGCCTACGACGCCCTGTGGCGGGAAAACACCGCCCTCTACAGCGAGTGGGCCAAGGCCCAGGGGCTCTCCTACAATGAGCTGCTGGTGATGCTCTCCCTGACCAGGGAGGCGGATGCCCCCTGCACCCAGAAGGACATCTGCCGGCAGTGGCTCCTGCCCAAGCAGACAGTGAACTCCATCCTGGAGCGCTTCACCCGGCTGGACTGGGTGGCCCTGGAGAGCGACCCACGGGACCGGCGGAACAAGCGCATCGCCCTCACCGAGACGGGACAGGCCCGCCTGGGGGCGCTGGCGGAGGCCCTCCAGGACAAGGAGCGGCAGGTGTGGCAGTCCATGGGGCCGGAACGCAGCCGGGACCTCCTGGAGACCACCGCCCTCTATAACCGCCTGTTCCGGGAGGTGGCCGGCCTGTGAACCTTCGGAAGGAATTTTACCGCAGCGTCCTCCCCTCCATGCTGGCCTTTGCCCTCTCGGGGGTGTACGCCGTCACCGACGGCTTCTTCGTGGGCCACGCCCTGGGGGACCAGGCCCTGGCCGCCATCAACATCGCCTTTCCCCTCACCGCCTTTCTCCAAGCGGTGGGCACCGGGGCGGGGATGGGGGGCGCCGTCTCCTACACCCTCTCCATGGGCTCCGGGGACCAGGAGCGGGCCCGGCAGTACTTCGGCCTGACGGTGGTGCTCCTCCCCCTGCTGGGCCTGCTGCTCACGGGGCTCTTTCTGGGGACGGCCCCCGCCGTGCTCCGGCTCTTCGGGGCCTCCGGGGCCATCTATGACCTGGCCTGGGAGTACATCCGCTTTGTCACCTACGGGGCCATCTTTCAGGTGCTGGGCACCGGCCTGGTGCCCCTGATCCGCAACATGGGGGGCTCGGTCACGGCCATGGCCGCCATGGTGGCCGGCTTCTGCGCCAATATCTTCCTGGACTACCTCCTTGTCTGGCGCATCCCCCTGGGCATGATGGGGGCGGCCCTGGCCACCGCCCTGGGCCAGGCGGCCACCTTCGCCGTCTGCCTGGGCTTCTTCCTGGTCAAGCGGATGCGCCCCCTCCTGCGCTGGGACGGCCGGGGACGGGCTCTGCTCCGGCGGGTGGCCCAGGTGGGCCTCTCCCCCTTCGGCCTCACCTTCTCCCCCAACCTGGCCCTGATCCTGGTGAACAAGAGTGCCGTGGTCGTGGGGGGCGACCCGGCGGTGACCTGCTACGCCACCATCAGCTACATCTCCTCGGTGATCCTGCTCCTCCTCCAGGGCGTCAGCGACGGCAGTCAGCCCCTGCTGAGCCTGCTGTGCGGCCAGGACCGGCAGGCCGACGCCCGGCAGGTCCGGGGCATGGCCTACCGCTTCGCCCTGGTCCTGGCCCTGGCGTGCATGGTGGTGCTCTTCCTCCTCCGGGGGGAGACGGCCGCCCTCTTCGGGGCCTCTCCCCGGACAGCCCGGGATGTGGCCGCCTGCCTGCCCCTCTTTCTCCTGGGCTACCCCTTCGCGGCCCTCTCCCGGGTGACCACCGCCTACTGCTACGCCACCGGGGCCGACCGCCGGGCCTATCTGCTCATCTACGGGGAGCCCCTGCTGCTGGCAGTCGGGCTGCTGGTCCTGCCCGTTGCCCTGGGCGTCTGGGGGACCTGGGCCGCCGTACCCCTCTCCCAGGCCCTGACCGCCGCCTTCAGCGCCGTTCTCCTCCTCCGGGAGCGGCGGGAGTAGCCGCGGCTATCTGGCAGGTTTCCACCGGGGTTATCCACCCCTGTGGAAAACTTTGTGGAACATGTGTATAAGTCTTTGAGGGGCCAAAGCGGCCCCTCTCTTTTTTGGCCGGCGGCCCGCCGGGGGCTGGGTGCCCGCCAGGGGGCGGAGTCCCTCCGGGGGGAAAGACCATTTCTTTTTCTGCGGAAAAAGAAACGGTCCTTCACCCCAAAGAAAAAGTTAGGCCGGTCTACGGTGCGTTAGTACTGGGAAAACGGCGGCATGCGTCTTTACGCACTGTGGTGAGGACCAGCCCCGGCCGTTACGGCCATCCCATTGAGGAACAAGGAAAAGGCTGTGGTTCTATCTTGCGGCCGCCTGGCTCTTCCACTCTCGGGGCAAAATGCGGCGGTGGCCCGCCGGGATCACCGCACCCTGCCACCCCGGCCCTGAGAGAGGCACTCGCAGGCGGCGGGCGGTTAGGGCGCAAACTGTCTCTGTTCCCAAACGGCAGGCCGTAACGGCCGGAAGGGGTCCTCTATGTCATACGAAAGCCGCTGACCGCCGTTTTCGTCCATAAGCCCTGCATAGACCGGGCCCCTTCTTTTTCTTTGGAGTGAAGGACCGTTTCTTTTTCCGCAGAAAAAGAAATGGTCTTTCCCCCCGGAGGGACTCCGCCCCCTGGCAGTCAGCCACCCCCGGACAATATTTACAAATTCGTGATATGTCGCCGGGAAAACCTGCTATAATAGGCTAAGCTCCCAAACTGTGCCCATGGAAAGGATGTGCCGAAGGTGGAACAAGGGGAATTATCCTGGCGTGACCGGGGCAGGCTGTGGATGCGTATGGGCATCCGGCTGGTGCTGGCCGTGCTCCTCGTGTTGTTTTTCCGCTACCTGGTCCCCCCGCTGCTGAGTCTTTTCATGCCCTTCGTCCTGGCCCTGGTGGTGTCCTGGCTGCTCAATCCCCTGGTGCGGCTGCTCCAAAAGCGGCTGGGGCTCTCCCGGGGCTTTCTCTCCCTGCTGCTCATTCTGCTGGCCTTTGCCGCGGCCGGAGGGCTCTTCTTCGCCCTGGGCCACAGCCTTTTCACGGAAATCAGCTCCCTCCTTGACAACTGGGAGGTGGTCTGGCAGTCGCTCCAGGGCGGCGTCACCGCCGTGGGGGACTGGCTGGACCGGGTGCTGGCCTATCTCCCCCAGGAGGTCACCGACTTTATCGACAGCTCCCTGGACCGCATCTGGGAGGCGGTCAACCGCTGGGTGGGCGACGCCATGCCCCTGGTGGGCAACTGGGCCGGGAACTTCGCCATGAGCATCCCCTCCTTTGTAGTGGCCCTCATCGTCTTTATCCTGGGCACCTACTTCATCACCGCCGACTACCCCCACTACCGCTTTCTCCTCACAGACAAGCTCCCCCAGGGGGCCCGACGCTTCTTCTCCCACATCCGCACCACCGCCCTGGGGGCCTTTGCCGGCTATGTCCGGGCGGAAATCCTCATCTCCATCGTGGTCTTCTTCATCCTGCTGGTGGGCTTTTTTGCCCTGGGGCAGTCCTATGCCGTGCTGCTGGCCCTGGCCCTGGCGGTGCTGGACTTCATCCCCATCATCGGCTCGGGCACCATCATGGTGCCCTGGGCGGTGGTGGACCTCATCACCGGCAACTGGTTCCACGCCCTGGGGCTCATGGTGGTCTGGGGCATCATCTGCGTCTTCCGCCGGGTGGCCGAGCCCAAGTTCGTGGGCAGCCAGACCGGCCTGTCCCCCATCCTCTCCCTCATCAGCATGTATGTGGGCATGAAGCTGGCCGGCGTGCTGGGGATGATCCTGGGGCCCATCCTCTGCCTGGTGGCCCTGAACATCTGCCGCACCGGCCTCTTTGACGGCCTGGCCGCCGACCTGAGCCTGGCCATCCGGGACACCGCCGCCCTGCTCTCAGACCGGCCGGACCCGCCTCCGCCGGAGGACTGACCCTTCGTTCAAAAAAGAACCCAGATTCGTTCAAAAAACCTTCGGCATTTCTTCATGAAATCGTCACAAATTTTCGATATGCTATCCTCGAAAGCAAAAAGAACCGCGATACCTCGAGAAGGAGCGATGGATATGTATTACAGCAACCATGACCGGGGCCACGAGCCTTGGGAGAATCCCATTGAGACCACCGGCCGTCCCGTGGACGAGCCGCCCCGGAAGCACAAGCGGAAGGGCTCCGGCGCCAAGGTGGCCGCCCTGTGCCTGGTTTGCGCCCTGGTGGGCGGCGTGGTGGGAGGCGGCGGCGTGGCCGTGGCCACCGGCGCGCTGAACGGCGGCACCTCCACCATCTACGAGGGCACCCGCACCCCCACCACCGTCAGCGTGGCCAATGTCACCGGCAATGAGCTGCTCACCGCCCCGGAGATCTACGCCGCCTATGTGGGCTCCACCGTGGGCATCACCACCGAGATCGTCACCACCAACGGCTGGGGCCAGCCCGTCTCCTCCGCCGCCGCCGGCTCCGGCTTCGTTATCACCTCCGACGGCTACATCCTCACCAACTACCACGTCATCGAGGACGCCAACACCATCAAGGTCTCCTTTGTGGACGGCACCTCCTATGACGCCGAGCTGGTGGGCGGCGAGGAGGAGAACGACATCGCCGTGCTGAAGATCGACGCCACCGGCCTCACCCCCGTCATCATCGGGGACTCCGACAACGTCCGGGTGGGCGAGCAGGTGGTGGCCGTCGGCAACCCCCTGGGCGAGCTGACCTACTCCATGACCTCCGGCATCATCTCCGCCCGGGACCGCTCCATCACCATGGAGAACGGCGAGGTCATGAACATGCTCCAGACCGACACCGCCATCAACTCCGGCAACTCCGGCGGCCCCCTCTTCGACATGTACGGTCAGGTCATCGGCATCACCTCCGCCAAGCTCTCCGGCAGCAGCTCCAGCTCGGCCACCATTGAGGGCCTGGGCTTCGCCATCCCCATCAACGACGTCAAGGACATGGTCACCGACATCATCGAAAACGGCTATGTCACCGGCAAGCCCTACCTGGGCATCACCGTCAGCACCGTCCCCGAGAGCGTCTCGGAGCGCTACGGCATGAGCCAGGGCGCCCTGGTGGAGAGCGTGGACCCCAACTCCTGTGCCGCCACCGCCGGCATCCAGGAGGGCGACATCATCACCGCCCTCAACGGCACCACCGTCATCTCCTCCGCCGAGCTCATCGAGGAGAAGAAAAACTACAGCGCAGGGGACACCGTCACCGTGGAGGTGGAGCGCGACGGGGAGAAGCAGACCCTGAGCCTCACCTTCGACGAGGATACCCCGGAGCGCCGGGCCGCCCAGGAGGAGGCCCTGGAGCAGCAACAGCAGGAGAACCAGCAGAACGAGCAGAACAGCAGCGGTAACAGCGGCTCCGACTTCTTCTGGCCCTTCGGCAACCTGAGCCCCTGGTTCTATTGATCCCCTTTCCCCCAGAATCGTGAGCGCCCCCGCCCCGGCCTGTCCGTGCCGGAGCGGGGGCGCTTTTTCATTGACATTTCCCGCCATGGATCGTATGATCGTTTTGACGGAGCCATGACCCTATCCCTGTCAAAAGGAGCGAAACCCATGGACGAAGCCTGCATCTCCAAGGAGTGCCTGAACTCCACCGGATTCAGCTACACCCTTTCCCTCATCAGCGGGAAGTACAAGATGACCATTCTCTACACCCTGATGCGCTTCGGGGTGGTCCGCTTCAATGAAATGAAGCGGTACATCGGGGGCATCTCCTACAAGACCCTCAGCGCCACCCTGAAGGAGCTGGAGGCCGACCAGCTGGTCCACCGGGAGGAGTACCCCCAGATCCCGCCCAAGGTGGAGTACAGCCTGACAGAGCGGGGGCGGTCCCTCATCCCCATTCTGGACGGGATGTGCGACTGGGGCGAGCAAAACCGGTTGTAAAAGGCCAATGATATGTTTCAGCGGCCCAGGTCCGCGCCACGCGCGCCGACCTGGGCCGCCTTTTTCTGCTCTCTTTCCTTCCGATGGGCCTCACTCATACTGGCGGACCACCGCCACCACCTTGCCCAGCAGCCGGGCATGGTCCCCGTTGATGGGCTCGTACTCCGGGTTTTCCGGCATCAGCCAGACATGGCCGTCCTTCCGCCGGAGGGTCTTCACCGTAGCCTCGTCCTCAAAGAGGGCCACCACGATGTCCCCGTTACGAAAATCCTCCTGCTGGTGGACCACCACATAGTCCCTCGGCAGGATGCCCGCGCCCAGCATGGACTCCCCCCGGACCTGCAGGGCGAAGTGCTCCCCGGTCCGGCCCCCGGTGTCGAAGGTCAGGTAGTCCTCGATGTACTCCTCGGCCAGGATGGGCGCGCCGGCGGCCACGTTGCCCAAAACGGGCACCCGGTCCCTGGGCAGCTCCTCCGGCTCGGACGGGAAGCCCCCCGCCACCGTGATGGCCCGGGTCTTCCCCTCCTCTTTGGTGATCACGCCCGCCGCCTCCAGCCCCTTGAGGTGGAAATGGACGGTGGAGGGGGACTTGAGCCCCAGGTGCCGGGCGATCTCCCGGACCGAGGGCGGATAGCCGTGGTCCCGCTGGAAGGAGACGATGTAATCATAAACCTGGATCTGCTTGTCTGTCAGGCCCTGCACGGCGGCACCCTCCCCCGGGTTTTTCTGTATCTTATCATACAACGCACAAAAAGTCAAACAGACGTTCTAAAAATTTTGGCGTCTGTGGCGCTGGGGTGGGCAAAAAAATCATTGACTTTACAACTGATCCGCACTAGAATATATCAGCGTGTTAATTATAAACCCGTTAACGATTTGAGCAGGAGGTGTTTTTCGATGCCGGACCAGCAGCAGGCAGAGGACCTGCCGGGCGTCCTCTTCCAGATGGTGTCCAGGGCCAGGCGGCAGGCCATCCTCACCGCGCTTATCCAGCAGGGGCTGGGGGACCTGGGCAATCCCATGCTCCTCTTTCTTCTGGAGGCCAGGGGAAAGGATGGACAGGTCTCCTCCCAGCGGGAGCTCTCGGACGCCCTTCACGTCTCCCCCGCCTCGGTGGCGGTCTCCCTCAAGTCCCTGGAGCGGGGCGGCTATGTGGAAAAGCGCGCCGACGCATCCGACCAGCGCCGGAAGTCGGTGCGCTTGACGCCCAAGGGGTCGGAGGCCATCCGGCAGTGCTACCAGGTCTTCTCCCATGTGGACCAGGTGATGTTCCAGGGCTTCACCCAGGAGGAGATGGACCTGTTCTGCGCCTGCCAGCGGCGTATGCTGCGCAATCTGCGGGGAGAGCTCCCGCCGGAAAGGATGAACTGTCAATGCTGAAAAAACTCTTCCCCTACCTGGGGGAATACAAGCACCTGGCCATCATCACGCCCCTGCTGATGATCCTGGAGGTGGCCTGCGAGCTGGCCCTGCCCCGGTTCATGGCCAACATCGTGGACGTGGGCATCCCCTCCAATGACCTGAACTACATCCTGAGGATGGGGGCCGTCATGCTGGTGCTGGCGGTGTGCAGCATGCTCTGCGGCATGTTCGGGGCCAAGTTTGCCGCCATCACGGGCCAGGGCTTCGGCGCCAACCTCCGCCGGAGCATCTACAACAAGGTGCAGGAGTTCTCCTTCGCGGATATCGACCGCTTCTCCTCCGCCTCCCTCATCACCCGCATTACCAACGACGTCAACGCCATCCAGATGATGGTCACCATGGCCCTGCGCCTGCTGGTCCGGGCCCCGGTGATGCTCATTGCCGCCCTGGCGGTGGCCTTCACCATCAACCCCAGCCTGGTGCTGGTGATGCTGGTGACCATTCCCCTGCTGGTGCTGGCCATCGGCGTGCTGATGATGGTGTGCAACCGGCTCTTCTCCGTCCTCCAGACCCGGATCGACGCCCTCAACGCCACCGTCCAGGAGAACCTGGTGGCCATCCGGGTGGTGAAGGCCTTCGTCCGGGAGGGCTATGAGAAGACCAAGTTCAAGACCTCCAATGACGACCTCACCCAGGCCACCATTCAGGTGGGGATGCGGGTCATCGCCATGATCCCCATCATGATGATCGCCATGAACTGTGCCACCGCCGCGGTGCTCTATCTGGGCGGCGGCCAGGTGGTGGCGGGGGACATGCTCATCGGCGACCTCTCCTCCTTCATCACCTATATCTTCCAGATCCTCATGAGCGTCATGATGCTGGGCATGAGCTTCCTCCAGCTCTCCCGGTCCATCGCCTGCGCCCGCCGCATCGACGAGGTGCTGGAGACCGAGCCCTCCATCGAGGACGGCGCCACCGCCGCCCAGGACCTCCCCGCCCCCCGGGGCCAGGTGGAGTTCCGGAACGTGGACTTCAAGTATCAGGCCGGGGGCACCGGCGAGGATGTCCTCTCGGGCATCGACCTGACCATCCACCCCGGAGAATTCCTGGCGGTGGTGGGGGGCACCGGCACCGGAAAATCCTCCCTGGTGAACCTCATCCCCCGGTTCTACGACGTCACCGGCGGCGCGGTGCTGGTGGACGGCCTGGATGTCCGGGACTACCCCCTGGAGGAGCTGCGCAAGCGGATCGGCATGGTCCTCCAGAACAACGTCCTCTTCACCGGCACCATTCGGGAGAACCTGCTCTGGGGCCGCCCCGACGCCACCGAGGAGGAGATGATCCAGGCGGCCAAAAACGCCCAGGCCTACGACTTCGTCATGGGCCTGCCTGACGGCTTCGACACCCAGATGGCCCAGGGGGGCACCAACGTCTCCGGCGGCCAGAAGCAGCGGCTGTGCATCGCCCGGGCCATGCTGCGCCATCCGGCCATCCTGATCCTGGACGACTCCACCTCCGCCGTGGACACCGCCACCGACGCCAAGATCCGCCAGTCCTTCAAGGAGAACCTGGCGGGCACCACTGTCATCATCATCGCCCAGCGCATCAGCTCGGTCCAGTACGCCGACCGCATCCTGGTGCTGGACGACGGCAAAATCAACGACATCGGCACCCATGACGAGCTCATGGCCCGGTGTGCCATCTATCAGGAGATCTATCAGTCTCAGCAGGAAGGGGTGCAGGAATAATGGCGGAAGCCAACAAAATGCCCGGCCGCGGGCCCGGCGGTCCGGGAGGCCCCGGCGCCCGGGGCGGCTATCAGAAGCCCAAGAACCTGGGCAAGACCATCGCCCGGCTCATGGGCTACCTGGCCCGGCGGAAGTGGCCCCTGCTGCTGGTGCTGCTGTGCCTGCTCTGCTCGGTGCTCACCAACATCGCCGGCTCCAGCTATGTCAACCTGGTCATCATCAACCGCATCGCCGACGGCTACTACACCGGTCCCGGCCACCTGGCCGCCGACGTGTTCAAGCTCCTGGGCATCTACGCTCTGGGCTGGGTGTGCACCTACGCCCAGTCGGCCGTCATGGTCCAGCTGGCCCAGCGGGGCACCAACCGGCTCCGGAAGGACCTCTTCGACCACCTCCAGACCCTGCCCCTGTCCTATTTTGACCGCCACCCCCACGGCGAGCTCATGAGCCGCTTCACCAACGACGCCGACAACGTCCAGCTGGCCCTGGAGCAGAGCGTGGTCTCCCTCTTCTCCAGCCTTCTGATGTTCGTGGGGCTGGTGCTGGTGATGCTGGTGGTGAGCCCCCTGCTCTTCCTGGTGTCAGTCCTCACCCTGGGGAGCACCTTCCTGGTGTTCAAGGTCTTCGGCGGCCGCAGCCGCCGCTACTACCGGCAGCAGCAGGCCGACCTGGGCGATGTCAACGGCAACATCCAGGAGACCATCGAGGGGCTCAAGGTGGTGAAGGCCTTCACCCATGAGGAGCAGGCCAAGGACCTCTTCGCCCGGCTCAACGAGAACTACCGCAAGTCGGCCACCGCCGCCAACTTCTACTCCACCGCCATCATGCCCATCGCCATGAACATCATGAACATGGGCTATGCCCTCACCGCCGCCTTCGGCGGGGTGCTCTCCATCGTCATGGGCCTGCGCCTGGGCTCCTTCACCCTCTACCTGGGCTACTGCCGGCAGATCGGCCAGCCCATGAACCAGATCTCCCAGCAGCTCACCACCATCCTCTCCGCCCTGGCGGGCGCCGAGCGCATCTTCGAGTGCATGGACGAGGAGCCCGAGGCGGACCAGGGCTTCGTCACCCTGGTGCCGGCGGAGAAGGACGCCAACGGCACCCTCTCCCAGCTCTCCGGGGGCCATCCCCACACCTGGGCCTGGAAGACCCCCCGGGTCAGCGCCATGGCCCTGGTGCCCGCCCTGCTCCAGGCCGACGGGACCATTCTGGAGCTGGGCCAGGCCGCCCGGGAGGACGGCGGCCTGAAGCTCCTGCCCCCCAATGTGGACTCGGAGGAGGGCCTCTGGGTCACCGTCTCCCCCGACGGGGCCCTGACCGAGATCACCGACCTCTCCCTCCTGGCCGGCCACGGCTGGGCCTGGAAGTACCCCGACCCCACGGGCCGGGCCACCCTCCACATGATCCGGGGCACCGTCCGCAACGTCCCCGGAGAGGACTACTGCCTCACCGAGCTCAAGGGGGCGGTGCGCTTCACCCATGTGAACTTCTCCTATGTCCCCGGCAAACGCATCCTCAAGGACATCAGCGTCTACGCCAACCCCGGCCAGAAGATCGCCTTCGTGGGCTCCACCGGCGCCGGCAAGACCACCATCACCAACCTCATCAACCGCTTTTACGAGATTGAGGACGGCGTCATCACCTACGATGGCATCGACGTGAAGTTCATCAAAAAGGACGACCTGCGCCACTCCCTGGGGGCGGTGCTCCAGGACACCCACCTCTTTACCGGCACGGTCATGGACAACATCCGCTACGGCCGCCTGGAGGCCACCGACGACGAGTGCGTCCAGGCCGCCAAGATCGCCGGGGCCGACTCCTTCATCCGCCGCCTGCCGGAGGGCTACGGCACCCTGGTCACCGGGGACGGAGCCAACCTCTCTCAGGGACAGCGGCAGCTTTTGGGCATCGCCCGGGCCGCCGTGGCCGATCCCCCGGTGATGATCCTAGACGAGGCCACCTCCTCCATCGACACCCGCACCGAGCGCCTCATCCAGCAGGGCATGGACGCCCTGATGGAGGGCCGCACCGTCTTCGTTATCGCCCACCGCCTGAGCACGGTCCGCAACTCCAACGCCAT
>DWWJ01000192.1 GCA_019119795.1 Candidatus Intestinimonas pullistercoris
AAGGGGTTGTCCTCCACCGCGTTGCAGAAGACCACCAGCTTGGCGCAGCCGAAGCCGCCCCGGTCGGCGGTGCGCTCGGCGGCGGCCTTGATGGTCCCGCCCATGAGGGCCACGGCGTCCATGTTGATGCCAGCCTTGGTGGAGCCCACGTTCACCGAGGCGCACACCCGCTCGGTGACGGCCAGGGCCTCAGGAATGGCGGCGATGAGCTTTTTGTCCCCGTCGGTCATGCCCTTCTGCACCAGGGCGGAGAAGCCGCCGATGAAGTTGACCCCGGTGGTCTGGGCGGCCCGGTCCAGGGCGGCGGCGAAGGGGACATAGTCGCTGGTGATGGAGGCCCCCGCCACCAGGGAGATGGGGGTCACCGAGATGCGCTTGTTGACGATGGGGATGCCGAACTCCCGCTCGATGGCCTCGCCGGTCTCCACCAGCTTCTCGGCCTTCCGGCAGACCTTGTCATAGAGCTTCCGGCAGGCGGCCTCGGCGTCGGGGTCGGCGCAGTCCAGCAGGGAGATGCCCATGGTGATGGTGCGGATGTCCAGGTGCTGCTGGTCGATCATGCTGATGGTGTCTAAGATCTCATTGCTGCTGAGCATTCCGGTCCCTCCACTCTCAGATCTTGTGCATGGCGTTGAAGATGTCCTCCCGCTGGATCTTGATGGCCAGGCCACGCTTGGCCCCCTCATTCTCCAGCAGGGTGGACAGCACGGTGAAGGGTAGCTTGCTGCCCGAGAGGTCCACCAGCATGGTCATGGTGAAGAACTCCCGGAGGATGGTCTGGCTGATGTCCAGCACATTGACATTGTTGTCGGCCAGCAGGGTGCACACGGCGGCGATGATGCCCACCTGGTCCTTTCCCAGCACGGTGACGATGGCTTTCATACTCGATCAATTCCTTTCGATGTGGGTTCTCGTTCTCTGGCAGGCGCCCTACTGCAGCTCGTCCAGGGTGAGGTGGAAGCCGGGCAGGAAGTGCTCCAGGAAATAGGCTACCTCCGGCAGGGGGGACTCCTCCAGGGCCTGCCGGGTCTGCTGGGCGGCCTGGCGGAACTCCAGGTTCCCCGCCTTGAGCTCCTCCAGGCACTTGATGTGGGCCGAGAGCTTGTCGGCGGCCTTTACCAGGGCGTGGTAGCCGTCCTCCTCCTGGATGAGGACGGGGGTGTAGGCCGGGCGCAGCTCCTCCGGCAGCATGGAGAGGAGCTTCCGGGCCGAGACATCCTCCACCTCCCGGTAGGCGTCCCGGATCTCCGGGTTGTAGTACTTCACCGGAGTGGGCAGGTCCCCGGTGAGGATCTCCGGGGCGTCGTGGTAGAGGGCCAGGACGGCGGCCTGCCCGGGGTCGATCTCCCCGCCGAAGACGTCCCGGCGGATGACGGCCAGGGCGTGGGCCAGAACCGCCACCATGTGGGAGTGCTCCTGGATGTTCTCCTGAAAGGTGTTGCGCATGAGCCCCCACCGCCCGATGTAGCGCATTCGGGAGATGAGGGCGAAGAAGTTGTGGGACATGGTCAGCTTACCAGGAATTTCTCGATGGCGGAGCGGAAGATGTCGCTCTGGGCCTGGGAGCCGTGGACCTGGACCTGGACCGGGGCGGAGAGGTCGATGGAAAAGAGCCCCATGATGGATTTCCCGTTCACCAGGTAGCGGCCGCAGGCCACATCCACGTCGCAGTCCAGCCGGTTGGCGGCGTCCACAAAGGCTTTGATGTCGCTGACAGAGGTGAGCTGGACCGGAAAAGTAGTCATTGAGTTTTCCTCCCTGTCTGTGATAAAATGGGGTGATTTTATGATGCCTTTATTATACTGAGACGGGCCGCAAAAAACAATCGAGAACCCGTCTTATCCCGCAATTTCATCTATTTTCACCAGAATCGGGGGCGAAGAGCGCCCCTTTTGTGAGGTATCACCCATGAGGATCGCCATCCATACCCTGGGCTGCAAGGTCAATCAGGTGGAGACCGCCGCCCTGGAAGCCGAGCTGTGCCGCCGGGGGCATGTCCTGGTCCCCTTTGAGGAGGCCGCCGACGCCTACATCGTCAACACCTGCACCGTCACGGCGGTGAGCGACAAGAAGTCCCGCCAGATGGTCCGCCAGGCCCAGAAGCGGGCGCCGGGGGCGGTGGTGGCCGTCTGCGGCTGCTATGCCCAGACCGCCCCGGAGGCGGTGGAGGCCCTGGGGGTGGACCTGGTGGCCGGCACCGCCGGGCGCATGGCCTTCCTGGACGACCTGGAGGCCCTGCTCTCCGCCCGGGCCCGGGCCCCCCGGGTCACGGTGGACGACTCCATGGCCCGCCGGACCTTCGAGGCCCTGCCCGCCGGGGGCCTGGAGGGCCGGACCCGGGCCATGCTGAAGGTGGAGGATGGCTGCGTCAACTTCTGCTCCTACTGCATCATCCCCTATGCCCGGGGTCCGGTGCGCTCCCTGTCCCTGGAGGACGCTGCCGCCGAGGCCGCCCGGCTGGCGGGGGAGGGCTACCGGGAGCTGGTCCTCACCGGCATCGAGATTTCCTCCTGGGGCCGGGACCTGCCGGGCCGCCCCGGACTGGCCGAGCTGGTGGAGGCCGTCTGCCGGGCCGCCCCGGGCTGCCGGGTGCGGCTGGGCTCCCTGGAGCCCCGGACCATCACGGAGGACTTCTGCCGCCGGTGCGCCGCCCTGCCCAACCTGTGCCCCCACTTCCACCTCTCCCTCCAGTCGGGGTGCGATGCCACCCTGAAGCGGATGAACCGGAAATACGACACGGCCCGGTATCTCCAGAGCGTGGAGCTCCTGCGGGCGTGGTTCCCCCGGCCGGGGATCACCACCGACCTCATCGTGGGCTTCCCCGGGGAGACTGAGGCGGAGTTCTCCGCCACCCTGGACTTCCTCCGGCAGTGCGCCTTCTCGGCCATGCACATCTTCCCCTACTCCCGCCGGACCGGGACCCCGGCGGCCGGGATGCCGGACCAGGTCCCCCGGCACGAAAAAGAAGCCAGGGCCCACCGGGCCGCCGCGGTGGCGGCCGAGCTGGAGGGAGCCTGGCTGGAGAGCTGGGTGGGGGAGACCCTGCCCGTCCTCTTCGAGGAGGAAAAGGAGGGGCTCTGGCGGGGCCACGCCCCCAACTACACCGAGGTCCGGGCCCCCGGCCGGGACCTCCGCAACCGGGTCCTGCCGGTGACGGTCACCGGCGTATCCGGCGCGGCCCTGACGGGCCGGCTGGCCGGAATAGGAGAGGAGGAGCTTTTATGAGCTATGCCGACGAGGTATTCATCGCCAACTGCAAGGACATCCTGGCCCACGGGACCTGGGACACCGACCTGCCGGTCCGCCCTCGGTGGGACGATGGGACGCCCGCCCACACCATCAAGCGCTTCGGCATCGTCAACCGCTACGACCTCCAGGCCGAGTTCCCGGTCCAGACCATCCGGAAGATGGCCTTCCGGAACGCGGTGGACGAGCTGCTGTGGATCTGGCAGAAGAAGTCCAGCAGCATCCACGACCTCCACTCCCACATCTGGGACGCCTGGGCCGACGAGACCGGCTCCATCGGCAAGGCCTACGGCTATCAGCTGGGGGTCAAGCACCAGTACCCCGAGGGGGAGATGGACCAGGTGGACCGGGTGCTCTACGATTTGAAGCACAACCCCGCCTCCCGGCGCATCCTCACCAGCCTCTACAACCACCACGACCTCCACGCCATGCGGCTCTATCCCTGCGCCTGGTCGGTGACCTTCAACGTCACCGGGAACGTGCTCAATGCCGTGCTCAACCAGCGCAGCCAGGACATGCTCACCGCCAATGGCTGGAACGTGATGCAGTATGCTGTGCTCCTGCACATGTTCGCCCGGGCCTCCGGCCTGGTGCCGGGGGAGCTGGTCCATGTCATCGCCGACGCCCACATCTACGACCGGCATGTGCCCATCGTGGAGGAGATCATCGCCCGGACCCCCTATGAGGCGCCGGAGCTGTGGGTGGACCCGGCGGTGGAGGACTTCTACGCCTTCACCCTGGACAGCTTCCGGCTGGAGGGCTACCGCTTCCACCCCCTGGCCGCCTCCATCCCGGTGGCGGTGTGAGGAGGGGGAGGGGCATGAACGTCATCGTGGCCGCCGACCGGAGCTGGGGCATCGGCCGAAACGGGGACCAGCTTTGCTACATCCCGGAGGATCTGAAGCGCTTCCGGGCCCTGACCCTGGGCCACCCCGTCATCCTGGGCCGGCGGACCCTGGCCACCTTCCCCGGCGGCCGCCCCCTCAAGGGCCGCCGGAACCTGGTCCTCTCCCGGGACCCGGCCTTCCGGCCGGAGGGGGCGAAGGTCTACCCCACCCTGGAGGCCCTGCTGGCGGAGGCACCGGAGGACGCCTTTGTCATCGGCGGCGGGGAGGTCTACCGGCAGCTTTTGGACCGCTGCGCCGCCGCCTACGTCACCCGGCTGGAGGCGGACTTCCCCGCCGACACCTGGTTCCCCGACCTGGATGCCCGGCCGGAGTGGACCCGCCTCCGGCGGGAGGGCCCCTTCCGGCACGGGGGACTGACCTACTGGTACGACACCTACCGGCGGGAGGCCCATGCCTCCCGTCCGGGCGGACCCGCCTGAAATGGAAAGGATGGGACTTTCATGAAGCGATGGCTGGCCCTCTGTCTGTTTCTGCTCCTTAATGATGTTCAGAAGGACCGCCGAGGAGGCGGCCCTTTCTTTTCACCTTTCTGGCCGGATGGCCATGGGGCAGAGTAGTGCGACATGATAAAAAAGAGAAAAAATCAAAAAGCAACTACTGGTTTCCTTCATGTAAACTGTTTGTGGTTTCCATGAGACGACTCATTTTATAAAATATGAGGTGTAAAATATATGGAGCTCGAGAAGAAACTGGTCAAACTGAGAAAGCAGAGCGGAATGTCCCAGTTAGAAGTGGCAGAAGAACTATCAGTATCCCGACAGGCCATATCTAGGTGGGAGGTAGGAAGTGCGGTTCCATCCTCTGATAACTTGAGACTACTGAGCAAGCTGTACCATGTCTCTCTGGATTACTTGATGGATGACACAGCGGAGGAGCCGGAACAGATGTCAGCCCAGGGGCAGAAAGCTCCTGAGAAACAGCAGCCGTCAATGGGAAAACTGGGTGGAGTGTTTGCTTTTGTCCTACTGGTGGGTGCGATTCTTCTGTTCCTTGTCTACGACCAGGGGAAGGAAAAGGAGAGCAGGCCAATCAGAGAACTGCAAGAGGAGGAGGTGACAATGGCTCCAGAAGAACCATTTCCAATAGTAGGAATTCAGTAAACTTCAATTTTTAGGAGGAGAGACCGATGGGAATAAAAGGAATTTACAAAAAGTTGCTTGTCTGTGCGCTTGTGGCTAGCTGCCTCTGCGTGGATGCAGGTGCTGTCAGCGCTAAGGGTAACAGTACCGTGGCAAGTGCAGAAGTTGTGACAATCCAGGGGGGCCAGGAAATGTCTGGGCTCAGGGCGACCGGGTCTTTTAATATAGACATTAAGCCCGGGGCCATCGTAACAGGGGATCCGAACTTCTCATTGGAAGCCGGAGAGGTCGTTACCATCAAGGCGGCATATTCACCTTTTGATGCAAGTGTCGATTTTGGACTAATTGCTCCTGACGGATTGTTTCACTTTGTAAATGTCACAGATGGAATTGTTGACGAGTCTATCGAGGTTGACGAGAGGGGGAGTTATATTTTAGCTATTAGGAATAATTCAGATGAAACAGTCAATGTTTCTGGATATGTAAATTATTAGATGAGGAGGATATACCATGAAAAAACTGGCATCTATTGTGTTAGCGATTGGAATGATTGTATCTACCCTTATAACTCCAGTATCCGCAGCATCTTCCAATCAGGTCAATTCTTTTTCGAGAGTGGAGTCCTATACATACAGTGATGTAAGAGAATACATTCAAGAGGCACATTCCGGAGTAACACTTACTATTTCCGAAACACCTGTTCACTATTATTATGGAGATGGGTACACGGCTTACGAGAAGAATGGAGAATATTATATTATCAAATATAATGAGGATTATACATCATATGACATTAATGGATATACTGTAAAAGGGTACTCATCATATTTTTATTATCCGATGCCCTTTAATTCTACCATCAATAGTGCTAACACAACATGGACTTATTTATTTACCGATGTATTTTGGCAACTGAGCGTTGGTGGGCTTTTTGTTGAAGTAGTTATGGGAATGATTCCTGAAGGAACATTTTCTTCAATTATTATGGAACAAATTGCTGAATTCCTGATTGATAAAGCTATAGACCTAGTGCTTCCCAATAATTTCGCACTTACAATTAGAGATGACTGGTATTATGCAAACCTTGATCCATGGATGGGGACCGTTGACTACAGCCACGATCTATCTGCGTGGTGGGGATATACTCGTGACCCCTATATGGAACATATTGCGGGAGATTACTATACAGGAGAAATTATAGAGAGGGATATTATCTAAAGAATGAAAAAGATTGTCCAAGGAAGGCATAGGAAACTAGTCCAATATTGTATTGTCTGCGGTTTGGTTTTCGTGCTAATCGTGGTCGGATGGGCTCAACTTTACCGTCTAGACTTTATACAAAATGGTTTAACAGAGATGGAAACCATAACTGATGATGCGATTCGGCGAAGAGAATTTTACTGGCTGGGGCAGATTATGACAGTAACTGCGGTAGTAGGAGCAGGCATATTTTCTGTGGTTTTCTACATGTCGGAAGAGTTTTTTCTGGGACCTAGACCAAAGAATAAACAACAAGAAAATCAGAACAGAATCCCTAAGAGCATACAACTGATACTGGCCTTTGTCGTTGTTACTTTCTTTGGAGGGACCAAAAGTCTATGGGGAAGTATTTACCTTCTGCCGTGGGTCTGCTTTCTATTTGCTTTAGGGTGCTTTATATGGCGCCTCTCAGGGCGAACAGACTATTTCCCTCTTAAAAGAGACTGATTGAATGACCTGCGGATAAATTTATTTAAGAAGAAAAGCAGCCAGCGTCCCCGCCCATCCCGGGCCGGGGACGCTGGTCTGCGTTCAGGGGTCCCGCCGCTCCAGGCTCAGGGAGAGCTGGGCGTTCAGGACCCCCAGGATCTCGGTCAGCAGAGCGTTCTGCTGCCGCAGCAGGTCGGCCAGCTCCCCGTCCGCCGGGCTGGACAGGACAGGGAGGGGGGCGCTGGGCCGATGGACCCGCATCTCCGTGTTGGCCAGGGCTGCCCGGGCGGCCGCCCGCTGTGCTCTCCAGCCCTGGCTGAACAGGCTTTCCGCCCCATATAAAGGGGCCGGGGAGAGATACCGCGCCCCCTGCTCCCGGCTCCGCCCCCGGCAGCCGTCATTTCGTCCCGCCAATGGGGATCACCTCCGTTTCTGTTCCCATTCTATGGGAAAGGATTGACATTGGTGCGGAAATGGGCTACAATCAAAAAGTGTTTCAAATAAGACAGAATGGAGGGGGCTCTGTGGCGAAAGGCTGGAGCCGGGAGGAGCTGGCCCTGCTGGGCCGGACCCCTCTCTTTCAGGGGGCGGAGGCGGAGGTGGTCCGCCGGGCGGCGGAGGACCCCGCCTGCCGGCGGGAGACCTTCGGTCGGGAGGCCGTCATCTACAGCCCGGAGCGGTTCCAGCGCTGCCTGGGGGTCCTCCTCCAGGGGCGGGCCCGGGTGACCAAGGGGCCTCTGGTGGTCAGCGTCCTGGAGCCCGGAGCCCTCTTCGGGGCGGCCGCCCTCTTTCACCGGCGGGCGCGCTACGAGACCACCATCACCGCCCTGGGCTCCTGCGCCGTGGCCTTTTTCCCGGAGGAGCAGGTCATCGGCCTGCTCTCGGGGGACCGGACCCTCTGCGCCAACTATATCCGCTACCTCTCCGAGCGCATCCACTTCCTGAGCCGGAAGCTGGAGAGCCTCACCGCCCCCGGCCCGGCCGAAAAGCTCTCCCGCTGCCTGCTGGAGTCCGCCGGGGCGGAGGGGACCTTCTCCTGCTCCGCCACCGAGCTCTCCCGCCGCCTGGACATGAGCCGGGCCTCCCTCTACCGGGCCTTCCAGACCCTGGAGGAGGCCGGGGCCATCCGCCGGGAGGGAAAGACCATCGTCATCCTGGACCGGAGGGTCCTGGAGCACCAGAATGGAGGAACGATCTGATGAAACGAAGCTTCCTTGCCCTGTCCCTGGCCGCCGCCCTGCTGCTGGGGGTCCTGGCCGGATGCGGCCCCGCCGCTACGGAGGAGAGCCCCACCCCCGAGACCGCCGCCCCTACCTCCGAGCCCCCGGCGGAGACGGCCGTCCCTGTACCCACGGTCCGCTTCGGCGTCCTCAACGGCCCCACCGGCGTGGGGGCCGCCGGCCTCACCGCCCTCTGGGAGAGCGCCGCCACCTACAACAACTATGAGATCGAGGTCTACACCGACAACAGCCAGGTGGCCGCCGGGCTCACCAGCGGCTCCATCGACATTGCGGCCATGGCCTCCAACACGGCGGCCACCCTCTACAACAATTCTGACGGGGCGGTTCGCATGGTGGCCGTCAGCGGCCTGGGGGTCCTCTATATCCTGGAGAACGGGGACACGGTCCAGTCCCTGGCCGACCTGGAGGGCAGGACCCTCTACGCCACTGGCCAGGGGGCCAATCCCGAGTACGTCCTCAACTATCTGCTCACCGAAAACGGGGTGGACCCCGCCCAGGTGGACATCCAGTGGCGGACCGCCGACGAGATCACCACCCTCATGGTCAGCGGAGAGGCCGAGCTGTGCATGCTCCCGGTCCCCGCCGCCACGGCGGTCCAGCTCCAGAATCCCGACGTCCGGGAGGCCCTGGACCTCTCGGCGGAGTGGGACGCTCTCCAGAACGGCAGCCGCCTCACCATGACGGTGCTGGTGGCCCGGACGGAATATATTGAGGAAAACCCGGACACCGTGGCGGCCTTCCTGGCCGACTACCAGGAGGCGGTGGACTATGTCACCGGACAGCCTGCCGAGGCCGCCCAGGTGGTGGCCGAGCTGGGCATCACCCCCAACGCCAAGATCGCGGAGGCCGCCATCCCCAAGTGCGCCCTGGTGTGCGTCACAGGCGCCAGCGAGATGCGGGGGGCCATCCAGGGGTATTTTGAGGTCCTCTACCAGGCCAACCCCGACTCCATCGGCGGCATCATGCCCGACGACCCCTTCTACTACGAGGTGGAGTAAGAGAAACGCAAGACCGGGCGGGCGGTTTCGCCCGCCCGGTCCTTCTGTCCTTCCGGGAGGTGGAACCATGTGGAAAAAGGCGGGGCGGCTCCTGCTGCCCCTGGTCTTCTGGCTGGCGGTGTGGGAGCTGCTGGCCCTGGCGGTGGACCACCGGGCCCTGGGGGAGGCCTGGGCCCTCTGGCGGCAGACCGGAGAGGCCGCCGGCCTGATGGACTGCCTCCTCTATGGCCAGCGGTTCATCCTGCCCGCCCCTCTGGGGGTGGCGGCCGCCCTGGCGGAGCTGGCCGGGACGGCCGCCTTCTGGCAGACCGCCCTCCTCTCCCTGGCCCGGGTCTTCGGGGGCCTGCTGGCCGGGGTGGCCATAGGGACGCTTCTGGCCGTCCTGACCTCCGCCTTCCGGTGGGCGGATATCCTCCTCTCGCCGGCGGTGCGGGTGATCCGGGCGGTGCCGGTGGCGTCTTTCATCATCCTGGTGCTGCTGTGGGTGGACCGGGACCTGGTGCCGGTGGTCATCTCCGCCCTGATGGTCCTGCCGGTGGTGTGGGGCAACGTGTCCCGGGGGACGGCCGAGGCCGACGGCCAGCTCCTGGAGCTGGCCCGGGCCTACCGATTCGGCCGCTGGAAGACGGTCCGGCTGGTCTACGTCCCCTCGGTGCTGCCCTATTTCGCCAGCGCCTTCCGGACCGCTCTGGGCCTGGCCTGGAAGGCCGGGGTGGCCGCCGAGGTCCTGTGCCTGCCCAAGGCGGCCATCGGCACCCAGGTCTATAACGCCAAGATCTATCTGGAGACCCCGGACCTCTTCGCCTGGACTCTGGTGGTATTGGCCCTGAGCTTCGCCCTGGAGGGCATCCTGGGGAAGCTGCTCATCAAGCTGGAGGGAAAGGGGGGAGCGCCATGCGCATCCGGGGACTGACGGTGACCTTTGGGGAAAAGCGGGTGCTGGATGGCTTTTCCCTGGACCTGCCGGAC
>DWWJ01000193.1 GCA_019119795.1 Candidatus Intestinimonas pullistercoris
TCCACCAGCTTCTTCATAACGAAGGGGCGGAAGAGCTCAATAGCCATCTCCTTGGGCAGGCCGCACTGGTAAATTTTCAGTTCCGGGCCCACCACGATGACGGAACGGCCGGAGTAGTCCACCCGCTTGCCCAGCAGGTTCTGACGGAACCGGCCCTGCTTGCCCTTGAGCATGTCGGACAGGGACTTGAGGGCCCGGTTGTTGGCGCCGGTGACGGCGCGGCCCCGGCGGCCGTTGTCAATGAGGGCGTCCACGGCCTCCTGGAGCATCCGCTTCTCGTTGCGGATGATGATGTCCGGGGCGGTGAGCTGGATGAGCCGCTTGAGGCGGTTGTTCCGGTTGATGACCCGGCGGTAGAGGTCGTTGAGGTCCGAGGTGGCGAAGCGCCCGCCGTCCAGCTGGACCATGGGGCGGATCTCCGGGGGGATCACCGGCAGCACGTCGATGATCATCCACTCGGGCCGGTTGCCGGACAGGCGGAAGGCGTCCACCACTTCCAGGCGCTTGACGATCCGGGCCTTCTTCTGGCCGGAAGCGTGCTGGAGCTCCTCCCGGAGCTGGACGGACAGGGCCTCCAGGTCGATGTCGGCCAGGAGCTTCTTCACGGCCTCGGCGCCCATGCCGGCGTCGAAATCGTCCTCATACTTCTCCCGCAGGTCCCGGTACTCCTTTTCCGAGAGGATCTGGTTCTTCACCAGGGGGGCGTAACCGGGGTCGGTGACGATGTAGGCGGCAAAGTAGAGGACCTTTTCCAGGATCCGGGGGGACAGGTCCAGCAGCAGACCCATCCGGGAGGGGATCCCCTTAAAGTACCAAATGTGGGACACCGGGGCGGCCAGTTCAATGTGGCCCATCCGCTCCCGGCGGACGCTGGCCCGGGTGACCTCCACGCCGCAGCGGTCGCAGATCTTGCCCTTATAGCGGATCTTTTTATACTTACCGCAGTGGCACTCCCAGTCCTTGGTGGGGCCAAAAATGCGTTCACAGAACAGGCCGTCCCGCTCGGGTTTCAGGGTGCGGTAGTTGATGGTCTCCGGCTTTTTGACCTCGCCGTAGGACCACTCGCGGATCTGTTCCGGGGAAGCGATACCAATACGAATGGCGTCAAACTCAGCATAACTCATATCCATCGTCCTCCCTTTTATTCGTCATAACTGTCATCGCCGTAGTCGTCTGCGCTGTCGTCCACCGCGTCCCCTACGGAGAGGTCATCGTCGTCGCTGGATTCCTTGATGGTGTAGCCTGCCGCGGAGAACTGGGCGTCTGCATCCTCCCGATAGGGCTGGTAATCGTCGTCCCGGATCTGGTTGATGTTCTGATAGGTGTCTTCCTCGTCGTCCCGCAGTTCGATCTCCTCGCCCTGGGCGTCCAGCACCTTGATGTCCAGGCACAGGGCCTGCAGCTCCTTCACCAGCACCTTGAAGGACTCGGGGATGCCGGGCTTGGGCACGTTGTGGCCCTTGACGATGGCCTCGTAAGTCTTCACACGGCCGGTGACATCGTCGGACTTGACGGTGAGGATCTCCTGCAGGGTGTAGGCTGCGCCGTAAGCCTCCAGGGCCCAAACTTCCATTTCGCCGAAGCGCTGGCCGCCAAACTGGGCCTTGCCGCCCAGGGGCTGCTGGGTGACCAGGGAGTAGGGGCCGGTGGAACGGGCGTGGATCTTATCGTCCACCAGGTGGTGGAGCTTGAGGAAGTAGACGTAACCCACGGTAACGGGGTTTTCAAACATCTCGCCGGTACGGCCGTCGTAGAGGCGGGTCTTGCCGTCGGCCAGACGGAGGCGGCCTTCCTTCCGCCAGACGCGGACCTGGTGCTCGTCAGCCATCTCCTCCTGGTCCAGGCGGCGCACGTCGGTGCCGTCCTCGGTGACCAGATAGAGCTGTTTGCCGGCGATGGTCTCGTTGGGATAGACCTCCCGGAACAGGCCTGCCTGGGCCAGCAGCTCCATAATGTCCTTCTCATCGGCGCCGTTAAAGACGGGGGTGGCCACCTTCCAGCCCAGGGCCTGGGCGGCCCGGCCCAGGTGGACTTCCAGCACCTGTCCGATGTTCATACGGGAAGGCACGCCCAGGGGGTTCAGGACGATGTCCAGGGGGGTGCCGTCGGGGAGGAAGGGCATATCCTCCTGGGGCATGATCCGGGAGACCACGCCCTTGTTGCCGTGGCGGCCGGCCATCTTGTCGCCCACGGAGATCTTCCGCTTCTGGGCAATGTACACCCGCACCACCATGTTCACGCCGGGGCCCAGCTCGTCGCCAGCCTCTCGGGTGAAGACTTTGACGTCCACGATGATGCCGCTCTCGCCGAGGGGCACCTTCAGAGAGGTGTCACGGACTTCCCGGGCCTTTTCGCCAAAGATGGCCCGGAGCAGGCGCTCCTCGGCGGTGAGGTCGGTCTCCCCCTTGGGGGTGACCTTGCCCACCAGGATGTCTCCGGCGTGGACCTCGGCGCCCACCCGGATGATGCCCCGCTCGTCCAAATCCTTCAGGGCGTCATCGCCCACGTTGGGGATGTCGCGGGTGATCTCTTCGGGGCCCAGCTTGGTGTCCCGGGCCTCGGTCTCGTATTCTTCAATGTGGATGGAGGTAAAGACGTCGTCCTTCACCATCCGCTCGTTGAGGAGGATGGCGTCCTCGTAGTTGTAACCCTCCCAGGTCATGAAGCCCATGAGGATGTTCTTGCCCAGAGAGATCTCCCCCTGGTTGGTGGAGGGGCCGTCGGCGATGACATCCCCCTTCTGCACCCGGTCCCGCAGGGAGACGATGGGCCGCTGGTTGATGCAGGTGCCGTGGTTGGACCGGAGGAACTTGATGAGGGGATAGTCCACCACCCGGCCGTCGTCATACCGCACGGTGATGCTGGTGGCGGAAACCCGGGTGACCTCCCCGTCCCCTTCTGCCAGGACGGCGATCTCGGAGTCGATGCAGTTCTTGTGCTCCATGCCGGTGGCCACAATGGGGGCCTGGGTGGTGAGCAGGGGCACGGCCTGCCGCTGCATGTTGGCGCCCATGAGGGCCCGGTTGGCGTCGTCGTTCTCCAGGAAGGGGATCATGGCGGTGGCGATGGAGACCATCATCTTGGGGGAGACGTCGATGTAATCCACCTTTTCCCGGTCCACCTCCACGAT
>DWWJ01000194.1 GCA_019119795.1 Candidatus Intestinimonas pullistercoris
ATCAAGGCCTTCTATATGCGCCTCAACGACGACGGGAAGACGGTGGCCGCCGCCGACTGCCTGGTGCCCGGCGTGGGCGAGATCATCGGCGGGAGCCAGCGCGAGGAGCGGCTGGACGTGCTGGAGGCCCGGATCAAGGAGCTGGGCATGGACCCCAAGGACTACTGGTGGTACCTGGACCTGCGGCGCTACGGCGGGTGCAAGCACGCCGGCTTCGGCCTGGGCTTCGAGCGCATCGTCATGTACCTCACCGGCGTGGGCAACATCCGGGACGTCCTGCCCCACCCCCGGACGGTGGGGAGCGCCGACTTTTAAGGTCCCCCCTTTCGGGGGGCGGCATCCTGTCGGCAGACTGCCGGGAGCTTTAGCTCCCCGCTGCGGGGCAAGGTCCATTTCTTTTTCTGCGGAAAAAGAAACGGGCCTTGACTCCAAAGAAAAAGGGGGCCGGTCTATTCGGGTTTTTGGTGGAAAACAGCGGCTTGCGGCTTTTCGCGGGCTTTGCGGACCACTCCCGGCCGTTACGGCCGTCCCCCTCTGGAACAGGGACAAGTTTTTGCCCTATCCCACGGCCGCCTGCGGGTGCTGCTTTCCCGGCCGAGTTCCCCTTGTACAGGAGACACCCCTTGCTTTTGATCTGCGGGGTGTGACAACTCAGCCGTCCCACCCCCTTCACAAGAGCAAGACTCAAATCGTTCCAGTCTTTTCTTCAGCCCCTGAAAAGGGGCTGTTTCTTTTTTCAGAGTATAGGAGGCCCGGGGGCGGAAGTGACGTCACTTCCGCCCCCGGGCTTGTCTTTCCCGAAGGGGACCCCGCTCTGCGGTCCCGTTTCCTGTACTATGGGGGAGCAAGAAGCCTCTGGAACATAGGATTGTTGCATTGACGGAGAATGGAAAAACATGCTATGATACATATAGAACAAACGTTCGATTCCTGGGTATAAAAAATGCCCCGCCTCCTGGCAGGACATTTTTGGTGGAGGAGGGTGGATTCGAACCACCGAAGTCGACGACAACAGATTTACAGTCTGCCCCCTTTGGCCACTCGGGAACTCCTCCGTATGAAATTGGGCCCTGCAAAAGCGCCAGGCGCTTCTGCGGGGAGGAAAGAAGGAGACCACAGGGAAAGCGGGCCTCTTCTGAAAATGGAGCTGGTGGACGGATTCGAACCCCCGACCTGCTGATTACAAATCAGCTGCTCTACCAGCTGAGCTACACCAGCGTATCGGACGCTTACGCTCGTCCGCAGCGACGTTTATTCTAACAGAATCGAGGTGATTTGTCAACAAGAAAAGTGGAAAATATCAGACTTTTTTCAAGGAGGCCGCTACGAGGAAGAGGAGGATCTGCGCGCGTCCCCTCCGGGATGCGCAGCGGGAGGCGCCTGTGAGCGCCTGCCGCTCCTGCGGCGGAGAGCTCTACCGGCACGATCCGGTCCTGGGCCGGAGGGGGTCCAGGCTGTGTCCGGTCTGCGCCGCGGAATTACAAAGGATGGAGGAGAAAAGGCCGGAACATGACACTGTTTGAACTTTCCAGAGACTACCGGGACAGCGCCGCGGCCCTGCGGGGGCGCATTGTGGAGCTGCGGGGGACCTATGCCGGGCTGGACCGGGAGGACCGGATCCGCATGGACGCCCGCATCCGGATGCTCACCGCCATGTGGCGGGAGGCCCGGGACCTGGCTGTCCTGTGCGAACGCTATTACGACAGGGGGTATCGCCGCAATGGCAAATACACGATATAGGAGGGGGAGCGCCTACGCGGCGGATATGGCGGTCTACGCCAGGAGCATCTCCTCGGACAATTCCGCCCAGCTGGGGCGGCTGAAAAAGAACCTGGTGCGGGCCCTCCAGGAGGACGTCACCGACCGGCAGCGGGAGTTCCTGCTGCTCTATTACGCCCAGGGCCTCAACATGCGCCAGATCGGAGAGCGGCTGGGGGTGGACAAGTCCACCGTCTCCCGCACCATCAAGCGGGGAGAGGCCCGGCTCCGGCGGTGCCTGCGCTACGGCGCGGGGAATCTGCTGGAGGAGGCCGACGGCGGCCGGGAGTGACTTCAGCTTTTCCCGATCAGGGATTTTGATACCAGGAAGAGACCGGAAATCAGCGGCGCGGGCAGGGCCCGGCATCTGGAGCAACCAGGTGCCGGGCCCTGCCCGCTTTTCAGGCGGAAGCCCTTGGGCTAAGGGGCTCCAGGCCCTCTCCCCGCCTTTCACCCGAAGGAGGAAGCGGTGGGAGAAAAGAGCCGATTGTCTTTTGCTCGAAAATTTGCTATACTATTGAGGCGAGAAAATTCCGTCTATGTGGGAATGGGAGAAAGTGAGGGCCGAGATCTTTGGAACTGAACATGTCGATGAAACAGACGCAGACGTTGTCGCCCCAGATGATGCAGTCGATGGAGATTTTGCAGATGGGCTCCCAGGAGCTTCTGGAGTACATCGAGAACCAGGCTCAGGAAAACCCGGTGCTGGAGATGGAGGACACCTATACCGACCAGGATCAGTCCGCGGTGCTGCGGCGGAAGCTGGAGTGGCTGGAGTCCACCGACAGCCAGAACCGGGCCTACCACCAGCAGGACAGCGAGGACGACGAGCGGGACCCCATCTCCAACTATGGGAACGCCGATGAGACCGAGGAGAACCTCTACCTCTATGTCCTCTCCCAGCTGGAGCTCATGGACCTGGAGCCGGCGGTGATGGAGGCGGGGAAGCTCCTGGTGGAGTCCCTGAACCAGAACGGCTGGCTGGACGAGGACCTCTCCGAGCTCGCCGCCGAGTGGGAGCTCCCCCTGGAGCTGCTGGAGCGGGCCCTGGCGGTGGTCCAGACCCTGGAGCCCGCCGGCGTGGGGGCCAGGAGCCTCTCCGAGTGCCTGGTGCTCCAGCTCCGCCGCCGGAAGGAGGACAGCGCCCTGGCCCTGAAGATCGCCGAGGGCTACCTGGACCCCCTGAGCAAGAACCGCTACGGCTGCATCGCCAAGGCCCTGGGGGTCACCCAGGAGGAGGTCCACGCCGCCTGTGACGTCATCCGGGGCCTGAATCCCCGGCCGGGCAGCGGCTTTGCCGCCCGGGAAAACCTCATTTACATCAACCCCGACATCTTTGTGGTCAACTTCCCCGACCACTTTGAGCTGCTCACCAACGACTACTACTTCCCCAGCCTCCATATCAGCTCCTACTACTGCCGGATGCTCCGGGACAGCGAGGACAAGGAGGTCAAGGACTACCTCACCGACAAGGTCCGGCAGGCCAAGTGGGTGGTCCACAGCATCGAGCAGCGCCGCTCCACCCTCCTCCAGTGCGCCCAGCACATCCTGGAGCTCCAGGAGGACTTCTTCCGGCGGGGGCCGGGGCACCTGCGGCCCATGTCCCTGGCCGACGTGGCCCAGCGGGTGGGGGTCCACGAGTCCACCGTCAGCCGCACGGTGAAGGACAAATACCTCCAGTGCGCCAGCGGGGTCTATCCCCTGAGCTATTTCTTCTCCCGGAGCCTGGGGAACGCCTCCGGGGCCAGCGGGGAGGCCGCCTCCCCCGACGCCGCCAAGGCCCTGCTGAAAAAGCTCATCGCCGGGGAGGACAAGCGCAAGCCCCTCTCCGACCAGAAGCTCTGCGAGCTCATGGAGCGGGAGGGCTGCACCCTCTCCCGCCGCACGGTGGCCAAGTACCGGGACGAGCTGAACATCCCCAGCACCACCGGCCGGAGGCAGTATGAGTAAGGAAGGGAGACCGCCGATTTGCGCTACAAGGCCGTGATCTTCGATTTTGACTATACGCTGGGGGACGCCACCGAGGCCATCTTCGCCGGCTTCCGCCATGCCTTCTCCGAAATGGGGCTCCCTGAGCCGGACCGGGAGGCGGTGCGCCACACCGTGGGCCTGCCGGTGCAGGACGCCTACACCCAGCTCACCGGGGACCCGTCCCCAGCGGGGCGGGAGCGGTTTTACAGCCTCTTCCACCCCGTGGCCCGAGACCTGCAGGCCCGGGGCGTGGTGGAGCTCTGCCCCGGGGCCGGGGAGCTGCTGGAGGCCCTGAAGGCCGCCGGAGCCGCCCTGGCGGTGGTCAGCACCAAGAACACCGACTCCCTGGAGGCGGTGCTGGAGGCCAAGGGGCTGCGGACGTGCTTTACCTATGTGGTGGGGGGCGACAAGGTCGCCCGCCACAAGCCCGACCCGGAGGGGGTGCTGTGGGTCCTGGACCGGCTGGCCCTCTCCCCGGCGGAGGCCCTCTACTGCGGGGACACCGTCATCGACGCCCAGACCGCCCGGAGCGCCGGGACCGACTTCTGCGCCGTCCTCAACGGCACCACCCCGGCGGAGGCCTTTTCGGACTATCCCGCCGTCCTGGTGGCCGCCGATCTGCCAGAGCTCCAGGCCTGGCTGGGCCTGTAAGAGCCCACCCCGCCGCTTTACATGGAATGTAAAATTGTAAAATGTCGCCCTTCTGACACCGGAAGGGCGGCTTTTTTTGCCTGTTTCGGGCAGAATAGACTTTACAAAGACTTTACAATGCCTCGAAGGAAGACTTTACAAAGGTCCGTTATACTGAAAGTCGTTCCGAGGAAACCTAAGAAGATCGAAACTGACTATGGATTGGAGAAGAAAAGAACTATGAAGAAGACACTTTCCATGCTGCTCTCTCTTGCCCTGTGCGTGGGGCTGTTCGCCGGCTGCTCTGGCGGGACCACGCAGGAGACCACCCCCGCCTCCGAGCCCGCCGGCACCACCGAGACCACTCCGGCCTCCGAGTCCGTTGAGCTCACCGGCTCCGTCTCCACCAACGGCTCCACCTCCATGGAGGAGGTCATGGGCACTCTGATCGAGGCCTTCCGTGAGGTCCAGCCCGGCATCACCGTGACCTATGATCCCACTGGCTCCGGTACCGGCATCGAGCAGGTCTCTGCCGGCAACTGCGACATCGGCCTGTCCTCCCGCGCCCTGACCGAGGACGAGATCGCCGGCGGCATCACCGAGACCGTGGTGGCCAAGGACGGCATCGCCATCATCGTCAACCCCGAGAACACCGTCACCGAGCTGACCCTGGACCAGATCGCCCAGATCGCCACCGGCGCCATCACCAACTGGAGCGAGGTGGGCGGCTCTGACGCCCCCATCGCCTTCGTGGGCCGCGAGGCCGGCTCCGGCACCCGGGGCGCCTTTGAGGAGATCACCGGCACCGAGGACGCCTGCGTCTACTCCCAGGAGCTGACCTCCACCGGCGCTGTCATCACCGCCGTCTCCACCACCCCCGGCGCCATCGGCTACGCCTCCCTCTCCGCCGTGGAGGGTGCCGGCGACAGCGTCGTGGCCGTGGGCGTGAAGGCCGATGACGCCTCCCCCGCCGTGGCCTGCACCGAGGAGACCGTCCTGGACGGCAGCTACGCCATTCAGCGCCCCTTCGTCTTCGCCACCCGCACCGACGAGGCCCTCAGCGAGGCCGCCCAGGCCTTCGTGGACTTCGCCCTGGACCCCGCCAACAGCCAGCTCTATGTGGACGCCGGCGTGGTGCCCGCCGCTGAGTAAGACGGCCGGTCCAGACCAGAATTCCCTCTTTTAGACCATCACCATAGATGGACTGCGCTCCCGAGTTGGCCCGCCGCCGGCTTGGGAGCGCGCCATGCCTGATTCGAATCAAAAGAAAGGGGCACGCCTATGTCCTCCCGATCCACTTCTGCCCAGGCGGCCGCCCAGCCCGGGGTCAAGAAAAAAGGGGCCCGCGAGTGGCTGGAATGGCTCATGAACCTTATTTTCTTCCTGTGCGGCGCCGTGGCCGTGGCCTTTGTGCTTTTCATCTCCATTTACCTCATTATCTCCGGCCTCCCGGCCATCCGGGAGATCGGCCTCATCGACTTCCTCTTCGGAGACCGGTGGGCCTCCACTGCCGCTGAGCCGGAGTTCGGCATCCTGCCCTTTATCCTCACGTCCATCTACGGCACCGCCGGGGCCATTCTGGTGGGGGTGCCCGTGGGCTTCATGACCGCCATGTTCCTCTCCAAGGTGGCCAGCAAAAAGACGGCCCGGGTCATCCGCACGGCGGTGGACCTGCTGGCCGGCATCCCCTCGGTGGTCTACGGCCTCATCGGCATGACGGTGCTGGTGCCCGCTGTGCGGGTGGCCTTCAACCTGGCCTCCGGCGCCTGCCTGCTGGCCGCCATCGTGGTGCTGGCGGTGATGATCCTCCCCTCCATCATCAGCGTGTCCGAGACCGCCCTCAACGCCGTGCCCAAGGAGTACGAGGAGGCCAGCCTGGCCCTGGGGGCCACTGAGATCGAGACCTATTTCCGGGTCTCTGCCCCCGCGGCCTCCAGCGGCATCGCCGCCGCGGTGGTGCTGGGCATCGGCCGGGCCATCGGAGAGGCCATGGCCATCATGATGGTGGCGGGCAACGTGGCCAACATGCCCTCCCTCTTCCAGTCGGTGCGCTTCCTCACCACCGCCATCGCCTCCGAGATGTCCTACTCCTCCGGTCTCCAGCGGCAGGCCCTCTTCTCCATCGCCCTGGTGCTCTTCCTCTTCATCATGATCATCAACGTCACCCTGAACGTCCTGCTCAAAAAGAGCCGGAAGGAAGGCTGAGCCTTGGCGGGAGAAAGGAAATGATGGTATGAAATTAGAGAAAAAATCCGCGGGGCGGGTGGCCTATGACCGCATCCTCCGCTTCCTCCTCTACTTCTGCGCCCTGCTGACCTGCGCCCTGCTGGTGCTCCTCATCGGCTATATCTTCCTCCGGGGCCTGCCCAATGTCACCTGGCAGCTTCTCTCCACCCAGGAGAGCTTCCGCAATGACACCATCGGCATCCTCCCCAACATCATCAGCACCCTGCTGCTGATCTTCGGCACCCTGATCATCGTGCTGCCCCTGGGAGTGGGGGCCGCCATCTACCTCACCGAGTACGCCCGGAACAAGAAGGTGGTGGAGGTCATCGAGTTTGCCACCGAGACCCTCACCGGCATCCCCTCCATCCTCTACGGCCTGGTGGGCATGCTCTTCTTCTGCCTGGCCCTGGGCTGGGGCAGCTCCATTCGGGCGGGCATCCTGACCCTGGTCATCATGACCCTGCCCACCATTGTCCGCACCACCCAGGAGTCGTTGAAGACGGTCCCCCAGTCCTACCGGGAGGCCTCCCTGGGCCTGGGCAGCGGCAAGTGGCACATGGTCCGCACCGTGGTCCTGCCCTGCTCGGTGGACGGCATCGTCACCGGCTGCATCCTCTCCATCGGCCGGATCGTGGGCGAGTCTGCCGCCCTCCTCTACACCGCGGGCAGCGCCGGCATCCTCTCCCGGAGCCTGCTCCAGGCCCTGGAATCCTCCGGTGGGAGCCTCACCGTGGCCCTCTACATGTACAGCATGGAGCGGGGCGAGATCGAGGTGGGCTTTGCCATCGCCTCCATTCTGATGATCCTCACCCTAGTCATCAACCTCTCAGCCAAATTCCTGGGCGCCAAGCTGAAAAAGAACTGATCCGCCCCGGACCAGACGGAAAAGGAGAACTTGCATATGGACACACATGAGACGCCCATCATCACCGCCAAAGGGCTAGAGCTCTGGTACGGCAGCGCCAAGGCCCTGAAAAACGTGGACATCGACATCCCGGAGAAGAAGGTCACCGCCCTCATCGGCCCCTCCGGCTGCGGCAAGTCCACCTTCCTCAAGACCCTGGACCGGATGAACGACCTGGTCCCCGGGGTCACCATCAAGGGCAGCGTCCGCTACCGGGGGCAGGAGATCTACTCCCCCGAGGTGGATGTGACCTGGCTGCGCAAGCAGATCGGCATGGTCTTTCAGAAGCCCAATCCCTTCCCCATGTCCATCTATGACAACATCGCCTACGGCCCCAGGACCCACGGCATCCGCAACAAGGCCAAGCTGGACGAGATCGTGGAGCGGTCCCTCCGGGGGGCCGCCATCTGGGACGAGGTGAAGGACCGGCTGAAGAAGTCCGCCCTGGGCCTCTCCGGCGGCCAGCAGCAGCGTATCTGCATCGCCCGGGCCCTGGCTGTGGAGCCCGACGTGCTGCTGATGGACGAGGCCACCTCCGCCCTGGACCCGATCTCCACATCAAAAATCGAAGAACTCATTGAAGATTTGAAAAAATCCTATACAATAGTAATTGTGACCCACAACATGCAGCAGGCCACCCGTATCTCCGACAAGTGTGCCTTCTTCCTGCTGGGCGAGCTCATCGAGTACGGGGACACGGAGCAGATGTTCTCCGTGCCCAGGGACCGCCGCACCGAGGACTATATCACGGGGAGGTTTGGATAAGACATGAGAAAGACCTTTGACGCTGAGCTCCTGGAGCTCAACGAGGAGCTCACCGCCATGGCCCGGACGGCCCAGGACGCCATCGACGTGGTGACCGAGAGCCTGTCCAGCGATGACGAGGCCGCCGCCAAGGCCGCCATCGAGATGACCTCCTCCATGGACCAGATGGAGCGGGACATCGAAAACCGCTGCCTCCAGCTCCTGCTGCGGCAGCAGCCGGTGGCCCGGGACCTGCGGGCCATCTCGGCGGCCATGAAGATGGTCACCGACCTCCAGCGCATCGGGGACCAGGCCGCCAACATCGCCGAAATTTCCCTGCTCCTTTCCCGCCAGGGCGGGGTGAAGGTCCCCCAGGACATCGGCGTCATGTCCTGCAAGGCGGGACTCATGGTCAAGCAGGCCATCTCTGCCTACACCGGCCGGGATGTGGAGACCGCCCACGCCGTGGTCAACCTGGACGACGAGGTGGACGACCTCTTCAACCAGGTGAAGCGGGAGCTCATTGAAGAGGTGGCCGAAAACAAGGACGAGGCCGACAGCTCCATCGACTTCATCATCATCGCCAAGTATCTCGAGCGCATCGCCGACCACGCGGTCAACATCGCCCAGTGGGCCATCTTCTGCGTCACCGGCGAGCTGTGACCCTGACGGGGCGGGGCCGTCCCGCCCCCATCTCTTTTCCGAGGAGGCATTCCAGCCATGGCTGAGACCATCGTCATCGTGGAGGACGACGAGAGCATCCGGGAGATGCTGCGCTACTACTTCCGCTCTGTGGGCTACGAGGTGGGCTGCTTCCCCTCCGGCGAGGCCTACTTCGAGACCGGAGGGGACCTGGACCCCTCCCTTTTTATCCTGGACATCATGCTCCCGGGCATGGACGGCCTGGAGATCCTCCGGCGCCTGCGGGCCGACGCCCACCTCTCGGATGTGCCGGTGCTCATGCTCACCGCCCGGACCTCCGAGATCGACAAGGTCAAGGGGCTGGAGACCGGGGCCGATGACTATGTGGTCAAGCCCTTCGGCATCATGGAGCTCCAGGCCCGGGTGAAGGCCCTGCTCCGCCGGGCCGGACGCCCCAGGACCGAGAGCGTGCTCACCTGCGGCGACCTGGAGATCGACCCCGCCGCCCGGGAGGTCCGGAAAAACGGCGTGCCGGTGGAGCTCACCTACAAGGAGTTCGAGCTGCTGCGGCTGCTCTGCTCCCGGCGGGGGACGGTGCTCACCCGGGACGACATCCTCCAGGCCGTGTGGGACTACGACTTCGCGGGGGAGACCCGCACCGTGGACATGCATGTCAAGACCCTCCGCCAGAAGCTGGGGGAGGGGTACATCCAGACCGTCCGGGGCGTGGGCTACAAGATGCCCTGACCCGGATTTTGCCAGAGGGGGACCGATCCGACCATGAAAAAACGACTGACGACCTACTTCTTCCTGATTGCGGCCCTGGGCATCGCCCTGGCCAGCATCTTCGGCGTGTGGAGCTACCGGGAGCGGGAGGTGGCCTCCGCCCGGCAGACCCTCTCGGAGCTGCTGGCCCTGATGGACGCCCAGGACTACTACACCGACGCGGAGGGCTGGACCGAACAGCTCCGGGTGGCCGCCCCCGACAAGCGGCTGACCATCATCGCCCCGGACGGCACGGTCCTGGCTGACAGCTACGGAGAGGTGGAGGAGAACCACGCCGACCGCCCCGAGTTTCAGGAGGCCCTGGAGACCGGCTGGGGCGAGGCCGAGCGGAAGAGCGAGACCACCGGCGAGACCCTGCTCTACGAGGCCCGCCGGTTCACCGACGGCAATGTGGGGCGCATCTCCATGACCCTCTCCTCGGTGAACGCCCTGGTACTCCGGGGCTTGGCGGGCTTCCTGGCCGCGGCGGCGGTGGCCCTGGTGCTCATGCACCTGCTGGCCCGGAAGCTGGCCGACAAGACCGCCCAGCCCCTGGAGGAGAAGGAGGAGGCCCTGGAGGAGGCCGGGGAGAAGCTCCAGACCGTCCGCAGCGAGTTTGCCGCCAACGTCTCCCACGAGCTCAAGACGCCCCTGACCAGCATCAAGGGCTTCACCGACATGCTCTCCTCCGGCATGGTGAAGGACCCGGAGGACCAGAAGCGCTTCATCACCATGATCGGGGTGGAGGTGGACCGGCTCATCGAGCTTATCAACGACGTGCTCAAAATTTCTGAGCTGGAGTCGGTGGCCATGCCCCAGGCCGACGACCACTCCGACGTGCTGGAGGTGGCCGAGGAGAGCCGGGCCTCCCTGGAGCAGATGGCCCAGCAGGCTGAGGTGAGCCTCCGGATCTCCGGAGATGCCGCCCAGGTGCCGGTGGCCCCCAGCCGCCTGCGGGAGCTCTTCACCAACCTGATGGAAAACGGCATCAAGTACAACGAGCCCGGCGGCCGGGTGGATGTCACCGTGAAAAAGAAGGACGGCTGGGTCACCATCACCGTGAAGGACACCGGCATCGGCATCCCCAAAGAGTGCCAGGAGCGGGTCTTCGAGCGGTTCTACCGGGTGGACAAGGGCCGGGACCGGAAGACCGGCGGCACCGGCCTGGGGCTGTCCATCGTCAAGCACATCGTCCTTCTCTATGGCGGCACCATCCGCCTGGAGAGCGCCCCCGGCAAGGGCACCACCATGACGGTGGAGTTCCGGGCCGTGGAGTAAGCAGGATCATATGGTTTTTGGCGTCCGGCTCTTATCGAGCCGGACGCCTCAGGCTGTCAAAAAAGCCTGCCAGGCTCTTTTGACAGCCTGAAGAACTTTTTCGATTGCATCGAAAAAGTTTCCGACTGCACGCGAAAGGGGGTCCCCGCCCCCCTTTCACACTTTTCCCCCGTTGCCCATCCAACGGGTTTTCTCCTTCTTCGATACGCTAGGGCGTCCGGCTCAATCAGAGCCGGACGCCTTTTCTCTTCCCCTGGCGGGCACAGAAAATTTTCTGTGCCCGCTATATTTTTTCCCCTGCCTGCCATACTAAGGCCATCAAGGAAAAAGCAGGGGTGGAGCATGGAACGATTTGCGATCAAACCCAAGATCTACTTCGGGCTGGAGCCCATGGAGGCCCTGGACGCCCTGGCGGGGAAGCGGGTGCTGGTGGTCACCGACGCCTTTCTGGCCTCCTCGGGGCTGCTGGACCGGGTCAGGGCCCGGCTCACCGGGCCGGTGGAGGTCTTCGACCGGGTGGAGCCCGACCCCTCCCTCCGGCTGGTGGCGGAGGGGGTGGCCGCCCTCCGGGCCTTCCGGCCCGACGCAGTGCTGGCCTTCGGCGGTGGCTCCCCCATGGACTGCGCCAAGGCCATGTGCTGGTGCGGAGAGGAACACCCGCCCCTTTGGTGCATCCCCACCACAGCGGGCACCGGCAGCGAGGTCACCTCCTTCGCCGTCCTCACCGACACCGACCGGGGGGTGAAGCTCCCCCTGGTGGACGACGGGCTCCTGCCCGAGGCCGCCATCCTGGACCCCGGCCTGCTGGACGGGGTGCCTCCCCACGTCACCGCCGACACCGGCATGGACGTCCTCACCCACGCCGCCGAGGCCGCTGTGGCCAAGGGGGCCAGCCCCTTCTCCGACGCCCTGGCGGAGCGGGCCTTCTCCACCGCCTTCCAGAGTCTGCCGGACGCCTCCACCGGGGACCGGGGGGCCAAGGCCCGGATGCTCCAAGCCTCCTGCATGGCGGGCATGGCCTTCAACGCCGCCGGGCTGGGGGTCTGCCACGCCATGGCCCACGCCCTGGGCGGGCGGTTCCACCTCCCACACGGGCGGCTCAACGCCCTGCTGCTCCCCCAGGTCATCGGCTTCAACGCCCAGGACCCCCGGGCGGCGGAGGGCTATGGCCGGCTGGCCAAGGCCTGCGGGCTGGCGGGGAATCCCCGGGCCCTGGCCGCCGCCCTCACCCGCCTGCGGACCCGGCTGAAGATCGCCCCCCGCCTCCCGGTGTCCGCCGGAGAGCTCCGGGAGGCCCTGCCCGGCCTCACCCAGGCCGCCCTGGCCGACGGCTGCCTCCCCGCCAATCCCCGGACAGTCCAGGCCGGGGACATCCAGGCCCTGCTGCTGGAGATTGGGGGCGGGGCATGACGGAGACCCTAAAATCGGTGGGCATCGACATCGGCACCTCCGCCCCACGGGCTGACAGGCAGCCCGCAGGGCCCCCAAGGGATGTTAAAATCCTCGGGGCAAGTGAATTGCCCCTGCGGAACATCTCCGCTTCGCTCCGATGTTACGCTCTGGCGAGCGCCCCGCTTTGCGGGGCCCCCGTGGTGGAGGTGCCGATATGACAGAAACCCTAAAATCCGTCGGCATTGACATCGGCACCTCCACCACACAGCTTGTGGTGTCCGACCTGACCCTGGAGAACCGGGCTAACCCCTTTTCGGTGCCCCGGATCGCCATTACCGGCCGGACCGTCACCTACCTCAGCGGCATCCACTTCACCCCCCTGCGCTCGGACACCGTCATCGACGCCGCCGGCGTCCGGGACATCGTGGCGGAGGA
>DWWJ01000195.1 GCA_019119795.1 Candidatus Intestinimonas pullistercoris
CTCCACCAGGGCGGCCATGTTCTCCGGCTTTGTGTTGGCGCCCAGGGCGCAGCCCGAGCTGAGGATGAGCCCGCGGCCCCGGGTCTTTCGGATCAGGTCCTGGACGCAGGCGCGCACCTTCTCAGGCGTACCGATGCACATGGGGTCGCTGGGGTCGATGTTGCCCATGAGCACGGTGGAGTCGGGCACGGCCTCCCGGGCCATCCCCATATCCACCTTCCAGTCCAGCTCCAGGATCTGGGCGCCCAGCCTGCCCATATCCCCCACAATGGCGGAGGTATCGCCGCAGATGTGGACCGAGTAGGGCTTCCCGGTGGACGCCAGGGCCTCCACCACCTTCTTCTCATAGGGCCAGGCAAAGGTGCGGTACATGTCGGGGGAGATCAGGTCGGAGCTGGCATAGGCGTCCCCCATGCTGGTGGCGTGAGCACCGGCCTGGAGCTGGGCCTGCGCAAAGCGGATGTGGGCCTGGGTGGTCCACTCCAGAGCGTGGCAGACCACTTCCTCCTCTTCGGTGAGCAGGTCCATCATCAGCTCCTGGGTGCCCCGCAGGAGGCAGAGCAGGCTGAAGGGCCCCTGGTCGGCCCGGCCCATGACGAACACCCGGTCGCCCACCGCCTCCACCAGGCGCTGGGTGGTCTCCAGCCAGTCGCAGATGCGGCCATCCTTCAGGGGGTCCGGAAGGGAAAGGCGGTCAATGTCCCGCAGGTCTGTGAGCACGGGGGCGTGCTCATCCACCGAGGCCACGTCCCGGTCCCGGAAGATCACCTTCGCGCCGCAGGCCTCGGCCAGAGTGGCGTCGTCCACATCCACCACGCAGCCGTCGTAGCCGTACTTCTCCAGACACAGGAGGTGGCTCTCAGCCATTTTGGCCGGGCTGCGGTTGATGGCGCCAATGTCATAGCCCGCGGTTTTGGCGCTGAACAGAAAGCCTTGTGGGATCACGGGCAGGCGGTCGGGCATCTGTCCGGCCAGTACTGCCTGCACGCGCTGGAGGGAGGTCATCTCTGCCATTTGATTTCAGTCCTTTCTGCCAATGGCAGGCGCCAAAATGGCGCCCGTGTGCATAGAAAAGGCATATTTTCTGTGGATTCCACACAAGAAAGCAGGCGTTCCTCTCCACATAATATGCCATTGTGTCAGAACCATTATAGGGACTGCTCCGCGGCAAAAGCAATATGTTATCATACTTCGCACAAAAACGGTATTGACAGCCGATGGGGGGCCGGCGGGAAAATTCCCCCTTGTGCTTCCGGGACAACTGTGCTATCTTGAAGCCAACAGCCCGCCCCCGGGTCCCGGGGCGGATCGAGAACGGAAAGGAGTAAGGGACGATGCCGGATATTACTGCCATAGGAGAAATTTTGATCGACCTGACCCAGACCGGAGTGAATGAGGCCCGGGTGCCCGTGCTGGCCGCCAACCCCGGCGGCGCGCCCGCCAATGTGGCCGTGGCCGCCGCCCGCCTGGGCGCCGAAGCCGCCTTTATCGGGAAGGTGGGAGCCGACGGGTTCGGCGCCTACCTCACCAGTGTGCTGAAGGAGAACCGGGTGGACGTATCCGGCCTGCGGACCGGGGAGGCCGCCACCACCATGGCCATCGTCTCGGTGGATGCCTCCGGGGAGCGGGATTTCCGCTTTGTCCGGGGGGCAGACGCCGACCTGACCTGCGGTGAGGTGGACCTGGAGCTGGTGGGCCGGTCCCGGTTCCTCCACTTCGGCTCCGTGAGCCTCACCGGCGGAGAAGCCCGCCAGACCACCCTCTACGCCGTGGAGGAGGCCCGCCGCCGGGGCGTCCTGGTCAGCTATGACCCCAACTACCGCCAGGCCCTCTGGCCCAGCCAGGAGGAGGCCGTGGCCTGGATGAAGCGGCCCCTGCCCCTGGTGGACGTGCTCAAGCTCTCCGATGAGGAGCTCCCCCTGCTCACCGGCACCGAGGACCCGGAGGATGGTACCGCCCTTCTTCGGGAGATGGGCATTCCCCTGGTGCTGCTCACCCTGGGCGGCGAGGGCGCCTGCTACCGCCTTGGGGAGTCCTTCGGCCGGGTGGACGGGGTAAAGACCACGGTGGCCGACACCAACGGCGCCGGGGACACCTTCCTGGGCGCAGTGCTCAGCCGCCTGTGCCGCCGTCCGGCCGGCCCCCTGGAGGGTCTGACTGCCGGAGAGCTGGAGGAGATCGTCGTCTTCGCCAACCGGGCGGCCGCCAAGACCTGCTCCCGCAGCGGAGCCATTCCCGCCATGCCCACCCTGGAGGAGCTCTGAGCCCCCCAAAAAAGGCCCGCGTCCGAAGGGAAGTTCGGACGCGGGCCTTTCTGCCGTTCTGGGGGCTATCCGGGGAACTGGGCCAGGATGATGGGGGCCAGCAGCCCGGCCAGCTGCTGGTGGCCCTGCGCCGTCAGGTGGACGCCGTCCACGGGGCTGAGCTCAGCAGCGGAGCCGGCATCACAGAAATAGCAGCCGTACTGCCGGGCGATCTTCTCCACCGCCCCGGGCAGCTCCCGGGAGACCGCCACGCTGTGGGCAGCGGTAAACATCCCGGCAATGGACCCCCGATCCACCCAGTCCCCTACCGGCGGGGGACACACCAGCAAAATCTCCGGCGGACAGTGCTGGGCCGTGGGCAGATGGGTCTGGATGATACGCACCAGCCGTTCCAGCCCGGCGGCGATGTCGAAGGCGTTCAGGGAGAAGCGGGGCTTCAAGTCGTTGGTCCCCAGCATGAGGACCACCAGGTCCACAGGGCTTTGACTCTCCAGCACGCTGTACAGGGCCTCTTTTCCGTTGCGGTGCTCCTCGATAGGGTCGTCCCACACCGTGGTGCGGCCGGGCTGTCCCTCCTCGATCACCCGGAAGTCCGGCCCCAGGAGCTCCTGGAGCACCCCGGTCCACCGCACCTGCTCGGGGAAACGGTCGTCCGCCGCGGCGTCATACCCCCAGGTGTTGGAATCCCCGTAGCATAAAACTCTTGTCATTTTGTCTTCTCCCTATGGATTTGATTCCTGCCCCGGCGGCTCTTTCGGTAGTCCTCGTTGCCCGGAGAAATCCGGTTGGCCCCCTCCATGGACTGGACATATTCGCTGGGGGAAAAGGAGGTGTACCGGCGGAACACACTGGAGAAATAGTTGCTGCTGGAAAAGCTCAGCTCCATGGCGACATCCGTGACGCTGTGGCCCTCCAGCAGCAGGTTTTTCGCGGCCTCCACCTTGTGGTAGTTGACAAAGTCCCGGGGACTGGTGCCCATCTCCATCTTGAACTTCTGCTTGAAGCGGGACTCGGAGAGCAGGGCCACCCTGGCCAGCTCCTCCATAGGCAGGTTTTCCGACAGGTGCTGGAAGATGTAGTCGATGGTGCGTCCGATGTCCGGAGTGATGAGGAACCGCGGCATTTCAGCGCACTCCACCACATGGTAGAGAAAATAGCTCAGCAAATGCGTCCCCTGCATCCGGCTGACCGTGTCCCCCTTCTCAAAAAAACGAAAGACCCGGGAGAGGAGGTCAGTGGTGGCCTCCGCCTCCAGCTTGATGACCCGGGCCGGCAGGCGGGAGAGCAGCTCGATCAGCTCCCGGGCGGCGCCGGGCTCCATGAAGAGAAAACGGCTGGGGTCGCTGACATCCAGCTGGAACCAGTACATCTGGTGCAGAGACATGGGAATGGCGCCGGTATCATGGACCTCGTTGGGGAAGGTGACAAAGAGGTCTCCCCCGGAAAGGGGATAGCTGTGCCCGCCCACGGAGAAGCGGACATTACCGTGGAGAAAATAGGTGAACTCAAAGCAGTCCTCGTGGTAATGGCTGTCCAGCGCGGCGATGGCGTGGGCGGTGCTGTGGTGGCCGATCATCCGCAGGCCCGGGACCTGGAGGGTCTGGCTGGTGAGGATCTGCCGCTCCTTCGTGTAGACAGGGGAGTCTATCCATGCAATCGGTTTCTTGACCATGGGAAGGGGTCCTTTCGTATGAGTCTTCGATTTTGTACTATGGCCGTTTTTGAATGCACATAACAGGAAAAATATGTACACTACAAAATATAGCAGATTACACAAAAAAATTCAACATTTTAATTCTCGTTTTTTCAAAATAGTTAGTTTTCAAAGGATACAGGAGCGTGATGGATGATGACACCCAGAGAAAGTTTTATCAAAGCCCTGCGCCGTGAGCCCATCCAGGGCCATGTGCCCCACTTCGAGCTAGTGATGTTCCTCACCATGGAGTCCATCGGACGAATCCACCCCCTGCACCGGGACTACTCCCAGTGGTATCAGATGAGCGCCGCCGAGCGCCGCCTCCACCTGGTGGACATGGCCAAGGCCTACATAGAGACCGCGGAAAAGTACCACCACAGCGCCATCTTTGTCCATCCCAACCCCGGCCCCAACGGCGAGATGCCCGACGACATCGAATCCACCCGGGCCATTCTGGAGACCATCCGGGAGCTCTCCGGCGACACCTACTTCCTGATGATCCACGGCGACCCCACCTACCCCATCCCCACCGGCGACACCATGATGGAGTTCTCCA
>DWWJ01000196.1 GCA_019119795.1 Candidatus Intestinimonas pullistercoris
TGTGCACCACCTGCACATTGTCAAAGATCATCTGGAAGTAAAATCCCAGGAAATCGGCCAGGGCGGCAGAGGAGCGCAGTCCCAGAATGTAGATGTGCCGGGCCGCGAGGATGGCATCCACCGCCCGGGAAAAACGCTCCCGGTCCACCTCTGTCAGGGTGGCGCGGATGAGCTCCATGTCCGCCTGCATCACCGTGGAGAGGACATCCTGGCCGGAGAGGCGGTCGTTGGCCACCTCGATGCGCTGGATGGAGGTGAGCTTGCTGCGGACCATCTCCTGGAGGGCCCTCTGCATATTGGGGTACCCGCCACAGCCCAGCTCGGCGGCAAAGCGCACCACTGTGGACTCGCTGACCTGAACGGTCTCCCCCAGCCGGCTGGCCGTCATAAACGCGGCCTTGTCATAGGCATCCAGAATGAACTGAGCCACCCGTCGCTGGCCCTTGGAGAGGGTCGGCATACGCTCCTGAATAATGGAGAGAATATCACGTGACATAAGGCACCCCATGCTCCCTCCCACCTGGGAGGGGCGTTTTGAATCGACGGCTGAGCACAGGGGAATGTGCTCCGTCATACGCTATCATCATAGCGGGAAACACCGGGAAATGCAAGGGCTTCTCTGCAAGAAAAATTTTTTCTCCTGCAAATTTTACATTTGACGCAGCTGGTCTACCTCTTCCTGCGTGAGGTGGCGCCAGGTGCCCAGCTTCAGCCCGCCCAGCTGGACGCTCCCCTCCCGGACCCGGCGGAGGGCCTTGACGGTGAGGCCGGCCTGGGCGCACATGCGCCGGACCTGACGGTTGCGGCCCTCATGGATGACCACGGAGAGCAGGTTGGGCCCCAGGCGGTCCACCTGGGCGGGGGCCAGAAGCACCCCGTCCAGCGCCATGGGGCCAGAGAGGACCGGCAGCGCCGCCTCGATATCCCCGGTGACCAGGACAAGATACTGCTTGTCCACCTGATGGCTGGGGTGCAGGAGCTTGTGGGTCAAGGCCCCATCGTTGGTGAAGAACAGCAGGCCTTCAGAATCCAGGTCCAGCCGCCCCACGGGCCACACCCGGACGCCGCAGTCGGCCACCAGCTCGGCGGCCGTCTTTCTCCCCTGCTCATCGGAAAGGGTGGAGACATAGCCCCGGGGCTTGTTGAGCATCAGGTAGACCGGCTCCGGGACAGGGCCCAGCTCCACGCCGTCCAGGGCTACGGTGTCCCGGCTCAGGTCGGCCTTATCTCCCAAAACAGCCACGCGGCCGTTGACCGTGACCCGTCCGGCCTCGATGTAATCCTCCGCCGCCCGGCGGGAGCAGACCCCGGCGGCAGAGAGCAGCTTTTGCAGGCGTTCCTCCATACAGAGGCACCTCATTTCCTCTATGTAGGGCGCGGCGGATGCCGCGCCCCCGAAAAAGTTCTATCCGGGGAGGAGCTCCAGGAGCCGCTCCCACAGTCCGGCCTCCCCCGCCGCGTCCCGGCGGACGGAGGCGTCAAAGGCCAGGCGGGTCTCCCCGATCTGTGTTCCATTCAGGGAGAAGACCAGGGCGCCGGCGGGGACATCCCGCTCCACCGGAGCGGAGACCCGCCGGGGAAGCTCCAGCTCGGCCCGGACCTCTTCCCCCTCCGCCAGGGGATACCACACCTCGTCCACCGTCCGCACCGGGGCCAGGGGCACCAGGGCCCCCTCCACCGCCACCGCTCCCAGGACCTGGTTCGGCAGGGCCAGGAGCCGCCGGGGATAGGTCTGGAAGCCATAGTCGAAGAGGGCGGCGTGGTCCCTCCAGTCATCCGGGTCGTTCAGGGTGACACAGACCAGAAGCTGGCCGTCCCGGCGGGCGGCGGACACCAGAGTCCGGCCCGCCGCCTGGGTATAGCCTGTCTTCATACCCACACAGCCATCATATTGCGCCAGGAGCTTGTTGTGGTTGACAAAGGTCCGCGTCCCCAGGGTGATGCTCCGGGTGGCCGCCACCTTGGCCACCAGCTCGTTGTCCATGCAGGCAATGGCCAGCTTGGCCATGTCGGCGGCAGTAGAGTAGTGGCCCTCGGCGTCCAGGCCGTTGGGATTGGCGAAATGGCTGTCCGCCATGCCCAGTTCCCGGGCCTTTTCATTCATCCGCGCCACAAAAGTCTCCACGTCTCCGGCGCACACCCTGGCCAGGGCCAGGGCGGCGTCGTTGCCCGACTGGAGCAGAAGGCCGTAAAACAGGGCCTCTAGGGTCACCTCCTCCCCCACCTTCAGGTACATGGAGGAGCCCTCTGTCAGGGTGTCCTCCCGCTGGACGGTGACCGTCTTCTGGAGATCGGTCACCGACTCGGCCGCCACCAGGGCGGTGAGGAGCTTGGTGGTACTGGCGATGAGACGCTGGGAATGGGCGTCCTTCTGGTAGAGGACCCGGCCGCTCCCGGCGTCCACCAGGATGGCCGAGGCAGCGGAGACAGCCGGCGGCCCTCCCGCTGCGGTTCCGGTACAGGGCGCGGAGAGCAGGACTGCGGAGAGCAAAAAAGCGGACAGGCGTTTCATCAAGGCGTCACCTCTACAAAGAGATGCCCTTAGTATGGGACTCAGAACCCCTGGTTATCCTCTTTCTTGTTCTTCTCCAGGTAGTCGGTGACCTTGTCGAACATCTCGGGCACCAGCTCCACCACCCGGTCCACCGCGCTGCCCGCCGGAGGCGCCACGGGGAGCAGCTTGACATTGTCCCCCCGGACAATGAGGAAGGCAACCGGAGAGATGTTGACCCCGGCGCCGCTGCCGCCGCCGAAGGAGTTTTCAGCGTCCGGCTTCTGGGCCTTGGTGGCAAAGTCACTGCCGCCGGAGGCAAAGCCGAAGGAGAGCCGGGACACCGGAATGAGGGTGACCCCGTCCCCGGTCTGGATGGGGGTGCCCACGATGGTGTTCACGTCCACCATTTCCCGGATCTTCTGCATGGTGGTGGCCATGAGGTCGCTGATGGGGTGATTCTTTTCCATAAAATACCGCCCTTTCTATTTGATTTATGGATGGACCCGCTGCCCATCCCCACCCCGGTATTTGAGGAGCACCGGCAGGGCTTTCCAAGCCAGGTAGAAGGCGAAGGCCACCCCCTGGCCGATGGTCAGGGTGAGGGCCGCCCTCAGGGTGACAGCAGGGGTCTTGCGGTCAAAATCTACAGCGGTCCGGATGTCCCGCCGACGAATAGTAAAATTCTGCTCCAAAAGAGGAAGAATCATACCCAGGGCGGCGTTGGCCCCGCCGAAGACCAGGGCCGCGGCGGCAGGGTCCCCGGCGGCCAGCACCAGTTCCAGGTCCAGCCAGTCCACCCGCAGCTTTCTCCTGAGCCGGCCGGCGGCCTCCGCGATCAGGGGAAGCAGCTCCCGCAGGAGGGCCAGAGAGCCGCCTCCGGTCCGCTCCTCTTCCGCCGGCTTTGGAGCTGGCTTGGACGGCTTCTCCCTCCGGGGCCGCCGCCTCCGCCGCTTCAGGGGGTAAACGGTGAAGCGCAGAGGGCCGACCCGCAGCCGGACCTGAAAGCCTGCGGCAGTATAGTCCACTTCGCCGCCCACCCGCACCAGGGACACCAGCCACAGCAGGAGGAGGACCAGAACGAGGACCATCCACGGCCTCATGGGGTCTCCCCCTGACTGGCGGACGGCTCCTCCGTCTCCTGACGGGCTTCCAGCTCCCTGAGTCTGGCCTGCATCTCCAGGGTGAGCTGGCCGTCCTCCGGCGAGGAGGCCGGCAGCTCCGGCAGCTCGTCCAGACTGGACAGGCCGAAGGAGCGCAGAAAGGTGGGGGTGGTCCGGTAGAGGATGGGCCGGCCGGGCACCGCCAGGCGTCCGCACTCCTCAATGAGCTCCCGGTCCAGCAACAAACCCACGGTGTAGGCGCTGTCCACCCCCCGGACCTGGTCCACATAGGCCCGGGTGGTGGGCTGGTAGTAGGCGATGACCGCCAGCACCTCCAGGGCCGGGGGCGAGAGCCGGGCCGGCTTGCGGCTTTCGAAGGTCTTGCG
>DWWJ01000197.1 GCA_019119795.1 Candidatus Intestinimonas pullistercoris
CCCGATGGCTATCTGTCCAAGGCCGACGAGCTGGGCATCACCGAGGGGGTGAGTCTCCAGGCCGGCGACACCATGACCCGGGGACAGACCGCCCTGCTCATGGAGAACCTCCTCTTCGCCGACGGCAAGGACGGCAAGGAATACCTGACTACCCTGGGCTGCACCATCACCGACGAGACCATCCTCTTCGACGTGGCGGCCACTGCTCCCGACGGCTCCTCCGGCATTAAGGTGGCTCAGGACAAGGTCTATAAGACAGATCACGCCCCCTTTTCCGACGATCTGGTGGGCCGGCGGGCCAAGCTGGTGCTGGATAAGGATGAGAAGGTTGTGGATATTCAGGCCTCCACTTCCGGCACGCAGAAGGTAATCACCATCCAGAGCCTGGACTATGACGCCATGAAGATCTCCGGCGGCTCCAGCATCTCCATCGAGGAACCCAAGGACACCGTGGTGTGGAAGGACGGCAAGGAGACCACATACGAGGAGCTCTACCTCTCCGGTATGGCTGCCGGTACCCAGGCGCTGCTGCAGTATTCCGCGGCCGGTGAGCTGGAGTACATCTTCCTGCGCAGCTCTGCCAAATCTGACAGCACCACCCGTGTGGTGAAGAACAAGCCCAACTACTCCGACGATCTGGCCTACACCGTCTACAAGAACGGCATTCTGGCCAAAGGCTCGGACATCCGCCAGTACGACGTCACCACCTTTGACGAGGCCAGCAATGTGATGTACGTCTCGGATGCCCGCATCACTGGCATTTACGAGAACGTCTATCCCAACCGTGAGACACCTGCCACCATTACGGTGATGGGGCATGAATTCCCGGTCCTCTCCAGCGCAACCACTGATCTGAGCAGCTTCAAGATTGGTGACACCATCACCCTGCTCCTGTCCTACAACGGTCAGGTGGCCGGTGCCGTGGAGCCCTCTGTGGCCAAGTCCACCGCCGTTGGCACCGTAAAGAGCGTGGATAAGGATTCCGGCGCCACAGTGGTGACCTCCATTAATATGGTGGATGCCAGCGGCAAGCCGCTGGAGCTCTCCGGCACGACCTCCTACACCGGCAGCCGTGCTGATGATATGGTTGGCCAGCTGGTCACCGTCTCCTCCGCCTCCAAGGGCCGTCTGAGCCTCTCCAAGCTCACCGGCAAGGGCTCCGATGCCCCGCTGAACGTCGACGAAAAGCGGATGAATACGGTAAAGCTCTCCGATAATGTGAAGCTCTACGAGCAGGTGGGCCGCAGCACCCTCACCGAGATCAAACTTGAGGACATCACCCGCGCCACCGTTCCCGCCGATCTCATCACCTACGTACACAAGGACTACGCCGGCAATGCCGACATTGTGGTCTTCAATGACGTCACCGGTGACCGCTATGAGTACGGCTTCTTCAAGGTGACCACGGAGGGCGGCCAGACCGACACCGAGGGCAATACCACCCAGCGCATGGACTATGTGTCCATCATCAATGCCCTCACGCCCAATGGCAGCAGCAACCTGCTGATGAACAACGGCGAGAGCCTGCGGAACAACAAGGCCGGCGGCATCGTCACCGGTCCCGCCCGTACCGACGGCAAGGTCACGCTGGGCGGATTCGTGGAACTCCAGTCCATGGACGTCAAGAGTTCCGCCTTTGACGTGGACAACATGACCGTCACCACCAACAGCATGATCATTCCCATCTCCGACCGGGTCATGTGCTACAACGAGACCACCAAAGAGTGGTTCTCCGTGGGTGAGGGCAAGAACGATGAGGACTATGTGAAGGCCCTCAATCTGGCCCGTGCGTTCTCCGAGAACGTCACCATCTACTACGACAAAGCCCCCGACCAGGGCGGCAAGATCCGCATTGTAGTGGTGGGCTGAGTCCCCCGGAATACCCCGGAAGCAAGCAAAAGGCCGTCCCGATTGGGACGGCCTTTTGACGTCTCTACAGAAAGGCGGCCAGCTGCCTGCGGGGCTATGCGAAGCGCCGCGGGAAAGCCGGATGCTGCAACAGTACACAGGGGAAATAGCTTTACAGGGAGACCCGGCTTTGGGCGATCTCCTCCAGGGCGGAGACCAGGGCGTCGGCCTCCTCCGGGGTGCTCTCCGGGGAGAAGGAGACCCGCAGGGTCCCCAGGAGCTCCGTTTTGGGCCGCCCGGTGGCGGCGAAGACGTAGCTGGGCTTCCCCCGGCGGCAGGCCGAGCCCGCCGAGACGCAGATGCCCCGGTCGCTGAGCTCCCGCACCAGCATCTCGCTGGGATAGCCCGGCAGGGAGACCGCACAGATGTGGGGGGCGTCTCCCGGACTCACCACCACCGCCCGGGGCAGGGCAGCCTGAAGTGACGACAAAAAGTGATCTTTTACCACTTTCATACGTTCTGTATATTCCTCCCGGTGGTCCATCCACACCCGGCAGGCCGCCGCCAGGGCGGCGATCTGGGCGGTGGGCTCGGTGCCGGGCCGGAGGCCCCCCTCCTGGCCGCCGCCGAAGAGCAGGGGCCGGAGCTTGAGCCCCCGGCGGACATAGAGGGCGCCGATGCCCTTGGGGGCCCCGATCTTGTGGCCGCTGAGGGTCAGCAGGTCCACCCCCAGCCCTTCCGGGGTGAAGGGGACCTTCAAAAAGCCCTGGACGGCGTCGGTGTGGACCAGGGCGGGGCACCCGGAGCGCCGGACGGCCTCCGCCGCCTCCCGGACGGGGAGGAGGGTCCCCAGCTCGTTGTTTACCAGCATCATGGAGACCAGCACCGTGTCCGGCCGCAGGGCCCCCTCCACCTGGGCGGGGGAGATGTGCCCGTTCCGGTCGGGGCGCAGGTAAGTCACCTCGTACCCCTGGGCGGCCAGGTGCCGGAGGGGCTCCAGCACGGCGGAGTGCTCGATGGCGGTGGTGACGATGTGCTTTCCCTTCCGTTTTCCCAGCTCCAGGGTGGCCCGGATGGCCCAGTTGTCCCCCTCGGTGCCGCAGGAGGTAAAGACCACCTCCTCCGCCCGGCAGCCCAGGGCCTGGGCCACCACGGCCCGGTCGGCCGCCAGCCGCTCCGCCGCCGCCGTCCCCAGGGCGTACCGGGTGGAGGGGTTGCCGAAGTCCCGGGTCATCACCTCAAGGGCGGCCTGGGCCGCCTCCGGCCGCACCCGGGTGGTGGCCGCGTTGTCCAGATAGATCATAAGTCCCTTCGCTCCTGTGCGTTCACATTTTTTTCATTGTACCCCCTGCCGAGGACGGGCGTCAAGGGCGGGGCGGGAGCCCCCGCCGGATTTGGATAGAATGCTCCCAAAAGGTCCGACCAATGCGGCATGTTTTTCTTTCTTTATGGCTTGACAAGGCTTCGATGGAAAGATATACTGTATTCCGACAGAAATAGAAGGTTTTTCGAAAACGGGGCTGCGGCCCGGAAAGGAAGTTGACCTATGAGCGCGATCAAGCTGCGGGAGAACGTCTGGTCGGTGGGGATCCTCAACCCGTCCCTGCGGGTCTTCGACATTGTGATGACCTCCCCCTACGGCACCTCTTATAACGCATATCTGGTGAAGGGCGGGGAGAAGACCGCCCTCATCGAGACCGTCCACAAGGACTATTTTGACCAGCTGGTCCACAACATCGAGGAGGTCCTCCCCCTGGAGAAGCTGGACTACCTCATCATGAACCACACCGAGCCCGACCACTCCGGCAGTGTCCGGGCCCTGCTGGAGCGCTGCCCCAACCTGACGGTGCTCTGCTCCAACCCGGCCAAGAAGTTTCTCTCCGCCATCGCCAACGAGGACTTCCCCTGCCGGGTGGTGAAGGACGGGGACACCCTGGACCTGGGGGGCAAGACCCTCACCTTCCTCAGCGCCCCCCTGCTCCACTGGCCGGACACCATGTTCACCTGGGACCCGGCGGACCAGACCCTCTTCACCTGCGACTTCCTGGGCTGCCACTTCTGCGAGCCCACCATGGTGGACACCGGCATCCACGCCGAGTACCGGGTCCACTACGAGGCCGAGCTGAAGAACTACTTCGACTGCATCTTCGGGCCCTTCAAGCTGGCGGTGCTGGACGGCCTGAACAAGATGCCGGCGGAGGCCCAGCTGGTCTGCACCAGCCACGGCCCCTGCCTCACCCCTGCCACCCTGGAGCAGGTCAAGGACCGCTACCGCCAGTGGGCCACCCCCCAGCCCCGGAGCGCCGTCAAGACCGCCGCGGTGGTCTACTGCTCGGCCTACGGCTGCACCAAGGCCCTGGCCGAGGCCATGGCCGGGGCCCTCACAGAGGACGGCCTCCAGGTCACCCTCCACGACGTGGTCTTTGACGACTCCGCCGCCCTCCCCGGCCTGATGAACGGCAGCGACGTGGTCCTGGTGGGCGCCCCCACCCTCAACCGCAGCGCCCCCGAGGCCATCTGGGAGGCCGTCCACGCCGTGGACGCCATCAACACCCGGGGCCGGGCCGCCGGAGCCTTCGGCTCCTTCGGCTGGACCGGAGAGGCCCCCGGGATGCTCCACGAGCAGCTCAAGCAGCTCAAGCTGGCGGTGCCCGCCGGGCCCTTCAAGGTCTGCTTCGTCCCCACCAAGGCCGACCTGGAGGCCGCGGCCGCCTGGGCCCGCTCCGTGGCCGCCCTGGCCAAGGGGCCCGAGGTTCCCCCCGCCGCCCCTGCCGCGGCCAAGCCCAAAAAGTACGTCTGCTCCATCTGCGGCTATATCTACGACCCCGAGGCCGGAGACCCCGACCGGGGCATCGCCGCCGGCACCCCCTTCGAGGCCCTGCCCGACGACTGGACCTGCCCTCTGTGCCGCATGGGTAAGGACAAGTTCGAGCCGATCAATTAAATGAAAAACGTCCCGGACCACGCTGGTCCGGGACGTTTTTTGATGCGGCGCTCTATTCCATGCCCAGAATGACGATGCCCACCGCCGCCACAGCGATGACGGCGTACTGCCCCTTGGTGAGCTTCTCCTTGAGGAAGATGCGGCTCCACACCAGGGAGGCCACGCAGTAGGAGGAGATCATGGGGGCGGCGACCACTGTATTGGCCCCGATGGCGAAGATATAGGCAAACTGCCCCGCCGTCTCACACAGGGCTCCCAGGAACTTGGGCCCCTCGGTGGGGAGGCTGACGGGGGCCTTCTTAATGAGGATGGCATAGACAAAGGCGAAGACAGCCATCATCAGGAAGGTGAGCTCATAGGCGATGTTGGCCTGCTCCTCGGCGATGACAGCGGCGGTGTCCAGGAGGTACCCGTCCACGAAGGTGCCCAGACCGTCGATGGCACAGTAGAGGAGGGGGAACACGATGGCCACCAGGCTGCGGGTGTGCTTGACATCGGGAGTGAAGCCCTCGGCAGCCCGGAGGGCGTCGTCCTTCCGCTTTTCGATGACGGAGAGGGCAAAGACGCCGGCGCAAACCAGCACCACGCCCACCACCTGGAGGCCGGTCATAGTGGCGTCCAGGAAGAGCACGCACAGCACGGCGGCCACGGCTCCGGAGGAGTTGCAGACCGGGGAGGAGACGGAAAGCTCAATGTAGCGCAGTCCGGCATAGCCGAAGATCATGGAGGCGATGTAGCAGGCGGAGGCGGGGAGGTATGTGATGATGTCCATGGGGGAGAAGGGGGTGCCGGTGGCCAGCATAAAGATGGCGTGGGCGCCCATCACCAGGCCCACAACAATGACCATCTTCCAGTGGCTGTAGATATCGTCAGGCTTGGCGCCGATTTTGGAGAAGAGGTCGGAGCCACTCCAGAAGAGGATCGCGATCAGCGAGAGGATAAACCAGTTCATAGAAAAATATCATCCCTTTTATTATTATATAGTAGTTAGGAGAGCGCGGAAACAGGGATGACCTCCGGAGGTGGCCTGCGGGGAAAACGGGTGTTATGCCAGCACTGGGTGCGCTTGTGCGGGTTTCGATTCATCGGGCAAGGCCACTTCCTTTCCTGGGGCTGAGACTGCTGCCTCATCACCGCCGGCGGCTATTATATCCGATTTGGTATTTTGATGCAATAGAAAATTTGGAGGGGGCCCCTCCGGGGGGCGGCTCCCCGCCGTGGGGGCGGAGTCCCTCCGGGGGCAAGGCTCCCGCCTTGCAGGGGGCCGGATGCCCTCCGGGGGGAAAGACCATTCCTTTTTCTGCGGAAAAAGAAACGGTCCTTCACCCCAAAGAAAAAGAGGGGCCCGGTCTACGGTGAGGGTGTGGTCATCCACGGCGGCCAGCGGCTTTCGTATGACATAGAGGACCCCTTCCGGCCGTTACGGCCTGCCCTTGTGGAACAGGGACAGGCCGGCGTTCTAACCACCCGCCGCCTGCGGGTGCCACTCTCGCGGCAGAGTGCGGCAGTAGTCCTCTTGCGGCGTGGAGCTCTCCTCCCCTTGTGGGGCGCAACGCCTCCGGCAAGTCTGACGCAAGCTCTTCCCCCTCCGCCGCAAGCGAGGCACCTGACCACCCCGGCCCTGAGAGTGGAAGCACCAGGCGGCCGCAGGATAGAACCAAAAACCATCCCTGTTCCACCATGGGATGGCCGTAACGGCCGGGGCTGGTCCTCACCACGGTGCGTAAAGACGCAAGCCGCCGTTTTCCCAGCAGCAACGCCCCGTAGACCGGACCCCATTTTTTCTTTGGAGTCAAGAACCGTTTCTTTTTCCGCAGAAAAAGAAATGGTTTTTGCCCCCGGCGGGAAGCCGTCCCCGCAAGGCGGGAGCCTTGCCCCGGGGCGGGAGCCCCTTGTTGCACGCCGCCGTGCAACGCCCCCCGGAGGGCCTCCCAGGGTCAGGAAGCAACTTCCGCAAAAAGTTCGAAAAAA
>DWWJ01000198.1 GCA_019119795.1 Candidatus Intestinimonas pullistercoris
CCACTCCCCGGCGGGGACGTCGGTGAACTGCCCGGCGGTGTAGGGGTTGGTCTTCTGGAAGTTCTCCAGCCCGGCGGCCAGGGCCGGCGCGGACAGAGACAGGCAGAGCGCTCCGGTGAGGAGCAGGGACAGCAGGCGTTTTTTCTTCATGCGGCGTCTCTCCTTTTCAGAAATTGGGACTGCTGAGAACAGCATAGCACAAAGCACAGAAAAAACAATAAGCTGACTGCATAGTATCGGTCCCCGATGTATGACAGACTCGATCCCTTGCAGGACAAGGAAAAGGGCGGACGGGAGGCCCCGTCCGCCCGGTATTTTCTCTTACCGCACCTGTCCGTTTCCGTAAATAATGTATTTGGAGCTGGCGAGCTCCTCCAGACCCATGGGTCCCCGGGCGTGCATCTTCTGGGTGGAGATGCCGATCTCGGCCCCCAGGCCGAACTCGAAGCCGTCGGTGAACCGGGTGGAGGCGTTGACGTACACCGCCGCGGCGTCCACCTGGTCCAGGAAGGTCTGGGCGGTGAAGTAGTTGGTGGTGACGATGGCCTCGGAGTGGCCGGAGCCGTGGGTGTTGATGAAGTCGATGGCCTCCTGGGCGCTGTCCACCACCTTCACCGCCAGGATATAGTCGCCGTACTCGGTGTCCCAGTCCTCGCTGGTGGCGGGGACCACGCTCTCGCCCAGGATGGCCGCCGTCCGGGGGCAGCCCCGGAGCTCCACCCCCTTCCGGTCCAGCAGGGCCTTGGCCTTGGGGAGGAAGACCTCGGCCACCCCGGCGTGGACCAGCAGGCACTCGGCGGCGTTGCACACCGAGGGCCGGGAGCACTTGGCGTTATAAATGATTTCGGCCCCCATGTCCAAATCGGCCTCGCCGTCCACATAGATGTGGCAGACCCCCACCCCAGTCTCGATGACCGGGACCCGGGCGTGCTCCACCACTGCCCGGATGAGGCCGGCGCCCCCCCGGGGGATGAGGACGTCCAGATACCCGGTGAGGCCCATGAGCTCATTGGCGCTCTCCCGGGAGGTGTCCTCCACCAGGGCCACGCAGTCCCGGGGGAGGCCCGCCGACTCCAGGGCGTCCCGCATCACGGAGACAAGGGCCTTGTTGGACCGGAAGGCCTCCTTGCCCCCCCGGAGGATGACGGCGTTCCCCGACTTCAGGCACAGGGCGGCGGCGTCCACGGTGACGTTGGGCCGGGCCTCGTAGATGATGCCGATGACCCCCAGGGGGACCCGGCGCTTGCCGATGATGAGGCCGTTAGGCCGGGTGGCCATCTTGGTGACCTCCCCGATGGGGTCGGGGAGGGCGGCCACCTGCCGCACCCCCTCCACGATGGCGTCCATCCGCTGGGCGCTGAGGGCCAGCCGGTCCAGCAGGGACTGCTTCATGCCGGAGGCCATGGCGGCGGCCAGGTCCTTCTCATTTTCCGAGAGGATGTAGCCCTGGTTCCGGTACAGGGCCTGGGCAATGGCCTCCAGGGCCTCATTCTTCCGGGCGGTGCCCGCCACGGCCAGCACCCGGCCGGCGTTTTTGGCCGCCAGCCCCTGCATCTCCAAGATCGTCATGTCTGTGCCCTCCTTCATCGTGATCCAAGCGGATATCCGCTATTTATTATATAAGGTATGTCCCGGGCAATATCCGGACTCAACCGGCCCGGAACCGGGTGCCGATCTCCTCCCCGTCCACAATGCCGTAGAGGTCCTCGGGGCGGCTGCCGTTGCTGATGACCATGTCGATGCCGGCCTCCATGGCCAGCTCGGCGGCGTTGAGCTTGGTGGCCATGCCGCCGGTGCCCCGCCAGGACCCCGCCCCGCCGGCGGCGGCCCGGAGCTCCGGGGTCACCTTGGTCACCAGATGGATGAGCTTGGCCTCCGGGTCCTTCCGGGGGTCGGCGTTGTAGAGCCCGTCGATGTCGCTCAGGAGCACCAGCAGGTCGGCCCCGCACAGCCGGGCCACCATGGCGGAGAGGGTGTCGTTGTCGCCCAGCACCTTGCACTGGCCGGTCTCGATCTCTGCCGAGGAGACCGAGTCGTTCTCGTTGACCACGGGGATGACCCCCCGCTCCAGCAGGGAGGCGAAGGTGTTCCGCAGGTGCCCGGCCCGGACCGGGGCGTCCACATCCTCTCCGGTGAGGAGGATCTGGGCCACCACCCGGTTATACTCTCCAAAGAGCTTGTCGTAGAGGTGCATCATCATGCACTGGCCCACGGCGGCCACCGCCTGTTTGTCCCGCAGCTCGGTGGGCCGCTCCGGGAGCCCCAGCTTGGCGGTGCCGATGGCGATGGCCCCCGAGGACACCAATACGATCTCGTGGCCCATGCCCTCCAGGTCCGAAAGGGTCCGGGCCAGGTGCTCCATATTGTGCAGATTCAGCCGCCCGGTGTCGTGGGTGAGGGTGGATGTGCCCACCTTGACCACCACCCGGAGGCGGCGCTGTGTCTCCATATCTGTCTCACACTCCCAGTTTCTATTTCTCCCCAGTTTACCATATCATATCATAACCGGGCGAAAAGGGGAAGAGGGGGCCTTGCATTTACAGGAATTTCTCTGTGAGGGTCCTGAAAAAGAAAAATTTTTGGATGATTTCGTGTTTTTTAGGTTGTAATTCGGGCCCTGTTGCGATACAATGGAGGGCGCTGGGAAACTGTCGATTGAAAGGGGAATGGCTTGTGTATGATAATACCCCCCGGTATGCGGCCTCCGGGCCCCCGGAAGGGAGGCATCCATGATCCACATCGTCCTGGTGGAGCCTGAGATCCCCATGAACACCGGCAACATCGCCCGCACCTGCGCGGCCACGGGCAGCCGGCTCCACCTGATCCGCCCCCTGGGCTTCGACATCTCCGACAAGGCGGTGAAGCGGGCCGGACTGGACTACTGGTCCCTGGTGGACCTGCGGGTCTACGACGGCCTGGAGGACTTCTTCGCCCAGCACCCCGAGCCGGACCTCTGGCTCACCACCACCCGGGGAGCCCGCTGCTACAGCGACGCCTCCTTCCGGGACGGCTGCTGGCTCTTCTTTGGGAAGGAGACCGCCGGACTGCCGGGGGACCTCCTCTCCCGGTATCCCGACCGGTGCATCCGCCTGCCCATGCGGGAGGACGCCCGCAGCCTGAATCTGGCCAACACCGTGGCGGCAGTGACCTACGAGGCCCTCCGCCAGTTGGACTTCCCAGGCCTGGCCAAGGACGGCGGCCAAGCCTGGGCGAGTCAAAAGGCCGCCCACATCCGCCGCTGAACGCGCGGCGGTCCCCTGCGGGGCACGGCCCCGCCCCTCTGCGTCTCCGCGATTTCCAGGCGGGGAGCCCCGCCGCAAACGACGAAAGGAGCTTTGCAAATGAACTACAACAAGAAGACCGTCAAGGACATCGACGTCGCCGGCAAGAAGGTCCTGCTCCGCTGCGATTTCAACGTACCTCAGGACAAGGCCACCGGCGCCATCACCGATGACAAGCGCATCGTGGCCGCCCTGCCCACCATCCAGTACCTGCTGGAGCAGAACGCCGCCGTCATCGCCTGCTCCCACCTGGGCAAGCCCAAGGGGGAGTGGAAGGAGTCCCTCTCCCTGGCTCCCGTGGCCAAGCGCCTGAGCGAGCTGCTGGGGAAGGACGTGATCTTCGCCAAGGATATCATCGGTGAGGATGCCAAGGCCAAGGCCGCCGCCCTCCAGCCCGGCCAGATCATGCTGCTGGAGAACCTCCGCTTCGACAAGCGGGAGGAGAAGAACGACCCCGAGTTCGCCAAGGAGCTCTCCTCCATGGCGGAGGTCTACGTCTCCGATGCCTTCGGCACGGTCCACCGGGCCCACGCCTCCACCGCCGGCGTGGCCGCCTACCTCCCCGCGGTCTCCGGCTTCCTCATCGGCAAGGAGCTGGACATCATGGGCAAGGCTCTGGACGACCCCAAGCGCCCCTTCGTGGCTGTGCTGGGCGGGGCCAAGGTCTCCGACAAGATCAACGTCATCAATAACCTCCTGGAGAAGGCCGACACCATCATCATCGGCGGCGGCATGGCCTACACCTTCAAGAAGGCCCAGGGCTACACCATCGGCCAGTCCCTGCTGGAGGCCGACAAGCTGGACTACGCCAAGGACATGATGGCCAAGGCTGAGGCCAAGGGCGTGAAGTTCCTGCTGCCCGTGGACAACCTCTGCGCCGCCGAGTTCTCCGCCGACGCCAAGCCGGTGCTGGCCGAGGGCAACATCCCCGACGACCTCATGGGCATGGACATCGGCCCCAAGACCATCGCCGCCTTCTCCGACGCCGTGAAGGGCGCGGGCACCGTGGTGTGGAACGGCCCCATGGGCGTCTTTGAGTTCCCCGCCTTTGCCGAGGGCACCAAGGCCATGGCCAAGGCTCTGGCCGAGTCCGGCGCCATCACCATCGTGGGCGGCGGCGACTCCGCGGCGGCCGTGGAGCAGCTGGGCTTTGCCGACAAGATGACCCACATCTCCACCGGCGGCGGCGCCTCTCTGGAGTTCCTGGAGGGCAAAGAGCTGCCCGGCGTGGCCTGCCTCCTGGATAAGTAAAACGAATCCTGCCGGGCAGCTCTGGGGCCCCCATGAGAGCCCAGCGAAGCGGGTCTCATGGGGAAGCGGAGGGGCAAGGGAGCGGGCAGAGTTTTCCGCGGGAGCGGGAAACGGAGCCAAGCGGACTTTGCCCCAACGCCGCCCGGCGTGGCCTGTCTGCTGGATAAGTAAGAAGCGCGGAGGGCCCGGGAGCAGGCGGCTAAGGCCCGCAGCGGAGCAAACGGACCGCAGGGCCGAAAGGCCCGGAGGTCGGCTTGCGCAGTCGGAGGGACTTAGCTGCCGTCGCGGAGGGCCCGCAGCGTGACAGCCCTGCCCTCAGCCGGGACATCTCTGGGCCCCCATCGAAGCCGCTTCGCTGGGCTTCGATGGGGAGAGGAGGGCGCCGCAGCGCATTCCTCTCCCCGGAGCTGCCCCATTCAACCGAAAAGAGAAAGGATCTGATGGATATGAACCGCCGTTACCGCAAGACGATCATTGCCGGCAACTGGAAAATGAATAAGACCCTCTCCGAGACCAAGGCCTACGCCGAGGAGCTCAAGGCCATCCTGCCCAAGGGCAAGTGGTGCGACGTGGTACTCTGCGTGCCCTTTGTGAACATCCCCGCCGCCGTCCGCCTCTTCAAGGACTGCCGGGTGTCCATCGGCGCCGAGAACTGCCACTATGAGGCCACCGGCGCCTACACCGGCGAGGTCTCCGCCGAGATGCTCAAGGAGGTGGGCGTGAAGTACGTCATCATTGGCCACTCCGAGCGCCGCCAGTACTACAACGAGACCGACGTCACCGTCAACAAGAAGGTCCACGCCGCCCTGGAGGTGGGCCTGCGGCCCATCGTCTGCGTGGGTGAGAGCCTGGAGCAGCGGGAGATGGGGGTCACCATGGACCTCATCGCCTACCAGGTGAAGTGCGCCCTTTCCGGCGTCAGCGCCGACAAGGTCCGCCATGTGGTCATCGCCTACGAGCCCCTGTGGGCCATCGGCACCGGCAAGACTGCCACTGCCGAGCAGGCCGGTGAGGTCTGCGAGGCCATCCGCGCCGTGATCCGGAAGCTCTACGGGGCCCGGGTGGCCCGGAGCGTCACCATCCAGTACGGCGGCTCCATGAACCCCGGCAACGCCGCCGAGCTCCTGGCCCAGCCCGACGTGGACGGCGGCCTCATCGGCGGGGCCTCCCTGAAGCCCGAGCAGTTCGTGGACATCATCAACGCCGCTAACCAGGAGGACTGACTGTCCTCTGGGGGCGGAGTCCCTCCGGGGGTGCGGCTCCCCGCCGCGGGGGCAAGGTCCATTTCTTTTTCTGCGGAAAAAGAAACGGGCCTTGACTCCAAAGAAAAAAGGGGCCCCGGTCTATGCTGGGCATTCGATAGAAAACGGCGGCTAGCGGCTTTCGTATGACATAGAGGACCCCTTCCGGCCGTTACGGCCTGCCGTTTGGGAACAGAGACAGGCCGGCGGCCCTAACCCCCCGCCGCCTGCGGGTGCCTCTCTCAGGGCCGGGGTGGTCAGGTGCATCCCTTGCGGCGGAGCGGGAGAATGCCAGGTGTGATGAACTCGGTGCGCCATGCCGCACTCTGCCGCGAGAGTGGCACCGCCAGGCGGCGGCTGGATAGAACCACCGTCTTTTCCCTGTTTCACAATGGCATGGCCGTAACGGCCGGGGCTGGTCCCCAAACAGTGCGTAAAGACGCAAGCCGCCGTTTTGACCCTGAAACGCCCCGTAGACCGGCCTAACTTTTTCTTTGGAGTCAAGAACCGTTTCTTTTTCCGCAGAAAAAGAAATGGTTTTTGCCCCCGCCGGGTAGGCGCCCCCTGGGGGGACCCAGCCCCCGGCGGGCAACCGCCCCCAATGAACTTAGAATACGAGGTTTGGATTGCATGAGTAAAACTCCTACCACACTGATCATCATGGACGGCTTTGGCCTGCGCGCTGACACCATGGGCAACGCCATCGCCAACGCCAAAAAGCCCAACCTGGACCGCATTTTCGCGGAGAATCCGGGCTGCCAGCTCCAGGCCTCCGGCCTGGACGTGGGTCTGCCCGAGGGCCAGATGGGCAACTCCGAGGTGGGCCACACCAACATCGGCGCCGGCCGGGTGGTCTTCCAGGACCTGCCCCGGATCAGCAAGTCCATCCAGGACGGTGACTTCTTCTCCAACGAGGCCTACGCCGCCGCCATGGACCACTGCAAGGAAGCGGGGACCGCCCTGCACATCATGGGCCTCCTCTCCGACGGCGGCGTCCACAGCCACATCGACCACATCTTCGCCGCCCTGGACATGGCCAAGCGGCGTGGTCTCACCAAGGTCTTCGTCCACGCCTTCCTGGACGGCCGGGACGTGCCCCCCTCCTCGGGGAAGGACTTCGTCGCCCGCCTCCAGGCCAAGTGCCAGGAGCTGGGCAACGCCCGCATCGGCGTGATCTCCGGCCGGTACTACGCCATGGACCGGGACAAGCGCTGGGAGCGGCTCCAGAAGGCCTATGACGCCCTGGTGCTGGGGGATGCCCCCCAGGAGCCCGACCCGGTGGCCGCTGTGCAGAAGTCCTATGACGCCGGCGTCACCGACGAGTTCGTGGTGCCCGTGGTCTGCTGCCCCGAGGCCGTCATCGCGGAGAACGACTCGGTGATCTTCATGAACTTCCGGCCCGACCGGGCCCGGGAGATCACCCGGGCCCTGGTGGACCCCGATTTCACCGACCTGGAGCGGAAGAAGGGCTACTTCCCCCTCCACTTTGTCTGCACCACCGAGTACGACGCCACCATGCCCAACGTGACGGTGGCCTTCCCCAAGCAGAAGCTCACCAACATCTTTGGCGAGTATATCTCCAACCTGGGCCTCACCCAGCTGCGCATCGCCGAGACTGAGAAATACGCCCACGTCACCTTCTTCTTCAACGGCGGCGTGGAGCAGGTCTTCCCCGGGGAGGACCGGGTCCTCATCCCCTCCCCCTCGGTGCCCACCTACGACCTCAAGCCCGACATGAGCGCCCATGAGGTCACCGACGCCTGCGTGGAGCGCATCCTCAGCGGCAAATACGACGTCATCATCCTCAACTTCGCCAACTGCGACATGGTGGGCCACACCGGCGTGTACGAGGCCGCCCGGCTGGCGGTGGAGACGGTGGACGAGTGCGTCAACCGGGTGGTGGAGGCCACCTCCCAGATGGGGGGCATCAGCCTCATCACCGCCGACCACGGCAACGCCGACCGGATGCTGGAGGACGACGGGGTGACCCCCTACACCGCCCACACCACCAACCCGGTGCCCTTCTATATCGTGGGCGCCGACGTGAAGCTCCGAGATGGCCGGCTGGCCGACATCGCCCCCACCATGCTGGACCTGATGGGCCTGGAAAAGCCCGCCGAGATGGACGGGGAGACCCTGATCGTGAATTGACGACCCCAACCGGCCTTGGCTTAGAAAGGCCGAATCAACTGACGGCTACGGGGTCTGGAGCCCCTTCAAACCCCTGCCATATAGACCCACGGCGGGCGGAGGCCCGCCCCCCACAAGAGAGCATCCCCCGGAAGAAGGCGGGGCAGTGTCCCCGCCCCATTACGAAAGGAGAATGATTTTCCATGAAGCAGATCATTGAGATCGTCGATGTCCTGGGCCGTGAGATCCTGGACTCCCGCGGCAATCCCACCGTTGAGGTGGAGGTCTATCTGGAGGACGGCACCGTAGGCCGTGCCGCCGTGCCCTCTGGCGCTTCCACCGGCATCTATGAGGCCTGCGAGCTCCGGGACGGCGACAAGAGCCGCTACCTGGGCAAGGGCGTCCTCAACGCCGTGGAAAACGTGAACACCAAGATCGCCGAGTGCCTGGTGGGCATGAACGTCCTGGACCAGACCGCCATCGACAAGGCCATGATCGAGCTGGACGGCACCCCCAACAAGACCAACCTGGGCGCCAACGCCATCCTGGGCGCCTCCCTGGCCTGCGCCAAGGCCGCTGCCGAGAGCCTG
>DWWJ01000027.1 GCA_019119795.1 Candidatus Intestinimonas pullistercoris
AGAAGGTACCGCTGCCCGTCCAGCTCTGCCGGCTCCGCCAGACAAAATAGCTGGGGAAAGGGAAAGGGCTCCCGGCAGGAAAAGGGATAGGCCAGGGCGAATCCCTCCCCCTCCCGCCGGTACAGTGCCCGTCCCAGCTGGACCGCCGCGCGGAGCAGCTCCGCCTCTCGGAAGCGCAGGCCCGCCGGATCGGCCCGGTGCCACCCCTCCGGCGCCTTCAAGTCTGTAAAGGAAAAGGACAGCTCAGCCCTTCCGCCCCGGGGCGGCCAGGCCCCCTGTCTCCGCAGCTCGTCCAGGGAAAAGGTGCGGCGGACCTTCAGCGCCGCGCCCTCCGGGGCCATGGTGCCCAGCAGGACCTGTCCCCCGGCGCCCTGGAGATAGGCCCGGTACAGCCCCCGCCCGTCATTGGGACGCTGGGCAGCCACCACGGCCCGCAGGCCCTCCTCCCGGACGGTCAGAACGCCGCCGCCCTCCAGAGTGAACCGCTGTTCCATGCCCCCGCCCCCCTTCTTATCCTCTATCCTATGCGCCGCCGGGTCCGGTCTTTCCTCCGGCGCCTCGGCCTACCAGATGGCCTCCACCCGCATGCCGCCCACCGGCCCCGCTACCCTGGCGTACCTTTCCGGGGAAAAGGGCAGCCGGGACAGTGCCTGGAGGTCCGTCCGGTCCTTTTCCCGGCCGGTGCGCTCCTTGGCCGCCCGGACCACCTCCAGAGTGAGAGCCCCCAGGCGCCTCCCGTCCGGCAGGGTTCGCCGCTCCACATAGTCCTCCGAGGCCACGCCCTCCGCCTCGGCCCGCAGGAGGATGTCCCAGCCCTCGGCCCGGTTCCGGAAGAAGCTGCGCTGGATCAGCCTGCCCTCTGTGACTGTAAAGGGAGTTACATGAACAGGTATTCCCTCTACCAGGACCTCCTGGCCATAGTCCTCCCCTGTCCGGTTACAGGAAAAAAGGCGGCTGTCCCCCTCTCGCTGGTAGAGGCCCAAACCGGCCAGGGCCTCCCGGACAGCCGGCATCTCCTCCAGCCGGGCCAGCAGGTCGGCGTCTCCATGAAGCCGTCCGGAGTCCTCCCCCAGCAGAAGCCAGGGCAGGATGCCGCCGGCGACATAGAGCTGCCGCCGCAGCCCCGGGTCCCCCAGCAAAAGCCATAGAGCATCCAAAATTACTTTATAAGAAAAACCGTCCATTTATCCTGCCGCCTTCCACGCAGCCAGCAGGACGGTGTCCCCCGCCTGCATGTGCCGTTCCACCCGGGCAAAGCCTGCCCTCAGCAGCAAGGTCCGGTTGTGGGCCTCGGTCAGCGGGATGTCAAAGTGGACCTCCGCCTCTGGCGTGAGCCCCTCCGCTCCCCGCAGGCGGCGGTTCTCTCTTCGGAGCCGCCGTTCTTCCAAGCAGTCACAAGCCATATAGTCACACTCCAGATAGACGCCTCCCGGCCGCAGGGCCGCCCAAATCTGGCGGTAGACGCCAGCCTTGACCCCTGGCTCTAAATGGTGGAGGGTCTCTACGGCCAGGGCGGCATCATACCGTTCCACTCCAAAATCCCGCCCGACGTAGCTGCCCCGGAACAGCTCCAGGCGGCGGCCCCGGAATTTTTTCCCCAGCCGGTCCAGCATGGCCTGTGTGAGATCGATCCCGGTGACCCTGAGATCTGGAAACCGTTCAAAGACCGGCTCCAGCTCCAGCCCGGTGCCACAGCCCAAATCCAGCAGCCAGGTGCACATCTCCGGCAGCAGGCCGGCCGCCATGCGGCATCCCTCCGCGTAGCCCTCTACCTCGTGGAGCATATGGGCGTCATAGCAGTCCACGCGGGCAGTAAAAAATGCCTCCATGCGCTCCATGTGCCGCCCTCCTTTCTTACAAGTCCTTTCCCTTTACAGCTCGATGCACCGGGTAGCCACCTTGTCTGTAAAGGTCCGGTCGTGCTCTACAAAGAGCATGGTGGGCCTGTACCGCAGCAGCAGGTCCTCCAGCTGCATCCGGGAATAGAGGTCCACAAAGTTCAGGGGCTCGTCCCACAGGTACAGGTGGGCCGGCTGGCACAGGCTCCGGGCCAGGAGGACCTTTTTCTTCTGGCCGCCGCTGTAATCGGCCATGTCCTTTTCAAACTGTGTCCGGGAGAAGTCCAGCTTCCGCAAAATGGCCTTGAAGAGGCTTTCGTCGATGCCGCTCTCCTGGGCAAAGGTCTTCAGGTCCCCCCGGAGGAAGGAGGTGTCCTGGGGCACATAGGAGACCTTGCAGCCCCCCGCCAGCCAGAGGGTGCCGGTGTGTGGGATCTCTTCCCCCAGGATCAGCTTCAGCAGGCTGGACTTCCCCGCCCCGTTGGGGCCCCGGAGGGCCGCCCGCTCTCCCCGCTCCAGGGCAAAGGTCACCGGCGGCCCTACCGGGCCGGCCCCGTAGTCCACCTGGAGATCCCGAAGCTCCAGGACCCGGCGCTGCGGGTGCTCCAGGGGATGGAGCTTCAGATCTTCGGCCTCCTCCAGGTCCCGGAGGAGCCTGGACTTCTCCTCCACGGCGTTCTGCCGCCGCTCCTCCGCCGCCTTGGAGCGCTTCATCAGCTTGGCCGCCTTGTGGCCGATATAGCCCCGGTCCGGGCGCAGGCCGGAATTGCGGCTCCCCTTTTTGGTCTTCTCTACGGCGTCAGACCAGCCGGCGGTGCGGCGGGCGGCCTCCTCCAGGCGCCGGATGTCCTTTTTCAGCCGTTCCTGCTCTCCCCGCTCAAATTGGTCCCGGCGCTGCTGGTTCTCCCACCAGGTGGAGAAGTTGCCCCGCTGAAGCTCCAGTCCCGTCTTGTGGAAGATCAGCACATGGTCCACGCAGCGGTCCAGAAAGGCCCGGTCGTGGGAGACCAGGAGAAAGCCCTTCTTTCGGGCCAGGTAATCGGCCACCAGGGCCCGGCCCTCTCCGTCCAGGTGGTTGGTGGGCTCGTCGATGAGCAGGAAGCGGTGGTCCTGGAGAAAGAGCAGGGCCAGCAGGAACCGGGTCTGCTCCCCATTGGAGAGGGTGGAAAAGGGGCGGTACAGGACCTCCTCCTCCAGGTCCAGCAGATGGAGCTCCCGCAGGAGCCGCCACCGCTCCAGGCCGGGGTGGAGCGCTTCCGCCACCTCCTCCCCATTCCAGTCCCGGTGGGGCACCGGGAAGGGAAAATAGTCAAATTCCTCCGGGGAGGAGATGGTGCCGGAGTAGGCCCCCTCCCCCATCAGCAGCCGCAGCAGAGTGGTCTTGCCCCGGCCGTTGCGGCCGATGAGCCCCAGCCGCCAATCGGTGTCCAGCTGGACGGAGAGGTCCTGAAACACCGGGTCATAGCTCCCCTCGTAGGTGAAGCTCAGGTGGGCAATTTCGATCAAAGACAAAACAGATCGCCTCCAGACAGCCGTCCTCCCCAGTTCTCCCTGGGAGGACAAAAAATGGGCGCAGAGCGGCCACGCTCCACGCCCATTCCGTGCTGTTCCGGAGGCGCAAAACGTGAGTAGGAGCGCAGTCGCTTGCCGACGGGCACAGAAAGCCTGGCGGTCTGAAACCGCCTGTCCCTCTGTGCAGCTGTTCAGCAAGTTACTTGCGCATCCTCTCACCTCAAATCCTTTGATCTGTGCTCAAGATAGCACATCTCCGGCCGTCTGTCAAGGGGTCAGCCGTTCACGAACACCTGGAGGGTGGTGGTGAGCTGGCGGCCGGGGGTGGCCAGAGTCTGGCCGTTATAGTCCATGCCGGTGGAAGCGCCGCCGTCCAGGTTCACCGCATCCTGGCAGCCCAGCTGGAGCATCAGCTCCCGCATCTGCTGGATGGAGGCGGCAGAGGTCTGGACCATCAGGAGCTTGCCGTCGGCAGTGGTCCCGATGGCGGTCCGGGGGGTGACGCTGGTGGTGAACCGGGCCTCCGTGAAGCCGGGGTCCAGATAGGTCTCAATGGCGCCGTCCTTCACCAGCCGGGGGGCGCCGGAGAGGATGGTGGTGACCCCCTCCAGGGAGAAGCCCTCCTCATCGGCCACCCGCAGGTAGGGCTCCAGGGTGACGGCCCGGCCCATCTCCGGGACGCTGAAGTAGTGGGTGGAGGTGAAGCCGGTACCCATCCACAGGGCGAAGCCGTCGGCAGGGATGGTGATGGTGTCCCCCACCGCCACCTGCTGATAGCCGGTGGTGACGCCGTTGCTGACGGTGAGCACCGCGCCGGCGCAGGTCACGGGCACCGTGGTGCCCCGGGCCGGGGTGTAGATCACGGAGGCGTCGGCGGCCTGCTCGAAGACGTTGAAGTTATAGCCGGACCACTCCTGGGCGGTGCCGCCGTCGGTAGTCTTGACCCGGTAGAAGATGGAGGGGCGGCCATAGTACATCTTGCCGTCCGAGGTGATGCCCACGGAGGTCAGGGAGCCGCTGTTGCCGTAAATGAAGCTGCCGTTCACCATCACAGGGCCGATGGGGTCCTGGATGGCTTCATAGGACTCGAAGAAGTTGCCGTTGATGACGGCCACCGCGCCGCCGGAGGAGGCCACGATGTCGGCAAAGGGGGCGGTGGCGTTGAGCTTTCCGCCCACGATGGCGCTCCTCACCGAGACCCGGGGGTCGCTCATGTCCACGGTGATGACGTTGGCGCTCACAGTGCCGGAGGGCAGGCTGTAGCTGGCGCTGGTGTGCTGGACCGGAGAGCCGCCCTGGGGCTGCTGGGGGGTCTCCTCCTCGGGCTGGGAGGTCGCCGCCTCTTCCACCAGAAGCTGCACGCTCTCCAGGGAGAGGAGGGCATTCTGGTCCACCGCGGCGGCGCTGACCACCACGATCTGGTTCTGGGGCTCATAGGACACGCTGAGGCCCAGGTTCTCAGACACGAACCGCACCGGCACGAAGGTCCGATCGTTTTTGGCCTCGGCGGGGACATCCATGGTGACGGTCTGACCGTCCACCTGGGCCTGGGCAGAGCCGGGAGTCAGCTCCACCTGATGTCCGTTCAGGGTACAGAGCACGCCGTTGGTGGCAGGGACCCACTCCACTGTGCCACCGAAGGCCTCCAGCACCCGGCGGATGGGCAGCAGGGTGTAGCCGCCGCCATTGGCCTGGACGGCATAGGGGACTACCTGGTCGTTGCTCTCGTCCACCTGGGTCACCTGGGTGTCAATGACGCACAGGGGACTCCCCAGCTTCAGGGCCACCACAGAGCCGGCGGCCTGGGCACCTGCGGGCAGGATGCCCAGGAGCAGGCTGAATGTCAGCAGAAGGGGGATCAGTTTTCTTCTTCTCATGGTCTCGCTCCTTTTCCAAAATAGGTTAAAAATTATTATAATGTCCGCTCCGCCAAAAATCAATAAGCTGGCTGCATAGTATCGGCCGTCGAGGTACGGAAAACATTTCAAGGCGCTCCCACGCATAGCGTCCCTGTGCCGCGCCCATGCTAAGCGGGAAAAGGAGGCGGAGCCCGCATGAAGGGAACGAAGATGGGCCGCAGGACTATAGTGCGATATGTGAGTTATCTGACGGCATCCTTTGTCGTTTTGGCGGGGCTGGCCATTCAGGGCCAACGGGAGGCCGCCGCCTACCGGCAGTACCTCGCCCTGAGCCGCCTCCACGCCTTCTCTGAGCTGTCGGCCAACCTCAGCCAGCTGGACACCGACCTCCAAAAGGGGGTCTACGCCAGCTCCCCCGCCATGCTCAGCGCCCTCTGCACCCAGATCTTCGGCCGGGCCCTCTCGGCCCAGATGGCCCTGGGGGAGCTCCCTTACGCCAGTGTGGAGCTGGAGCAGACCGCCGCCTTCCTGGCCAAGACCGGAGACTACGCCGCCGCTCTGGCCCGGTCTGCTGTGGCCGGAGACAGCTGCACCCAGGAGCAGCGTGAGACCCTCCGGGCCCTCTCCCAGACCGCCTCCACCCTCTCCGGGGAGGTCTCCGCCCTCCAGGCCCAGCTCCTGGACGGCACCGCCGAGCTGGACGATGTGGAGACCGCCGAGGCCCGGATGGCCGCCAGGGAGGGACAGGGCCAGGAGGTGGCCGGAACCGTCTATCAGACCGTGGAGGAGGACTTTCCCGAGATCCCCACCCTGATCTATGACGGCCCCTTCTCTGACCACATCACGGACCGGGCGCCCCGGATGCTGGAGGGGCTTCCCGAGGTCACCCAGGAAGAGGCCAGGGCGGCAGCCGCTGCCTTTTTGGACCTGAAGCCGGAGATCTTTACCCTGGTCTCCTCCGGGGAGGGGCAGGTCCCCACCTACAGCTTCTCTGCCGCCGTGGATGGCGGAGAGCTCTATGTGGAGGTCACCCGGCAGGGCGGTCTGGTGCTGGAGGTCCTCCACTCCCGCACCGCCGGTGCCCCCTCCCTCTCCCGCCAGGATGCCGCCACCCTGGCCAAGACCTTCCTGGAGGAGCGGGGCTATCCCAACATGCAGGAGAGCTATTATCTGGAGCACGACGGCATGCTGACTGTCAATTTTGCCGCGGCCCAGGGAGAGGTCCTCTGTTATCCCGACCTGGTCAAGGTCACCATCGCCCTGGACACCGGCAAAGTGGTGGGTTTCGAGGCCGCCGGCTATCTGATGAATCACACGGAGCAGCGGGACCTTCCCTCCCCCGCCGTCAGCGCCGAGCAGGCCCGCGCCCGTCTGGCCGAGGGACTGACCGTCCTCTCCCAGCGCCTGGCGGTCATTCCTACCAGTGGAGAATATGAGCTCCTCTGCCATGAGTTCAAATGCCAGGACACCGACGGACGCCATGTGCTGATCTATGTAAACGTCCAGACCGGCCAGGAGGAGCGCATTTTCATCCTGCTGGAGGACGAGAACGGCACCCTGGTCCTCTGACGGTCCAAATCCCCTCGCACATTTTTGGAAAAGTGCGGCGGGAGGATTCCGTCAGATGTCATCTCGGCTTTGACCTGGCACCCCGTCTTTCTGAGAAAAATGCACAAAAAATGTCTCTATTTCCCGGGGAGCCTCCTGCCCACAGACGGGCGGAGACTCCCTTTTTTCTTCGATTTTCCTCCATCCGGCAGAACTTCCCCGCTTTTTGTGCTCTTATTCTGTTTATGCAAAATTATTTTTATACAAAAATATTTGTTGACAAAGAATTTTGCTGATGCTATACTTTCCCCGCAATGAAGCGGCGGGCCCTTGAGCTCCGGCTTCCAACACACTCAAACACTGGAAAGGAAGGCATCACTATGATCGACTTCGCCCTTGACTCTGAGCACCAGGAACTCCAGGAAATGTACCGCAAATTCGCGGAGGAGCGCGTCAAGCCTCTTGCCCACGAGATGGACGAGGCGGAGAAGTATGACATGGGTCTGCTTCAGGAGATGAAGGACTGCGGCTTCTTCGGCATCCCCTTCTCCGAGGTTTACGGCGGCGCCGGCGGTGATGTCCTCTCCTATGTCCTCTGCATGGAGGAGATGTCCAAGGTGGACGCCAGCACCGGCATCACCCTCTCTGTCCACACCTCTCTGTGCGCCTCCACCATCGAGGAGTTCGGCACGGAGGAGCAGAAGCAGAAGTGGCTGCGGCCCCTGGCTGACGGCTCCAAGATCGGCTGCTTCGGCCTCACCGAACCCGGCGCCGGCTCCGATGTGGCGGGCGCCCGCACCGTCGCTATCAAGGACGGCGATGAGTACGTCATCAACGGAGAGAAAATCTTCACCACCAACTCCGGCTTCGCCGACACCTTCCTGGTCTTTGCCCTTACCGACAAGTCCGTCCCCGCCCACAAGGGCATGTCCGCCTTCCTGGTGGACCGCAACACCCCCGGCCTGACCGTCACCCCTGATATCCCCCGGATGGGCATCCGCGCCGCCTCCAACGCCGCTGTGGTGTACGAGGATGTCCGGGTCCCCGCCGAGAACCTGCTGGGCGGCGTGGAAGGCAAGGGCTTCAAGATGGCCATGAAGGCCCTGGACGGTGGCCGCATCGGCATTGCCGCCCAGTGCGTGGGCATCGCTCAGGGCGCCATCAACGAGGCCATCAAGTACGACAAGGAGCGCGTCCAGTTCGGCAAGACCATCGCCTCCTTCCAGAACACCCAGTTCAAGCTGGCCGAGATGCAGACCAAGGTGGACGCCGCCCGTCTGATGACCTGGCGGGCCGCTGTGGCTAAGGACAAGGGCGAGGCCTACAATGTCTACGCCGCCATGGCCAAGCTGCTGGCCTCTGACGTGGCCAACGAGGTCACCCGCGGCTGCGTGCAGCTCCTGGGCGGCTACGGCTATGCCCGTGAGTACACCGTGGAGCGCTATATGCGTGACGCCAAGATCACTGAGATCTACGAGGGCACCAGCGAGGTCATGAAGATGGTCATCTCTGGCTCCATGAACCTGAAATAATTCCTTTTGCCTGTCCCCTTCCGTATGGAGCTCTTTCCATACCGATGTATCCTATCCCAGCCAGAAGCCCCGCCGGCTTTGCCGGCGGGGCTTCTGGTCGTTTCGGGGCGGAACAGCGCGCAAGCGCCTCCCGCTCCCTGTTTCTTTTTCAAAAGAGGCTCATCTGCACGGCCTCCTGCCGCGGGCAGCGGGACGCGGCCCGCCCCCGCTCCACGCCCTCCCGGGGGAGCTCCTCCAGGAAGGGGGAGGCTTCCTTTCGGGTCAGAAGGATCAGCTCCTCCCTGGCCCGGGTCATCCCCACATAGAAGAGGCGGCGCTCCTCCTCGTCATCCACGTCCTGGCGCTCCAGGGGAAGGGTCCCAGCCTTTACCCCGCACAGAAAGACCACGGGGAACTCCAGGCCCTTGGAGGCATGGAGGGTCATCAGAGAGACCGCCCCCGCCTCATAGTCCAGCCCCGCGCTCCGCAGCAGGTCCCCCTCCCGGCCAATGGTCAGGTTCTTCAGCAGCTCCGGCAGGGTGGGGTAAAAGACCGCCATATGGAGCAGCCGCTGGACCGGCTCCTCCTCCGTGCAGCCCAGGGCGGCCGCCCAGCGCCCCAGCAGCCGGTCCGGACACTCCCGCCGGAGCGTGGGCAGGAGCTCCAAGGCCAGCTCTCCCCACTGCTCCAGGCAGGGCACCTGGGGATAAAGGCCCATCAGGCGGTAGACCCGCTCCTCTGTTGTCCCGTCAGACCCGGCCCAGGCCTCCTCCGCCGCCTGGGAGAGGTCGGCGGGGCAGTTCCAGCTCAGGGACAGGGCGCTCCGCAGGGCCAGGCTGTCTCCGGGCTCCAGGAGGTTTCGCAGGAAGCAGAGCCCGCCCCGTACCCGCCGGTCCGTCAGAAAGTCGTCCCGTCCGGCCACCACACAGGGGATGCCGTCCCGGCCCAGGCACTGCTCCAGAAGGTCCAGCTGACGGCGGGTGCGGCAGAGCACCGCGAAATCCTGAAAGCCCCGGGGCCGCTCCGGTCCCCGGCCCTCCCGCTGGGCCTCCAGCATATCCACGCCGCCCATCTGGCGGGCCACCTCCTTGGCCACAAAGATGGCCTCCGAGAGGTCGCTCTCGGCCTCCAGGACCCGCACCGGAGCCCCGGAGGGGCACTGCGGCTCCAACACCCGCGCCGGACCGGGATTTCGGTCGATGACCGACAGGGCCGCTCCCAGGATCTCCGGGGTGGAGCGGTAATTCCGGGTCAGCGTGACCCGCTCCAGGTCTGGGAAATCCTCCTCCAGCCGGGCAAAGCAGGCCGGTTCGGCCCCCCGGAAGCCATAGATGGACTGGTCCGGGTCCCCGATGGCGAAGAGACTCTCCCCCTTCCGGCCCCAGGCCATCAGCAGGTCATACTGCACCGCGTCACAGTCCTGGAACTCGTCTACCAGCAGATGGCGGAAGGACCGCTCCAGCCCGGCGGCGGGCCTTCCCTCCCGCCAAAGGGCCAGGGTCTCCAGCAGCAGGTCGTCGTAGTCCAGCAGGCCCAGGGCCTCCAGCTGGGCGCAGTAGTCCCGGCAGAGCTCCTCCGGAACGTCGGTCTCCCGGCCGTTCTTCCAGCGGGAGACCCCTTCCAGCAGCTTTCCCGGCGTACCGCCGCCCTTGTGGGCGGAGAGGACCGCTTCCGCCGCCGCCAGGGTCTCGTAGGGTCCCGCCAGCCTGGCCCCCTGGGGCCGCTTGGAGAGAATGTCCAGACAGATGCTGTGGAAGGTGCCCACCGTGATGCCGTGGGCCGCCCGCTTGCCCCCCAAAAGGGCCTCCAGCCGGGTCCGGAGCTCCCCCGCCGCCCGGTTGGTGAAGGTGACCGCCGTGATCTCTCCCGGCTTTACGCCCCGCTCCCGGATCAGCCAGGCCGCCCGGGCCGCCAGGGTGCGGGTCTTGCCTGTTCCGGGGCCCGCCGTCACGCAGACCGCCCGCGCGGCAGAGGTGACGGCTGCCGTCTGGGCCGGATTCAGGGCCTCTCCCCCCTTCTCTTCTGACAGCGTCGCCGGAGCTGTGGACGAAGATGGGCCCGTCTTCCGTTTTTTACGGGCTGGCTCCGGTTCCGCCCCGAAGAGGCTCACCTGGCCCCGCAGGGCCTCCCGCTCCTCCGGGGCCAACAGTCCCAGGACTCCATAGGCCCCGTCATACCCCGGCTCCCAGCGGACCGCTCCGGTCCGCATCCGGCGGATGCCCTCGGCCACCAGGGGTCCGGCGGCATAGGCGATATCCTCCAGGGGGGTCTCCCGCAGGATCTGAAATTCCGGCCCCAGCTTCCGCAGCAGGGCCTCGTATTTGGCGTTCACCCTGCCGCTGGCGGCTGTCCCCCCTTCCGAGGCGGCGATGACCTCCGGCAGGGGGACCAGGTGCTCAAAGGGCTTGGCCCCTGGCCTCCGGGCCCCCTCCGGACGGTCGGCCAGGGCCTCTACCCGGTGGAGCACGCCGATGGTCACCGGCTTTCCGCAGACTGGGCAGTGTCCCCCGGCCTCCGCCGTCTCCTCCGGGGTCAGGCAGCAGCGGCAGTTGCGGTGGCCGTCCAGATGGTACTTTCCCTCCTCTGGGTAAAATTCCACCGTGCCGGCCAGTCCCTCCCCGGTCTCCAGAGCCCGGCGCAGGGCGGGATAGGAGGGCGCGATGTCCAGCAGATCGGCCTCCCGCCCCAGCTTGGAGGGGGAATGGGCGTCCGAATGGGAGACCAGCTGATACCCGTCCAGGGCGGAGAGCCGCCAATTCATGGGCGGATCAGAGGAGAGCCCTGTCTCCAGGGCGTGGATGTGCCCGCTCAGGTCGCCAAAGCAGGCCTCCAGGCTGTCAAAGCCGGAAAAGGCCCCGAACACCGAGAAATGGGGGGTCCAGATGTGGGCCGGGATGAAGATGGCCTCCGGACAGGACTCCAGGGTGATCTCCAGCAGGTCCCGGGTGTCCAGCCCCAGGATGGGCCGCCCGTCAGAGCGGATGTTGCCGATGGTCTCCAGCTTCCGGGAGAGGAGGTCGGCGGCCTCCAGGGAGGGCAGCAGGATCACGCTGTGGACCTTCCGGGTCCTGCCGTCCTTTTTATAGATGGTGCTGATCTCTCCCGAGACTACAAAACGGGGCTCTGGCCCCGGAGCGGTGTCCTCCTGAAAGCGGTGCCCGGGCCCCAGGGTGTAGAGCCCCTCCTCCGCTGGGACCAGCTTCTCCGAGAGCTCGGCCCGCCAGGCCGGATGGGTGAAGTCTCCCGTCCCCACCAGGTGGATGCCCTTCCGCCTGGCCCAGAAGTCCAGGTACTCCGGCACGCAGTCCCGGCTGGTGGCCCTGGAGTACTTGGAGTGGATATGCAGGTCCGCGATCAGCACAGGTCTCCCTCCCCTCTTCCCTTTCCCGGGTCCGGCAGGTCGATCTGCCAGAGCTCCATGGGGCGTCCGTCCAAATAGGGCTTGGTCTCGACCCGGTACCCGCCGCAGGAGGCGATGGTGCGCCGGGAGGCCAGATTGTCGGCATAGCAGCCCAGGCGCACCGACTCCATCCCCAGCGCTCCGGAAGCGAAGGCCAGGACCTGCCGCAGCATGGCTCCGGCATAGCCCTTCCGCCGCTCTGAGGGCCGGACCGCGTAGCCGATATGGCCGCCATACCGGGCCAGGAAGTCGTTATCCAGGCTGTGGCGGAGGTCGATGATCCCCACCAGCCGGCCATCCTCCTCCCGCTGGGCAAAAAAGGTGTGGAAGGGGACCCAGCCCTCCCGGACTGTGGCAGGGTCCTGCCCCCGCTCCACATGCCGGAGCCAGTCGCTGTATTCCATCTGGTCCAGCAGGGAGCTTCCATGGATGACGGTCTCTCCCGCATCAAAAAATTCCCGCTTGAACGCCTCGGCGGCCGTCTGGAACGTCTGAGAAGGCGCGATCAGCCGGATGTCCCCCATTTTTCTCCCACCTTTCGCCAAATTTTGACCCTTTCATCATACCCCTTTTTCCACGGCACCGCAAGAAAAATCAACACGGCAGCCGCTCCTTCTCAGAGCGGCCACCGTGTTTTTCTCCCTATCCCAGCGCCACGTCCAGGACCATCATAATGAGAAACCCCGCCATGACGCCCAGCGTCCCCACATTGGAGTGTTCCCCCAGGTGGGCCTCCGGAATGAGCTCCTCCACCACCACATACATCATGGCCCCGGCGGCGAAGGAGAGCATCCAGGGCATAAAGGGCTGGATGGACCCGGCCAGCAGGACGGTCAGGACGCCGAAGATGGGCTCTACTGCGCCGGACAGGCTTCCGCAGAGGAATGCCTTTGTCCGGCTCATGCCCTCCTGCCGGAGCGGCAGGGCCACCGCCGCCCCTTCCGGGAAGTTCTGAATGCCGATGCCGATGGCCAGGGCCAGAGCCGAGGTATAGAGAACCGCCTCCTCCCCGTGCTGGGCTGCCAGGGCGAAGCTGAGGCCCACCGCCATCCCCTCCGGGATGTTGTGGAGGGTGACGGCAAAGACCAGCAGCGTGGTGCGTTTCAGGTCGGTATGCGCCCCCTCGGGGTCCCGGCTCCCCGGGTGGAGGTGGGGCAGGACCTGGTCCAGCAGGAGCAGAAAGCCCACCCCCAGGGCAAAGCCCCCTGCCGCCGGGATCCATCCCGGCCCGCCGGCGGCCTCTGCCTCCTCAATGGCGGGGATCAGCAGGGACCACACCGAGGCGGCCACCATGACTCCGGCGGCAAAGCCCAAAAAGATACGCTGTGCCCAGGCCGAAACGCCGCGCTTGAAGAAAAACACCAGGGCCGCGCCCAGGGTGGTCATCAAAAAAGTAAAGCCGGTCCCGCCTGCCGCCCATGCCAGTGGTGTCATCGCCAGCGCCTCCCTTTCTTTGGTCTGCAAAAACGCGGTGCTTCCCACATTTTTATTATATAAGACGCGCCGGAAATCGGCAAGCTCCGATCTCCAGCGCGTCTTGAGATTCTGCGTTTCGGACCGTTCCCGGGTATTATTCCCCAGAGGCCCGCAAAATAACCGGCGTCTCCAGGACCCGGCAGACGATCTGCTCCACGCTCTCCTCTGAGAGGGCGCATAGGCAGGCCACTGCGTCTCTCTGGGCGGTCTCCGGCTCTACACAGAGCTCCTCCAGCAGGAACGTCTCCAGCAGCATGCATTTGGTGTAGAGCTGATTGGCCGACCATATCCCACGGTCCGTGAGCTGGAC
>DWWJ01000199.1 GCA_019119795.1 Candidatus Intestinimonas pullistercoris
AGGCGCCTGGAAAAGGTTGCAAATCCTCCCCCGATATGATATATTGACGGGACAGATTCAGAGGCCGCGCCCCGGGGAGTCCGGCGGCGTTTGGGCGCGGAACGGGGTTTCGCCTGCCTGTGGGAGGCCTTGGATCAGGCAAGTGAAAACAGAAAGGAACATGCGCCTATGGAGATCAACGGCGAGCAGGTGAATGAGGTCGTCCGCTACGACCAGCTGGGGCTCTCCCCCGAGATCATGAAGGCCCTGGACAAGAAGGGCTATGTCCAGGCCACCCCCGTCCAGGGCGGGGCCATCCCCTACTTTATGGATTGGAAGGACGTCATCGCCAAGGCCCCCACCGGCACCGGCAAGACCTTTGCCTTCGGTATCCCCATGGTGGAGCACATCGACCCGGACAGCGACGCGGTCCAGGGCCTGGTGCTGGCCCCCACCCGGGAGCTGGCCATCCAGATCATGAACGAGCTCCGGGACCTCTGCGCCTTCAAGGAGGGGGTCCGGGCGGTGGTGCTCTACGGCGGCCAGCCCATTGACCGGCAGATCAACCAGCTCAAGAAGAAGCCCCAGATCGTGGTGGCCACTCCCGGCCGCCTCATGGACCACATGAAGCGCCGCACCGTCCGCTTAGACCAGGTCCAGACCGTGGTGCTGGACGAGGCCGACCGGATGCTGGACATGGGCTTCATCCACGACGTCACCCGCATCCTGGACCAGATCAAGTCCCGGCGGAACATGGGGATGTTCTCGGCCACCATCTCCCGGGAGGTCATGGACATCTCCTGGGTCTACCAGCGGGACCCGGTGGAGATCGTGGTCCGCCCCGACGAGGAGAACAAGCCCGACATCCAGCAGTACCGTATCGACGTGGACCGGAACGAGAAGGCGGAGCTCACCGCCCGCATCCTGGACGCGGCGGGCTATGAGCGGGCCATCGCCTTCTGCAACACCAAAAATATGACCGACCGGCTCACCGGCCTTTTGCGGATGCGGGGCATCTCCTGCGAGGCCATCCATGGCGACATCCAGCAGTCGGTCCGGGAGAAGACCCTGGGGAAATTCCGCCGGGGAGAGCTCCGGGTGCTGGTGGCCACCGACGTGGCCGCCCGGGGCCTGGACATCGACGACGTGGACGTGGTCTTCAACTACGACGTCCCCGACGAAACCGAGTACTATGTCCACCGCATCGGCCGCACCGGCCGGGCCAAGCGCCACGGCGTGGCCTACACCCTGGTGTCCACCATCACCGAGAGCATGAAAATGGATGACATCCAGAAGATCACCCGCAACCAGGTCCACCCCCTCAAGTATGAAAAGGGGGTCCTCCTGGACCTGGCGGAGGACCCGGCGAACTGACAGACAAGAGGCCGGCCGCAGTGATGCGGCCGGCCTCTTGTTCTGCTTTTTGGCTTAGTTTTTCCGGATGGCGGTGAGCTTGGCCGAGAGCTCCTCGCCCTCGTCCTCCGTGCTCAGAGTGCCGGTGTAGGTGGCCGTCACGTCGTCGCCGGGCTCCAGGCCGGAGACATCCACCCCATTGAGGTCCAGCTTGTAGTAGCCGTCCTCCGTCACCAGGACCAGATAGCCCAGATCGCTGTCCACCTGGTTGACGGTGGCCGTCAGCTCCTGCTTCGCTTCCTGCTGCTGGCTCTCCTGGGGCTGGGCCTGGGTGCCGGCAGGGGCGCCGCCGCTACAGGCCGCCAGGGCGGCGGTAAGGGCCAGGCCGCAGAGCAGGCTCAGGGCGCGGGTACAGGTCTTTCGTCTCATGTCAGGGTCTCCTTTCCGTGGTCGCGGTATCGCTTGGGCGCCTTGCGGCGCGCCCTTACCATACCACACCCCGCCCCTGCCGCCAAGGGAGTTTCCCGATCCTTCAACGGATCGTCAGAATCCTTACATTTTTCTGACATCCGGCTTTTCCCAGGGCCGAACGGCCATGCCGCCCGCCAGGATTTTATTCTTTTTTAATCTTCTTTCCAGGGTTCTTTTTAGACTTTTGTCCTATACTACAGGTACTGTCAAAGAAAAAAGGAGAGGTCCCTATGAACGAACCCAAAAAGCTCTACCGCACCGAGAACGGCGCCGCCATGCTGGCGGGGGTCTGCGGCGGCGTGGCCGAATACTTCAACCTGGACCCCAGCCTGGTCCGCCTGGTATGGGCCGCCCTGTGCTGCCTCTGGGGCACTGGTATCGTCCTCTACCTGGTGGCCGCCCTGATCCTGCCGAAAAAGAGCCAGGTCTATCCCGGCTATTGAAAGGCAGGCAGCTCCGCCCGGCCGGACCGCGAAATGCGGTCCGGCTTTTTTTGCTTGGAGGCCGCTCCTTCCCCTGTTTTCCGCAAAAAAGCGCGGTTTTGGTTTACTTGCCGCCAAAATGTGCTATACTGGAAGCACTCAGCCCGAGAGGAGGGAGCGCCGTGAGCTACTATGAGAAGGTCTACGCCCTGGCCCGGCGCATCCCGCCGGGCCAGGCGGCCACCTATGGGCAGCTGGCCCTGATGACCGGCAGCCCCCGGGCCTCCCGGGTGGTGGGCGGCGCCATGGCGGCCTGCTCCGACCCCACGGTGCCCTGCCACCGGGTCCTGGGGAAGGGCGGTGTCCTCCGGGAGGGGGCCTTCGGCCCTGGGGTCCAGCGCTCCCTGCTGGAGGCTGAGGGAGTCCCCTTCACCCCGGACGGCCGGGTGGACCTCTCCCGCTGCCGCTGGGACGGGTCCTGACTGGGGTTTTCTTCCCGGCCCCCCTTGCACAATGCTGCCGGGCGTGGTACACTTGCTGACATACTGAACCTATCTAAGGAGTATGCTTTTCATTATGATCGAGTTCCAGAAACCCCAGCTCACCGACAAGCCCTGGGTGGACGCCCTCCTCCGTCAGGCGGACTACCGGGGCTGTGACTACAGCTTTACCAACCTCTTCGCCTGGAGCGACGCCTATGACCAGCGCATCGCCCGGGTGGATGATTTCCTGGTGGCCCGCCTCACCGCCTCCCTGGGCCCCTCTTACCTCTACCCCGCCGGGAGCGGAGATATCCTCCCCGTCCTCCAGGCCCTGGAGGAGGACGCCAGGGAGCGGGGCTGTCCCCTGCGGCTGGCCTGCCTCACTCCGGAGCAGGCGGAGGACCTGGAGGCCCGCTTCCCCGGCCGGTTCCAATTCCAGGCCCACCGGGACAGCTTCGATTACCTCTATGACATCGACCGCCTGGCCGACCTGGGGGGCAAAAAGCTCCACGCCAAGCGGAACCACATCAACCGCTTCCTGGAGAACAACCCCAGCTGGACCTATGAGGACATCACCCCGGAGAGCCTTCCCCAGTGTCTGGAGATGGACCGGGAGTGGTACCGCCGCAGCGCCGTCCGGGAGGGACTGGCCGAGGAGCGGGACCTGGGAGACGAGGGCCGGGCCCTCCGGCTGGCCATGGAGCACTTCCAGGACCTGGGCCTGGAGGGGGGCCTCATCCGGGTCTACGGCGAGGTGGTGGCCTTCACCATGGGGGATGTGATCTCCTCCGACACCTACGATGTCCACTTTGAAAAGGCCTACGCCGAGCTCCAGGGGGCCTACGCCCTCATCAACCGGGAGTTCGCCCGCCGGGTCCGGGAGCGCCATCCCGAGATCCGCTACCTCAACCGGGAGGACGACATGGGGGTAGAGGGCCTGCGGAAGGCCAAGGAGTCCTACTACCCCGATTTGATGGTGGAGAAGTATTCTGCCATCCAGCAGTGATCCCCTCAAAACAGAAAGGAGGCTGCGTGCCATGATCGAGATCCGCCCGGCCAGGCCGGAGGAGATCCCCCGCCAGAAGGAGCTGTGGAAGCTGGCCTTTGGCGACGAGGATGCCTACATCAACTATTTTTATGACCACGGAGACCTGAGCCAGGTCCTTCTGCTGCTGGAGGACGGCGTGGTCTGGACCATGGCCGCCCTCTTTCCGGTGACCCTGTCCCTGCCGGAGGGGGGGAGCGCCTCCTCCGCCTATATCTACGCCCTGGCCACCCACCCCGACGCCCGGAAGCGGGGCTATGGCCGCTTTCTGCTCAGCTATATCGACTTCTACCTCAAGGAGAAGGGGACGGACTGCGTCACCATCGTCCCGGCGGAGCCCTCCCTCCACAAGTTCTTCGCCACCACCGGCCTCACCGAGTGCTTCGCCCTGCGGAAGGTGGAGCTCCTCCCCGACATGATCGGCGCCCCTGCCCCGGAGGACCGGCTGGAGCCGGTCTCTCCGGCGGAGTACGACGCCCTTCGGGAGGGGCTTCTGGCCGGGAGCCTCCACATCTCCTATGGGGAGGGCCTCATCGCCTACCAGCGGGGTCTCTCCCAGATGGCCCAGGCCGACCTCTACCGCCTCACCGTGGGCGGGGAGACCGGGGTGGCCGCCGCCGAATACCTGGACGAGGAGACCGTCATGGTCAAGGAGCTCCTCCTGCCCCACAAGGCCATGGCCGGCGGGGCGGCCCTGCTGGCGGCCGCCCTCCCCGCCCGGCGCTACCACTTCCGCACGCCGCCCCACTGGGACGGCCTGCCGGGCAGCTACCTCCAGGCCTACGCCATGGTGAAGTGGTACGACCCCGCCCTGGAAAAGGAGTGGCGGGACCAGCGCCGGGGCTATCTGGGCCTGGGCTTTGACTGAGCCGACGATTTTTTGACATGCTGAGGCGGGCGGCCCCGGGGCCGCCCGCCTCAGCATGTCAAAAAATCGTCGGCTCAGTCAAAGCCCAGGCCCAGATAGCCCC
>DWWJ01000200.1 GCA_019119795.1 Candidatus Intestinimonas pullistercoris
GCTAATCAGGCCGCGACGAGTTCGTAATCGTTGTTGTTCTTTAATTTATAAAGAATGCCCATTTTAAGGATGCTGGGCGCATCCGCCCGCTATTCCCGCCTCCGCGTCCCCGTCGAAACCGGTACGCCCCCTCGTCGCCGGAGCAAAGTCCGCCCAGGCCCCTGATCGAGCCCGCTTCTCTGGGCTTCGACTTGGGCGGCGGCTTTGCTGCCGTTGGAGAGAAAAGCTGAGTCCGTACCGGCGCACATCAGGCGCGCCGGTACGGAAGAGGCTTTCGCTGGAAAATCAGACCTTTTCCGGCTCAGGATACTCCACGCCGAAGGTCTCCACGGTCATAGACTTGATGCGCTGGTCCGCCCGGGGACGGTCCATCCGGTCCCGGGGCTGGTTCACAATGGTATCCGCCGTCTCCATCCCCTCCGTGACCTTGCCGAAGGCGGCATACTCCCCGTCCAGGTGGGGCGCCTCCTCCACCATAATGAAAAACTGGCTGCCGGCGGAATTGGGGGCCATAGTCCGGGCCATGGAGAGCACGCCGCGGCTGTGCTTCAGTTCATTCCGGAAGCCATTTCTGGTGAACTCCCCCTTGATGGAATAGCCGGGGCCGCCCATGCCGGTGCCCTGGGGACAGCCGCCCTGGATCATGAAGCCGGGGATGACCCGGTGGAAGATCAGTCCGTCATAAAAGCCGGAGCGGATCAGGCTGATAAAGTTGTTTACCGTATTGGGGGCCACCTCGGGGTAGAGCTCGGCCACCATTTTCTGGCCATTCTCCATCTCGATGGTGACCACAGGGTTTTGTGCCATGGGAAGACAACTCCTTTCCGTCCTGCCGGGCCGTCAAAAGCGGCTCCGGTCCTTCATATGCCGCTCCATCTCCCGCTTGGCATCCCGGGCGGCGGCGGCATCCCGTTTATCATAGAGTTTTTTGCCCTTACACAGGCCCACCTCCAGCTTGATGCGGGGGCCTTTGAAGTAGATGGACAGGGGCACCAGGGCGTAGCCGTCCTGCTTGACCTTTCCATAGAGCCGGAGGATCTCCTTCTTGTGCATCAGCAGCCGACGGGCCCGGAGGGGATCCCGGTTGAAGATGTTCCCCTTCTCATAGGGGCTGACGTGCATGCCATGGACCATCATCTGCCCGTCCTTGACGATGCAGAAGGCATCCTTCAGGTTCACATGGCCCATCCGAATGGATTTGACCTCTGTCCCGCACAGCTCGATGCCGGCCTCATACTTGTCCTCCACAAAGTAGTCGTGGTAAGCCTTGCGGTTGGAAGCGATCTGTTTTATCGGGGCACGTTCCATGGCGCACCTCCTCCCTGTCCGTATCGTTCCAGCTTCTGAACCGGCGCCGGAATCAGAAGCCAATGCTATTATAGCACAGCTTCCGGCCGCTTAAAAGGGGATTATCCCGCCGATCCAGAGATTTGGCGGGAGTTTATGATAGCACGTTTCCACTCACTTGTAAAGCCCCGGCTTTTTGGGGCGCCCACAGCCCGGACGGTGCCCCCCCTCCCCGGCAAACGAAGCGGGCGGGACTTTGTCCCGCCCGCTCTGTGGCTCTTTATGGTACGCCGGCCGCCTTCAGCAGCAGCCGCAGTTGTTGTTATTGCAGCCACAGCCGTTGCCGCAGCCGCCAAAGCTCCCGCCGCCGCAGCAGCAGCAAAGGATGATGATGATAAGCAGGATCCACAGGCATCCGCCGCCGCCAAAGCCGCCGAAGCCGCAACCGTTATTGCACCCCATAATGAAGTACCTCCTGATCGAAATGGTGGCAGGCTGATCGCCGGCCCCATTCCATCCTATGCGGAGGGAGCGCTGGGGTTCCAGCAGGTTTTCAGGGGAGCCTGGAGACCTCCACTCCGGAGCGGACCACGCTGGCCACCGCGCCGTCCAGGATCCCGCCGGATACCAGGCGCTCCAGGAGCGTCCCGCTCCCATCCTGGCAGGGGGCGTCCAGGGCGAAATAGGAGAGGTAGACCACCTGGGCCCGCAGGAAGGTCTCACTGGTGAGCATGGCCTCCTCCCCGGGGGTCAGGACCCCCAGCTCCACGGCCCGCTCCAGGGCGGTGTCCCAGGTGAAGTCCGGCGCCTCCCCGCTGTCCCGGTAGCCCAGGGCCCGGAGGAGGAAGGTCACATACTGCCCGGCAGTGAGGGTGTCGTTGGTGCCGAAGATGCCGCCTTCCTCGTCCATTCCCTTGGTATAGCCCTGGGCGTAGGCGTAGGCCACATAGGGCCGGCACCAGTCCGGCACATCGGTGAAGGGGCAGGCGGCCGTGGAGGCCAGGGCGGCCTCCTCCTCCCCGATGAGCCGGAGAAAGAGGATGAGCCCCTGGATGCGCGTGGGGGCCGCCTCCAGGTCGTAGCCGGAGCCGTACCCTGTGCCGCTGCCCTGGAAGAGCCCCAGGGTCCGCAGGGCGTCGGCCAGGGCATTATAGTCTGTGCTGCTGCTCTCCGTGAGGGTGTGGTACCCCTCCAGGGAGAGGACCGCTGTGGGGGAGGTCACGGTGAGGGTGGCCACCGTGTCCTCGCTCACCAGGTAGCGCCGCCCCGTCTCCAGGGCGCCAGTCCCCTTTTCCCATCCGCTGGAGAGGTCAATGGTCTTGTTTCCCGTACAGGACAGGTCGGCCGACCCGGCCAGCAGCAGGAAGCCCGATCCGGCGCTCACCTGGATCTGGTCCCCCTCCTTCACCCGGAGGTCGGTGAAGGCGCTGTGGTAGGTCCCCGTACCCCCTCCCACCCGGGCCGCGTAGGTGTCATATACGGTCTTCAGGCCGGCGGCGGCCTCCTGGTAGAGGGCGTCGTGGCTCTGGGCGATCCGCTCCTCCGCCTTGGCCAGGGTCTGGGTGGTATATTCCCCATCAATATAAGACTTGGAGATCAGAGGGTCCTCGGCGCTCCCCCCTACCGCCAGGGCCACCGAGGCGCACAGGAGCGCACCAGCGGCGCAGACCGCCACCGCGATTTTTCCCTTCATGGCAGACCTCACTTTCCTCTGTTCGCGTCCTGGTAGACCTCCAGGATCCCCTGGTGGTCCAGGGGGCAGAAGGTCCCAATGGCGCGGCTCCGCCCCCGGGAACAGCCCAGGGCCAGGGCCTCCAGCTCCGCCTGGGGCAGGACGCCGATCTCCGAGCTCCCCAGGTCCACCGGCAGGCCCAGACTGCGGAAGAAGTCCTCCACCGCCCCGATGCAGGCCAGGGAGGCGGCCTCGGCCTCCGACTCCGTGACCCCGAAGACGGTCCGGCCCAGACGGGCGAAGCGGTCCGGATCAGTGGCCCGCACCCGGCGGGCCCAGGCCGGCCACATGATGGTGAGGCTGGCCCCGTGGGCGATGCCGTACCGGCCGGAGAGCTCATGGCCCAGCTGGTGGACGGAGAAGTCCTTGCCCCGGCCCAGGCCGGTGAGGTCGTTGTGGGAGAGGCTGCCGCACCACATCAGCTCTGACCGGGCCTCGTAGTCGCCGGGCCGCTCCAGGGCGGCGGGGGCGAAGCGGACCACTGTGCGGAGGAGGGCCTCGGCCAGGGCGTCGGTGGTCTCGTTACCCGGCACATTGGAGAAATAGCGGTCCAGGGTGTGCATCAGGATGTCGGCCGCTCCGCAGGCCGTCTGCCAGGCCGGGAGGGTGTAGGTGAGCTCCGGGTCCATGATGGCGAACCGGGGCCGGTTCAAGGGGGTGTTGCGTCCCCGCTTCTCCCGGGTGGCCTCGTTGGTGATCACCGCCGAGTCGCTGGTCTCGCTGCCGGCGGCGGCGATGGTGAGGATGCTCCCCATGGGCACTGTGTCCGCCGGGTCCCGCTTGGCGGTAAAGAAGTCCCACACCCGGCCCTCCGGGTCCCGGAGGCCCAGGCCCACGGCCTTGGCGGTGTCCAGGACGCTGCCGCCCCCCACCGCCAGCAGGAAGTCGATCTTCTGGTCCCGGTACTGCCGGATGGTCTCCTCCACAAACTCCAGGGTCGGGTTGGGGCGGACGCCCTCCCGCAGGAACCAGGTGAGCCCCGCCGCCTCCAGGGAGCGGGTCACCCGGTCCAGCAGGCCGCTGCGCCGGGCACTGCCGCCGCCGCAGAGGACCAGCACCCGGCTGCCTCCCTCGGCCCGGACCGCCTCCCCCGCCTGGGTCTCTGTACCCCGGCCGAAGAGGACCTGTGTGGGGACAAAATAGGTAAAGCTCTGCATGTGAACAGCCCTTTCTCATGGAACATGGATAGCCCTAGTATAACAAATCGCTTTCCGTCTTGCAATCCCTCCCCGCCGGCGGCATAAACTGGTCCAGGACCCGTCACAGACCGGAAAAAGGAGGAATCTATCATGGAAACACAGGGAACCATCTCGATCCGGGCCTTCACCTCCCGGGCGCAGATCCCCGTCCAGGGGGCCACCGCCGCCGTGACCCGCCCCACCGGGCAGGGGCGGCACCAGCTGGTGGCTCTCCGGGTCACCGATGAGAACGGCCTCACCCAGCCCGTCGCCCTCCCCGCCCCTGCCCTCTCCCAGAGCGACCACCCAGGCGGCGAACGCCCCTTCTCCGTCTGTGACATCTGGGTGGAGCACACAGGCTACCGGATGCTCCATGTGGAGGGGGTGCAGATCTTCCCGGGGGTGGAGACCCGCCAGGACGCCGAGCTGCTCCCCCTCCCGGAGCATCCAACTGCCGGAGACATGACCACGGTGGTGGATGTGACCCCCCAGCCGCTGTAAAAAGGAGCCTGCCATGCCAGTCATCATCACGCCCTATATCCCCCGCACCATCACCGTCCATCTGGGCGCTCCCAGTCAGAACGCCGAGAACGTGACGGTGGACTTTCCCGACTACATCAAGAACGTGGCCTCCAGTGAAATTTACCCCACCTGGGAGCCCGCCGCTCTCCGGGCCAATATCCTGGCTCAGATCTCCTTCGCCCTGAACCGGGTCTACACCGAGTTCTACCCCAGCCGGGGCTACAACTTCCAGATCACCTCCACTACGGCCATGGACCAGAAGTTCATCTTCGGGCGGAACATCTTTGAAAACATCTCCCAGATCGTGGACCAGATCTTTGACGACTACATCCGCCGCCAGGGCTTTGCCGAGCCCCTGTCCGCCAAATTCTGCAACGGCACCACCACCACCTGCGACGGCCTCTCCCAGTGGGGAAGCCAGGCCCTGGCGGAGGAGGGTCTGGACAGCATGTCCATCCTCCGGCGGTACTACGGCGACGACATCGAACTGGTGGTGAACGCCCCCGTGCAGGACCTCCGCTCCTCCTATCCCGGCACCCCCCTGCGGCTGGGCTCCTCCGGCCCGGAGGTGGAGGTCATCCAGGCCGAGCTCAACCGCATCAGCCAGAACTACCCCGCCATTCCCAAGATCACCCCGGTGGACGGCGTCTTCGGCCCCCAGACCGAGCAGGCGGTCCGCCGCTTCCAGGAGATCTTCGGCCTCACCCCCGACGGCATCGTGGGCAGGGCCACCTGGTATAAGCTGGTCTTCCTCTATGTGGGGGTCCTGGACCTCTCCGAGCTGGTGAGCCAGGGCCAGCGGGTCTTCGGCCTTGTAGCCACCCAGTACCCCACCTCGGACACCCCCACCCGGGAGGAGGTCCTGGCCCTCCAGTATTTCCTGGCTGTGTACGCCCAGTTTGACCCCTCCGTCCCCGCCCCCAGCCTAGACGGCGTCTTCGGCCCTGAAACGCAGCAGGCGGTGCGGGCCTTTCAGAGCCTCCAGGGCCTCCCGGTCACGGGCCAGGTGGACACCGCCACCTGGAATGCCCTCTATAACGCCTATGAGGGCATCGGGTCCACGGTCCTCACCCAGGAGGTCCTCTTCCCGGCTGAGCTCCAGGGGCTGGAAAACGCCCCGGAGGTCTTTGAAATGAGCTCCCGGCTCACCCAATACCCGGGCCGGGAGCTCTCCCTGGGCGACCAGGATGCGGAAGGAGGCAGCCGCTGATGCGCCAGGAAAAGGATTTTATGGGGCTGCCTGTGCGCAGCCTCCAGCTCATGCTGGGGAGCCTGGCCCAAGGCCGTCCGGGGCTGGCCCAGCTGGTCCCGGACGGCATCTTCGGGGAGGCCACCCTGGAGGCCGTCATGCGCTTCCAGCGGGAACACGGCCTGGCCGTCACCGGCCGGGTGGACCTGGAGACCTGGGAGGCCATCGCCGCCGCCTACCGGGCAGCCCTCCCAGGTCTGGCCCCGCCCCGGCCGGTCCAGGTCATCCGGGAGCGGTCCTTTGCCATCCGCTCCGGCCAGTGCTGCCTCCACCTCTTTCTCATCCAGTCCATGTTCCTGGCCCTCTCCCAGGTGCTGGACGGGGTGGAGGCCGCCCCGGTGAACGGCCGGCACACCGGCTCCTCCGTGCGGAACGCCACCTGGCTCCAGCGGTGCTGCGGCCTGCCGGAGACCGGCATCCTGGACCTGGCCACCTGGAACATGCTCACCCGGACCTATGAGCTCTTCATCTCCCGGAGCGATCTGCCGGGGGGCTACCGGCAGGAGCCTCCCCTGGCCCAGAACCCCTCCCAGCCCCTCCGGAACTTCCCCTGGGAACCCTGGGGACGAGGCGGCTGAACCAAAAAGCGGCGCGTGGGCATCTGCCCGCGCGCCGCTGTGATGATTTTTATAGAATTTACAGAAAAGGCTGGAAATTCTTGTCCAGGACCTGCTTGCGGTGGCAGCTCACATAGTCCGGGGAGACCTCGGGGCACTCCCGGCGGATGGTCTCCACCAGCAAAGTGGGGTTGAGGCCGGGGTTCTGGGCCCGGAGCACCGCATCTAAGACGATGGCGTCCCGGCGGCTCTCGTAGTCCACCCGGTGGATCAGGGGGATCAGGTCCACCTGGACCTGACCGCTTTTGGCCTTTTTGGACTTCTTGGTCACCACCAGGCTCTCCCGGTTCAGGAGATTTCGGACGGCGTTCTCCGCCCCCACCGGGGCTCCGGCGTCGTACTCCAGGGTGATGATGTAGTTGACCCAGCACAGCTCCTTGAAGGGCCGCCCACCATCGTAGCAGCGGGTGACGGTGATGCCCTCCGGCAGGGCCCGGGTCAGCCGCTCCGGCACCTGGGACCGGTCCTCCCCCTCCGGCAGGCCGAACTCCAAAATCTCGCACTGGCTGGAAAAGCCCACCGACAGGGGCAGGGCAATGGACACATAGGCGTGGGGATTGAAGCCCTCCGTATGGCGGACATGGAGGTCCGCCCGGAGGAAGGCCCGCTGGAAGGTCCGCATCAGGTCCAGATGGGAGATGTACCGGGCCCGGTCTGTCTTGATAAATTGGATACGCGCTTCACTCATCACAGGCCCTCCCCTTCTCCAGCAGGCAGTTTGCCCCGCAGCCGGTGCACTGCTTCCGGCAGTCCGGGGTAATGACGGCGGCGTAGGCCAGCTCCCGCTCCCGCCACAAAAAGTCGGTCCGCACTCCGGTGGAGACCCGGCTCCAGGGGAGGACCTCCTCCCGGCTCCGGGCCCGGTTGGCGTAGAAAGCCGGGTCCAGGCCGCAGGCCTCAAAGGCCCGCATCCAGCGCTCTAGGTCGAAGTACTCGCTCCAGGCGTCGAACTTGGCCCCCTCCCGCCAGGCGGCCTCCAGCACATCGGCCAGCCGCCGGTCCCCCCGGGAGAAGACGGCCTCCAGGAAGGAGGTGTCCGGGTCGTGCCAGTGATAGGCGATGGACTTGTCCCGCATGTTCTCCCGCAGGAGCTTCACCCGGCGCAGGTACTCCTCCCGGGTCACCTGGGGCTCCCACTGGAAGGCAGTGTGGGGCTTGGGCACGAAGCAGGCGGTGGAGACCGTGATGCGGCAGCCCCGGCGTTTGTCCGGGGCGGTCTCCCGCCAGAGCTGGAGCACCTTTTTGGCCAGGTCCGCGATGCCCAGCACGTCCTCATCGGTCTCGGTGGGCAGGCCCAGCATGAAATAGAGCTTCACCGAGTTCCACCCGCCCAAAAAGGCGGTGCGGCAGGAGGTCATCAGGTCCTCCTCGGTGACATTCTTGTTGATGGCGTCCCGGAGGCGCTGGGTGCCGGCCTCCGGGGCAAAGGTGAGCCCCGACTTGCGGACGTGCTGGAGCCGCTGCATGAGCCCCATGGAGAAGTTGTCCGCCCGCAGAGAGGGCAGGGACAGGGAGACCTTGTTGGGCTCGCACCACTCCAGCAGGCCGTCACAGAGTGACTCCAGAGGCCGGTAGTCGCTGGTGGACAGGCTGGAGAGGGTCATCTCCTGGTAGCCAGAGGCCTTGCAGGCGGCGATGCCCTGCTCCACCAGGCGCTTGGGGTCCCGGGAGCGGACGGGGCGGTAGGCATATCCCGCCTGGCAGAACCGGCAGCCCCGGATACAGCCCCGGAAGACCTCCAGCATCACCCGGTCGTGGACGATCTCGGTGGAGGGCACGATGGTCTTCACCGGGAAATAGGACTTGTCAAAGTCCTGGACGATGCGCTTGGTCACCAGCTCCGGCGCCCCCGGCTCGGGCGTGACAGCGGCCACCGTGCCGTCGGGCTGGTAGGTCACCTCGTAGAGGGAGGGAACATAGAGCCCCGGGATCTGGGCGGCCGCCAGCAGCAGGTCCCGGCGGGACCAGCCCTCCCGGCGGGCCTTCCGGTAGAGCTGGATCAGCTCCACCGTCACCTCCTCTCCCTCTCCCAGGGAGAAGAGGTCGATAAAGGGGGCCAGGGGCTCGGGGTTGTAGGCACAGGTGCCCCCCGCGATGACCAGGGGATGGCTCTCATCCCGGTCGGCCGAGCGCAGGGGCAGCCCGGCCAGGTCCAGCAAATTGAGCACATTGCTGTAGGCCATCTCATAGCCCAGGGAGAAGCCCAGGATGTCGAAATCCGACACCGGGTCCCCGCTCTCCAGGCCGTAGAGGGGCAGGCCCTCCCGGCGCATCTCTTCCTCCATGTCTCCCCAGGGGGCGAAGACCCGCTCGCACCAGACGCCGGGCAGCTCATTCATCAGGCCGTAGAGGATCCGCACCCCCAGATTGGACATGCCGATCTCATAGGTGTCCGGGAAGCACAGGGCCACCCTGGTGTCCACCTTCTTCCGGTCCTTGACCACCGCGTTATACTCTCCCCCGGTGTACCGGGCCGGCTTTTCCACCCGGGAAAGAATGCCCTCCATCGTCTGGTCCATGCCTAACCTCCGCTCTCGCGCTTCTCTGCGCTCGGTCACTCATAATAGATAATATGGCAAATTTATATTTTACCCGCTATGCAGAGGATTGGCAAGTCCAAATTCTCACTTTTTCCGCTTTTTCTCCTCCCTTTCCGTCTCTTTTTCCCTCCATGTCCCAGGAAGGACCCAAAATCAGGAAGGTCCGGCCGCCCTAACAGCCATCTGGGTCCCTGAGGAAGTCCGACACCACATCCCAAAAGTGTTCCACCGACAGCGCCCCTTCGTTGCAGGCGCGCACCAGGCGGTCCACCCGGTCGCTGTCGGCGGAGAGCCGCTCCGCACGGTGTCCGCTGGTACAGACGATCCCGAACATCACCGGCGCAGAGGTCTCGTCTACACTGAGGGCAAACTTCACCATTTCCTGTTCCATTCCTCTCGTCTCTCCTTTACGCCTCCCGCCGGAAGGCGGAAGGGCTCCCGTTTTTTGGACTTTTGTGCTATAATGGAGCGGCCCCGCGGGATGTCCCCTCCCCCCTTTCCACTTTATGTCTACTTTATCTTGTGCCGCTCATTTTTCCGATGACAATATGCTGTATTTTCCAACACTTGTCAAGGGCAGCAGACAAATTGCCGCCTCTGTCTGCGACTTTTGACCGCATCCGGTCAACCATTGTCGAAGAAAGGAAAGGAACGGAAGATTATGGGTATTTCTGAGAAGCTGCTCTTTCTCAAGCAGCAGTCAGGTTGGAGCGCAGAGGAGCTCTCCCGGCGCTCCGGGGTGCCGCTGGGGACCCTCAACAAGATGCTCTCCGGTCAGACCCGGCAGCCCTCCGCCGCCGCTCTCTACCAGCTCTCCCAGGCCCTGGGCGTCTCCATGCACTACCTGCTGGAGGAGCGCATTCCTGTCGAGGCGTGGATGACCGCCCGGACCGAGGAGGAAGACGTCCGCTGCCTCTCCCAACGGGAATCCGAGCTGCTGGACGGCTTCGAGTCCCTCACCGAGCACGGCCAGCAGCTGCTGGAGGCGGTGCTGGACCTTCTCCTCTACCAGTCCCCCAAATCCTTCTTTGACGGCCCCACCCGGAAGCTCCTGTGCTTCCAGGCTGTGGCCCGGGGCCGCCGGGGCTCCCTGGGGGAGGGCTTCTACTTCCGGCCCATCCAGGCCCTCCTGGACCCTGTGACCCGGGAGGCCGACTTCACCGTTCTCCTCACCAGCCGGGCCCTCTCCCCCGCCTTCGGGCCCGGCACCATCCTGGGGGTGGGCCTGGGCCAGCCAGACCACAACCAGCTGGGCCTCTTCCTGGTGAACCGGGAGGTCTATATCCGCAAGCTCTACCGGGGCCGGAACAAAAACAAGCTGGTGGCCGTCAATCTGGACTATAAGGACATCCCCCTGGGGGAGCGGGACGAGCTCAAATGCCTGGGCACCATTCTGGGTGCGGTGCGGAACTACCGCTGGCTCTGAGGCATCCGCTCTCTGTACGGACCACCGTATGGGGAGATGGTCCTCTCCCCATTTCTCCCGTATCCCCCGCCGGAAAAATGTGTTATACTGCATTGGAAAGGAGGGACCGCTTTTTGGAACAGGTCCTCAGCGCCCTGGGCGGCATCACGGACGGACTGGCCGCCCTGCTGGGCGACTACCCCCTGGTGGTGGCGTGGTACACCGCTGTGGTGCGCTTTCTCTTCCCCGTTTTGGCCCTGCTCATCCTGGCCCGGAGCATCCGTTCCCTGCTGACGGTGCCCCACCTGCCGGAGGTCTGGGCCTATCTCAGCCTGCCCAACGGGCTCTCCCAGCCCCTGACCCACTGGGAGAACATCCTGGGCCGGTCCGGCGCCTCCGACGTGGTGCTGGGCTACCCCACCGTCTCCCGGCAGCACGCCGCCCTCATCCGGGCCGAGGACGACCGCTGGGCGGTCTACGACCTGGACTCCAAGGGGGGCGTGGCCCTCAACGGCCGGACCGTGGAGGGCTCCGCCCCGGTGGCCTACGGCGATGTGCTCAGCCTGGGGGGCGTGGAGACCGTCCTCCTCCCCGTGCCGCCGGAGGACCAGGCCCGGCGCCGCCAGAGCCGGCAGGACCGGGAACGGCCCGTCTCCCCCTGGACGGGGCTCTTCTTTCTCACCCTTTTTCAGGTGCTCACCGCCGGACAGCTCATGGCCGCCGCCGGCGCCGACGCCCCCCTGGCCATTCCCGCCGCCTTCTTCTGCCTCATCGCGGTGATGTGGGGCTACTTCCTGGCCATGCGGGCGGTGCACCGGGTGGGCTTTGAGATGGAGACCATCGCCTTTTTCCTCTCCACCCTCTCCCTGGCCGTCACCGCCTCCTCCGCCCCGGAGGACCTCTTCAAGCAGCTCATCGCCCTGCTGCTGGGGCTGTGCCTCTTCGTAGTGCTGGGCATCTTCCTCCGGGACCTGGACCGGGTGAAGGCTATCCGCTGGCTCATGGCCGGGGGGGCCATGGGGCTTTTGGGGATCACCCTGGTGCTGGGGGCCCTGGGCCTGGGCCAGAGCCGCTACGGCGCCATGAACTGGATCATCCTGGGCCCCCTCTCCTTCCAGCCCTCGGAGCTGGCCAAGATCTGCTACATCTTCGCCGGAGCCGCCACCCTGGACCGGCTCTTCCGGAAGCGGAACCTGGGGCTCTTCCTTCTGCTCACCCTGGTGTGCATCGGCTGCCTGGCCCTCATGAGCGACTTCGGCACCGCCGCCATCTTCTTCGTCACCTTCCTGGTCATCGCCTACCTGCGCTCCGGGGACTGGACCACCCTGTCCCTCATCACCGGGGCCTGCGTGGCCGGGGCGGGGGTGGTCTTCTCCATCAAGCCCTACATCCTCCAGCGCTTTGCCACCTGGGGCCACGCCTGGGAGCAGGCCAGCTCCGGGGGCTACCAGCAGGTCCGCACCATGTCGGCCGCCGCCTCCGGCGGGCTGGTGGGGGTGGGGGCCGGCCAGGGCTGGCTCCACAACGTGGCCGCCGCCGACACCGACCTGGTCTTCGGAATGCTCTGCGAGGAGTGGGGGCTCATCATCGGCGTGCTGGCCGTCCTCTCCATCGTCACCCTGGCGGTCTTCGCCGTCCGGGCCTGCCGGGCGGGGCGGTCCAGCTTCTACACCATCGCCGCCTGCGCCGCCACCTCCCTGCTGGTCTTCCAGACCTGCCTCAACGTCTTCGGCTCGGTGGACCTGCTGCCCCTCACCGGGGTCACCTTCCCCTTCGTCTCCAACGGCGGGTCCTCCATGCTGGCCTCCTGGGGCCTGCTGGCCTTTTTGAAGGCCACCGACACCCGCCCCAACGCCAGCTTTGCCATCCGCCTGCCCGCCCGGAGGGAGCCCCCCGTCTTCCTGGGCAGGCATCCCCGTCAGGAGGAGGTGGACCCCGATGCTTAGGATCGAAAAGCGGGCCTCGGTCTGCCTGCTGCTGGCCGCCGCCCTGGTGCTGGGACTGGCCGTCTTCTGCTTCCGCTTCTTCTGGAACGGCGGCCGCTGGGTCTCCTTTGCCGCCAACCGGCACCTCTACAACAGCAAGGGGGAGCTCTCCGTGGGCCGGGTGCTGGACCGGGACGGGGACGTCCTCTCCTGGGTAGACGAGGACGGCAGCCGGGCCTGGTACGCCAACCCCACCGTCCGGAGGGCCACCCTTCATGTGGTGGGGGACGCCCAGGGCAAGATCGGCTCCGGGGCCCTGGTGGCCTTTGCCGACAAGCTCTCGGGCTACAACCTCCTCACCGGGGCCTACAGCCCCCTGGGAGAGGGCAACGACCTCTACCTCACCATCGACGCCTATCTCAACTATGTGGCCTACAACGCCATGGACGGCAAAAAGGGGGCGGTGGGGGTCTACAACTACCAGACCGGGGAGGTCCTCTGCCTCCTCTCCACCCCCACCTACGACCCCGCTGACCCGCCGGACATCCAGGAGGGCGACCCCCAGTATGAAGGGGTCTACGTCAACCGCTTCCTCTCCGGCCTCCTCACTCCGGGGTCGGTCTTCAAGACTGTGACCCTCTCCGCCGCCATCGAGACCCTCCCGGACCTCTTCGACCGGACCTTCACCTGCACCGGCTCCCTTCAAGTGGGAGACGAGCTGGTGACCTGCCCCGTGGCCCACGGGGAGATGGACATCTACAGCGCCTACACCCAGTCCTGCAACGGGGTCTTTGCCCAGCTGGCCAATGAGCTGGGGGCCGACGTCCTCTCCCGCTATACCCAGCAGGCCGGCCTCACCGGCAGCTACCAGGTCAGCGGCCTGCGGACGGCGGCCGGGAGCTTCCCCTTTGACGGGCTCACTCCGGGCCAGCTGGGCTGGGCCGCCGTGGGCCAGGGCAGCGACCGCATGAATCCCTGCGCCCTCATGGTCTACATGGGGGCCATCGCCAACGGCGGAAGGGCGGCGGTGCCCCAGCTGGTGCTCAGGACGGAGACCCCCCTGGGCTTCCCGCCCTCCTTCTACTTCTCCCGCCAGACGGAGCGGCTGGTCTCCAGTGACACAGCCCAGGTCCTGGCCGACATGATGGCCCGGAACGTCACCGAGGGCTACGGCGCCGGGCGCTTCCCCAATATGGACCTCTGCGCCAAGTCGGGCACCGCTGAGGTGGGGGGCGGCAAGTCCCCCACCGCCTGGTTCGCCGGGTTCCTGCGGAATGAGGATGCCCCCTACGCCTTCGTAGTGGCGGTAGAGGAGGGGGGCAGCGGCTCCCAGACGGCGGGGAACGTGGCCGCCGCCGTGCTCAATGCCCTGGTGAACGGGAGCTGAGGCCCGTGCTCCACTGCCCCACCGGGCCCCCTTTCCAGCCAGCAGGCCCTTGACTGCTCCAGTCCCGGCGGGAGAGCGCCGGGACTTTTTTTGCGTTTCCCGCAACCTTTTTCCCGCCGGCGCGTATATCCAGGCAGAGCAGCCCCGCGGGAAGCGCTCAGAAACCATACCATGGAGAGGAGGAAGGCCCTTGGAGGAACAAAAGCTGGCGGAACGGCTGCGCAAGCACAGCCGCTCCGCCCTGGAGCAGGCCATCCGGCGCTACACCCCCTATGTGAGCACCGTGGTGTGGCGGCTCCTCTCCAGCGGGGGCACAGCCCCCCGGGAGGACGTGGAGGAGGTGGTCTCCGACGTGTTCCTGGCCCTCTGGACCCACGCCGGAGAGCTGGAGCCCGGCCGGGACCTGCGGCCCTGGCTGGGCGCTGTGGCCCGGAACAAGGCCGCCGACCGGCTCCGCCGCCAACCGCCGGTGCCCCTCCCCCTCTCCGACACCGACCGGGCCCCCGGCCCAGGCCCCCAGGAGGCGGTCGAGCAGCGGGAGTGGGCCGAGCGCCTCTGGCGGGCCGTGGAGGCCATGGAGGAGCCCGACCACACCCTCTTTCTCCGCCACTACTGGTACGGGGACAAGCTCCGGGATGTGGCCCGGGACCTGGGATTGAACCTCTCCACGGCCAAGAGCCGGCTCCACCGGGGCCGGAAGGCCCTGCGGGAGACCCTGACGAAAGGAGGGAATGACCTGTGAAGCAAAATCCCTTGCAAGAGCTCTGGCGGGACACTGTGCCCCCGGAGGTCCCCTGCCCGGAGGCCAATTCCGAGGCCGTCCTCCGGCGGGTCAACGCTGTCCTGGACACCGTTCCCTCGGAAAGGAAGCGCCCTATGGGACAAAAAATTCGATTTGCCGCTGTTTTTGCCGCCGTCACCGTCCTCCTGGCCGGAGCTGCTCTGGGCGTGGCCGCCCACTGGGACGTGCTGAACGCCTTTTTCCAGGGAGACACCTCTCCGGCGGAGGAGCTGGTGGACCGGGAGGTCCGCACAGTATCCGACAAGGATTATACCTTAACAGTTGAGAGCTCGGTCTCTGACGGGGAGACCGCCTATCTGGTAGCCCGGGTGGAGGCCCGGAACGAGGCCGCCGTCGCAGTGCTCCACACAGAGGACTTTTTCAACATGGACACCTTTGTCGTCTGTCCGGTGGCGGACCCCAGCGACCCTGTTCCAGAGGATCATTTTTCCATCTATCAGTCTGATGACAACAGCATCCACACCCGCATGTCTCTGGAAATGCACCTAGAAGAGATTGGGGAGGCCGCTACCGAGACCTCCCGCACCTGGCGCATTCTGGCCGCCCTGGAGCCGGAGGATCACTACCTCAAGGTCCGTCTAGCCTGCATGGACCCGGACCTGATCGTTACGGTGCCCCTCTCCCCTGCCGAGTCTGTCACCGTGGAGATCGGGGCCACCGGCCAGGGAGCGCCCCGCCTTTACAACCTTGAGGGCGGGACGGTCCGGATGGATGCCATGACCCTGAGTCCCTTCGGCTGCCGGGCCGAGATTTGGCGGGAGAGCCCGGAGGCCGAAGTGGAGCCCCTGTTCTTTTTCCTCACCAAGGAGGGCACCTTCCTCACCATGGGGCAGACTACCGCCCGTCTCTCCTCTTATTGGTACCACGAGGACGGCACTGGCTCCTGCCTTTACCGCTTCCAGCAGGTCCTGGACCTGTCCCAGCTGGAGGCCGTGGTCTTTGACGGCATGGCCTACCCCCTGGACGGCGGGGCGCCCTACGCCGTGGAGGTGGACCCGAAGCTCTATCCCTTCCAGCTCCCCCTGATGGACCGGCTCTCGGAGGACTCCGGCTACAGCTTATCCGTCCAGGCCCTGTGCGAGGCCCTGGGGGCCGGCTATTCCTGGAACCAGGAGACCCAGACCGCCGTCTGCACCTACCGGGGGACCACCGTCTCTCTCACTGTGGGCAGCACCGCCGCCCTGGTGAATGGGCAGGAGGTAACGCTGGAGGATGCCCCGGCCCTCCAGGCCGGGGTCCTGGCCTCTGGTTTCCAGGTCTTTGGGGACGCCTGGGGCCTGGACAGCTTCTGCCCCTTCAACGAGGACCGGACCGAGCGGGTCTGCTGGGTCATCCTTCCCTGATCCCACCCCGGAACGCGCAAAAGAGCGGACGCCATGAGGCGTCCGCTCTTTTGTCTGCCGCTTTTATTTCGCCGCCGCTGGGGTGCCGTCCTCCTCTGCCGGGAAGCCCGCCTTGGCGATGCCGCGGCGGAGCCAATTTCCCCGGAAATAGTAGATCAGGTAGAGCAGAGAGGTGATGCCCCAGCTGATGGGGTAGCTCACCAGGATGGTCTCCACCGCCGGGTAGTGGGAGAGCACCACCACCACCCAGGCCACCCGCAGCACGCAGACCCCGCCGCAGGTGAGCAGCATGGGCTTGAGGGCGTCCCCCGCTCCCCGGGCGGTACCGGAGAAGATCTCGATGCACACGAACAGGATGTAGAAGGGAGAGATATACCACATCATATGGGTCCCCAGGGCGATGACCTCCCCGTCGGGGCTGAACATCCGCAGCAGCACCGGCGCCCCCAGGCAGAAGAGCAGGCTGATGGCCAGGCTGACCCCGGCCGTCAGAGCCAGGCAGACCCGGACCCCCTGCCGGAGCCGCTGGTACTTCCGGGCCCCGAAATTCTGGCTGACAAAGGTGGTGATGGACACGCCGAAGGCGCTGGAGATCATCCAGTAGAAGCCGTCGATCTTCTCGAAGGCGGTATAGGCCGCCACCGTCACCGTGCCGAAGAGGTTCATCCGGGACTGGAGGACCATGTTGGAGACGGTGTACATGTTGGACTGGATGCCGGCGGGCAGGCCGATGCGGAGGATGCCCACCAGCTTCTCCCGGTGGAAGCGCACCTCCCGGGGCACCACGCTGTAGACGTTCCCCGGCCGGAGCAGGGAGATGGCCACCAGGACGGCGCTGACCACCTGGGAGATCACCGTGGCCAGGGCCGCGCCAAAGACCCCTAGACCCAGGACTGCCACGAAAAAAAGGTCCAGCACGATGTTGGTGAGGCAGGCGGCCATGAGGAAATAGAGGGGGTGCTTGGTGTCCCCCACCGCCCGGAGAATGCTGGCCCCCATGTTGTAGACAAAGGAGGCCACCGTCCCGCAGAAGTACACCCGCAGGTAGACCACGGCGTAGTCCATCACGTCCTCCGGGGTGTCCATGAGCCGGAGGGCTGGACCGGAGAGGAGGATGCCCGCGATGGTAATGACCCCTCCGGCCGCCAGGGCCAGGGCCGCGGCGGTGTGGACGGCCTCATAGACATCCTCCCCCTGCTGGGCGCCGTAGTGCTGGGCGATGACCACCGTGGCCCCCGAGGAGATGCCCACAAAGAGGTTTACCAGAAAGTTGATGATGATGGCGGTGGAGCCCCCCACCGCCCCCAGGGCGGCCGTCCCCACATAGTTTCCCACGATGATGGCGTCCACCGTGTTGTAGAGCTGCTGAAAAAAGGTCCCCAGCAGGATGGGAAAGAAGAACGCAAGGAGGGGCCGCAGGATAGGCCCCTCCGTGATCTGATTCTGCACAGCGCAGGACTCCCCTTCTTCAAAACATCATGGCTCCGGTCCCTGGCCGGAGGCAGAGCGGAGAATACTATAGCAGGTCCTGCCCGTTGATGTCAAGATGGAAGGCCAGTCCAAAAAACTCGGCCGCCTTCCGGCACAGGAGCATCCGCTTCAAAAATATCTCGAAGTAGTCCATGACGGCGCAGACTTCTGTATTGATGCTCAGGGAGAGGGTGACCGTCCGGCGCTCCTGGTCCAGGGTCAGGCCAGAGCGCTCCACGGCGTAGTTGACCCGGTCGTGGATGTCGAAGTTGATGGTGTCCCGGTTCCGGACCCGGCTGCGGCGCACGTCGGTCTTGTCCGCCAGCAGCAGGGCCGCCGCGATGGCGTTCACCGGGAAGGCGGTGGGGTCGTCATGGTGGCCGATGGCGGTGATGACCGCCGCCACATCGGCGGGCTCCATGCCCATCTTGTCCAGAATGCGGAAGGCCATCACCGCCCCGGTCTGGGCGTGGTCGTTGCGGTTGACCACGTTGCCGATGTCGTGCATATAGGCGGCGATGCGGCAGAGCTCCACCGTCTTTTCGTCATAGCCCAGGTCCCGCAGCAGGTCCCCCGCCACCTTGGCGCACCGGCCCACATGGGCAAAGCTGTGCTCGGTGTAGCCCAGGGCCAGCAGGGATGCGTCCGCCTGGGTAATATAGGTCTGGATCTCCTGGGACTGTTTGACTGCCTCAAAGGTCACATTCATGGCTCGTTTCTCCTTTTTTGAGCGGGGCGCAGAGGCCTCCGCCTCTCTCCGTTATCATATCCCAAGGCCTCTGTATTTGCAACGTCCTCCCGCCCCTTTTTCTGTAAAATCTTTGGACAGACCAGGGCCTGTTTTCTAGCGCATTTCTCCAAAAAGAGAGGGGCGCCCGAAGGCGCCCCTCAGCTTTCCGCGGGCTCTGCTGAAAGAGCCGCATCCGTTTCCTTGGTATGAGAGGGCGGAGGCCCTCAGCAGCACCCGTGGGGCAGGTCCTGGCCGTCGTCGCCGCGGGAGAGGCTGTTGGGCGGGAAAAACTCGTCCACGGGGAACTTGACGTGGCGGAAGATCTCGCAGGGGTCCTCCTCGCCGCAGGAGCCGCAGGCGCACTCCTTCTCCGGCATGCAGTAGTCGTAGGCCGGCATGAGGAGCTGAGTCTCCCGCTCCAGGCGGATGATGGAGAACTGGCCCAGGGTGACATAGACCCGCTTGTTCTCCCCGCCGAAGCACAGATCGCTGCCAAAGCAGGAGCAGATACAGGGCGGGATCTCGGTGAGCTCGCAGTCGCAGGGGCGGCACTCGCACACGTCCACTAGCTTCATGCTCAGGACGATTGGATCTACCGCCTCTACCACAGCAGTGGGGAGATTGCTCTTGCGCATGTTCTGCTCGTCCAGGCTGCCGAAGCAGGCCTCGGAGCTGAAGATCTTGGCATTCCCCTCGCTGCCGAAGAGGATGACCCGCTTGTCAAAGACGCACAGGCCGCAGATCTCCACCGGCCGGGCCGCCCCCACAAAGGCGTCGGCGGTGACCCGGTAGAAGTAGCGGACATCCACCGTGTAGAAGCCGCGGTTGAAGCCTACAGGCTCCACGTCGATGTAAACATAGAGCAGTTCCGCCGTCCCGGGCTTGATGCTGATGGCCCGCTCAATGGCGCTCTGAGAGTTCTGGGTCGGGTAGAACCGAAGGTCCTCAATGCAGTCCTTATCGGAAGATATAGCATCTTATAAGTATAGTGCCCTAGGATATCTAGGGCACTATACAGCAATATATCACCCCACCCCGAACCGTGCCAGGAGGAACCCTACCACGCCGGTGATGATGGCGGCGATGACGGTCTCCCAGCGTTTGGCGGGTTTGGCCTGCTGCCCCTCTTGCCAGGAGACCAACTTGCCGATGTTCTTATCCATAGTGGAGAGCCGTTCGTCCAGCTTTGCGTCTCTGGCGATCTGTTCCCTCTGCCAGTCGTAGAACTTGGCATGGAATTCTTTAGAGTCTTTTCGCCACGCCTCCAGGTCGGCGACCCGTTTCTCCAGGAGGGCGGCGGCGGCCTTGCCGATGCAGTCCCGTTCCGGGTCGATGATGCACTTCTCGTCGGGCATGGTCAGCCCTCCTTCGGCTTGTCATAGGTCATAGCCTGAGCGCTGTCGCCCACGCCTTTAGTGGTTGGGTCGGCCACGATGCCCAGCAAGGCCAGCACGGCGAAGAGGGCGTTGACCACGTCCAGGAGCCGGTCCCCCAGCCCGCCCAGGTCCAGGGTGTAGCC
>DWWJ01000028.1 GCA_019119795.1 Candidatus Intestinimonas pullistercoris
ATCTCCCTGGCGCTTGCGGCGGCAGTTGGCCTGTCTCTTGCCATAAGTGCCTTTGCGGCGGTGGGGGACACCGGTTTTTCCGATGTGGACGCCGGGAGCTGGTATGCGGATGCCGTGGGATATGTACGGGACAACGGCCTGATGAGCGGCACCAGCGATACCACCTTTTCCCCCGATGACACGATGACCCGTGCCATGCTGGCCACGGTCCTCTATCGTATGGCGGGCAGTCCGGCGGTGTCGGGGACCAGATCCTTTCTGGACGTGCCTGCCGGGGCCTGGTATGAAGACGCCGCCCTCTGGGCGGCCCAGGACGGGATCATCAGCGGATATGGCAGCGGCCTGTTTGGCAGCAACGACCCCGTGACCCGGGAGCAGATCGCCGTCATCCTGTGGCGGTATGCGGGGAGCCCCAGCGCCGCCGATAGCCAGGATTTCGCGGACGAGGCGGACATCTCCGGCTGGGCCGCCCAGGCGGTGGATTGGGCCAGGACAAACGGCATCATCAACGGCAGAGCCGGAAACCGGTTTGAGCCCGGCATCAGCGCGACCCGCGCCGAGGTGGCAACGATCCTGAGCAACTATGCGCAGACCGAACAGGAGGGGCCCTCCGGGAGCGAAGAGAGAAACATCCTGGTGGCCTACTTCTCCGTACCGGAGACCGACGGCGCGGACGCGGTGGCCTCCGCCAGCCGTGTGGTAGAGAACGGCCAGGTGATGGGCAACGTGGAGTTCATCGCCCAGGCCATCCAGGAGGAGACCGGCGGCGACCTCTTCGCCATCGAGACCGTCCAGACCTACCCCGGCACCCATGAGGAGCTGCTGGCCTTCGCGGCGGCCGAGGGGGAGGCCAACGCCCGTCCGGAACTGTCCACCCACCTGGACGACCTGGACGAGTACGATGTCATCTTCCTTGGTTACCCCATCTGGAACGCCGACCTGCCCATGCCCATGTACACCTTCCTGGATACCTATGACCTCAGCGGAAAGACGATCATTCCCTTTACCGCCCATGGCGGCAGCGGCTTCGCGGGTACCATCCGCACCCTTGCCGCGGAGGAACTGGGCGCCCAGGTGGAGAGCAACGGCTTCTCGGTCTCCCGCAACAGCGTGGCAGGCGCCCGGGACGATGTGACCGCCTGGGTGGCGGAGCTGGGCTACACCCAGTCCCAGCCGCAGACACCGGACCAGCCGGACAGCGCAGCTGGCAACAGTGTTCTGGTGGCCTATTTCTCCCAGACCGGCAATACCGAGGAGGTGGCCCAGCTGATCGCGGAGCAGACTGGAGGCGATTTGGCTGAAATCCAACGTGCGGAGCCCTATGAGGACCTTCAGACAGAGGCGCAGGCCGAGATCGACAACGGGACTCAGCCGGAGATCACGGTGGATGTGGACAGCCTGGATGGGTATGAGGTGATCTTCATCGGCTACCCCATCTGGTGGGACGAGGCTCCGGCCATGATCTCCACCTTCCTGGCCTCTTATGATTTTGACGGTAAGATCGTGGCGCCTTTGTGCACCAGTGCCTACAGTCTCATCGACAACAGCCTGCATATTTTTGAAGAACAGATCCCCAACGCGACTCTGGCGGACGGCCTGACCGCCAATTCTTTGAGCGATGTTGCCCACTGGGTGGACGAGGTCCTCGCCCTGCAGGCAGCTTAACGGCCCATGATACAAAAGCCCGCGCCGTAAAACACGGTGCGGGCTTTTCCCGTAAAAGATGCTCAAAAAGCATAGGGCACTTTGAAAAAGTGCTTTGTATCATTGGTCAAATGAAAAACCACCGCAGAGAAATCTGCAGTGGTTTTTCGACTTGGTAGACCTGATCGGATTCGAACCGACAATCCCTGCAATGCGAAACCCAACAAAAAGATTTTTGCATTACTTTCGGATATTTTTAAATATTTCCGCTTAATCTATATTTTTTCTGGCACTTTTATTTCACAAGGTTTCCGGGTATTCCAGCCGGCTCTGTGGTGATTCCTGTGGTCGGATTCAGCGGCCTATGCCCAGGAAACAACCTCCTGCTATACCAGTCAGGGCCGGGACGCCGTCCCGGCCCACTGTGTAATCGGGCGCAAAGTTCCCCGGAATAAACCGTCAATTCGAGTCCGCACCATCCCGCAAAGGAGTGCCCAGACTGTCGATGATGGTGATGACCAGACCGCGGATACTGTTCTCTGTGGTCCGATAGGGGGCGATGCGCAGGGTGTAGCAACGGCCGTTCATGGCCGTCACCTCCCGGTCGATGGACTTGAGGTCCTTCAACACCGTCCGACAGTCCCGGTCGATTTCCTCGTCAGGGAAACTATGGGCGAAAATCTGGATAGTGCGACCGATGTCGTGTTCCATCAGCTGGAACTCCCGGCCCACATACTCCGTGAACATGCGGATGTTCAGATTGCTGTCCACAAAGAGGATGCCGATCATGGTGGAGGACAGGAAGTTGGACAGGTCATTGGTCATGGTGGTCAGCTCGTCCAGCTTCAACTGGTGCTCGGTGTTGACGGTATACAGCTCCTCGTTCACCGATTGCAGCTCCTCCGTAGAGCTCTGCAACTCCTCGTTGGCGGTGAGCAACTCCTCATTGGCCGCCTGGAGCTCACCATTCACCGTCTCCAGCCTCTGGATGGTAGCGCGAAGGTCGCTCTGGGATACCTGGAATTCCCGCTCCAGGTCGGCGATGCGCCGGGCAGCAGTGACGTCCAGGTCAAACTTCTCCACCTCGCCATCCACAGCCGGGGCCATATTCTCCTGGAAAAGTACGGCCACCAGCCCATCCTCCTCGCTGGATTCGTCGGGGATGGGCTCCACGGTCAGGTCGATGACCTTCCGCCCGGAGGGGCAGTCCACCGCAATGCCGGTGTAGGTGATTGCTGCGTGGTCCCTGCGGCAGCGGCTGATGGCGGTGGACGCTGGCAGGGACAGGTCTTTGCTCAGCATATGGTAGAAGTTCAGGGATGCCTTCCCCGGCGAAATGGATAGGTAGTCGCTGTAGCTACCGAAGAAATGGAGCACGGTGTCGTTGGCATCCAGCACTACCGAGGCGGGCAGGTGCCGTTCCAGGAAGTGGGAGTAGCGGTACTCCATCGCCGTCTCGTCGCTTTGGCCCATCCCTCCGCGGATACTTTTCAGGGAAATGTTCTGAATATTGGGGATATTGAAGGCGGGGGGCGTCAAATCCTCTACCTTTCCCTCGGCCTTGTGGACATAGACCTTCTCCGCTGGACACACGGGCTTGAATAGATTCACATACTCTCCGGCCGTCTCGCTCTTGCCTAGGAAGAGGAAGCCGCCGTTTTTCAGGGCCGAGTGGAAGATGGCGAACAGGCCCCGGCGCATTACCGGCTGAAAATAGATCATCACATTCCGGCAGGAGATCAGATCCAGCTTGCCAAAGGGCGGGTCAGAGAACATATTGTGGGTGGCGAATACGATCATCCGCCGAATCTCCTTGGATATCTGATACTGGTCGCTCCCCTTCAGAAAGTACTTGGCCAAGCGGGCGGGGGTGACGTCATCCACGATGTTTTCCGAAAATATCCCTTTGCTGGCCTGCTCGATGGCCCGGCTGTCCACGTCGGTGGCGAAGATCTTCACGTCCCGCCGTACATTCAGCTCCTCTATCACCTCCTGGAACAGGATAGCAATGGAGTAGGCCTCCTCGCCGGTGGAGCAGCCGGCAGACCATACCCGGATGGGCTCGTCCTCCCTGGCCCGCTCCACGATCTTGTAGATGGCGTTGTACTTGAGCTTCTCGAAGAAGGCCGGATCCCGGAAGAAGTTCGTTACCCCGATGAGAATCTCCTTGACTAGAATCTGCACTTCTTCGGTGTTGTCCCCCAGCAGGCGGGCAAACTCAGCTAGGGTGGAAGTATGGGTAACCAGCATCCGCCGCTCGATGCGCCGCAGGATGGTGGTGCGCTTGTAGTAAGTAAAGTCAATACCACTGGCATTTTTCAGGATCGTATAGATGTGGGAGAGGGTCTCCTCCTCGGAGAAGAGCGTGTCCTCTTCGTACATGGGGCTGTCGCTCCGAAGCGGGCGCAGCAATGCAGGGGTATTGGAGAAGTTCAACACCTCCTCGGCAATCTCCTCCGGGAAGAGGACGAAATCGGCCAGGCCCGTATTGATGACGCTCCGGGGCATGCCGTCAAACTTGGCGCTCTCCGGGGCCTGAGCAATGACTAGGCCCCCGTGCTCCTTCACCAGCTTGACACCGTTGGTTCCGTCGGTGCCGGTTCCAGAGAGAATCACCACGATGGAGTGCTCCTTCTTTTCCTCTGCCAGAGAGGCGAAAAAGACGTCAATGGGATGGTTCAGGGAAGCCGGCGCATAGTCAGACAGAACCAGCCGCCCCTCCTGGATGGTCATAAACTTTTTCGGGGGAATCAGATAGACGGTGTCCGCCTCCACGGCCATGCCGTTCTCCGCCTGGTAGACCGGCATCTCGGTGTGCTTGCTCAGGATGTCGGCCATTAGGCTCTTGTAATCCGGGGAGAGGTGCTGCACCACCACAAAGCTCAGACCGCTGTTGGGTGGCATACAGCTGAAAAGCTGCTGCAGTGCCTCCAGGCCTCCCGCAGAGGCGCCGATACCGATGACCAGTGGCACCTGCCCGGAGCCGGTGGCCGTCGCCTTTTGTTTCCTGTCATCTGCTTTACTCATATCCGCTTCTCCTCTTTCACATCTGATTCCGCGGACGCGCCGCCCCGCAGATATTTTTCCTCAAAGACCTCGGCCGGCAGCGGCCGGTCGTAATAAAAGCCTTGGGCATGGAAGCAATCCATCTCCAGAAGGGCATCCACCTGCGCCTGTGTCTCTACGCCCTCGGCCACGCAGTCTATGCCGTAGGTCCGGCAGATCCGGACAATGTCCTGTACCAGCGTGCGATTGATGGGATTGCTGGCCACATCTGCAATGAGGCTGCGGTCCAGCTTCACCGTGTCGAACTTCACGTTGGTAAATAGCGGCAGGTTGGCGTACTGGGAGCCGAAGTCATCCAGGCCCAGCCGCAGACCGCAGGCGTGGAACCGCTCCACGATGGCCTGGAACCCAGCTGTGTCGATTCCGTCACCTCGCTCCGTAATCTCCAGCTCCAGAGCAGAGGTCGGGAATTCAGGATATCGGCTCTGGATGGCCAGCACGGAGGCTAGAGAGGAGGGGTGGGCCAGGGTTATCCGGGAGAGGTTGACGGCCACCGGGATGACACCCAGGCCTGACTTTCGCCACCGGTCCGCCTGGTCCAGAGCCTGCTCCAGGACGAAGTAATCCAGCTCCCGGATCATACCGGACGACTCCAGGTACTCAATGAACTGGGACGGCGGGATAATGGCGCCGTCCTCTGCCACGCCCCGAATCACCACCTCTGCGCCGGACAACGCTCCGGTGCGCATATCAATCTGTGGCTGGAAGTAGACGGTGAATCTGCCGTCCTGCACCACTTCCTCCACGGTGGCATACGGTTCTACTGATTCGTTCCCCGCCCGTGGGCCTGCGGCCGACCCAGCAAACTCCATCTGCATGGCGGCTTTTGCCTCCTTGGCCAGGCGGCTGCCAGTGAAGAAGCCGTCCGACCAGGCCCGGCCAATGCGCACCTGCCCGGGGTAGCGCCGCTGGAGGATGGAGCGCAAGCGGCCGCAGTAGCCCACAAAAACCTCCCGGGTGGTGTTGGAACAGAAGATAACGAATTCCGTGTCCCAGGTACGGAACAGCAACGCCGAACCGAAGAGCTCCGAGAGCGTCTTGGCCACATACCAGAGCATCCTGCTGCCATATTCAAATCCAAACCGGCTGTTGATGGCGGACAGGCTGGGGATGTCCAGGCACACCGCGCCCATGGAGCTGTAGTTCTCCGAGGTGATGGTATAGAGCGTCTCCATATAGGCCCGCAAATCCGGCAGGCCCATCAGCCGCTCCGTCGCCCCCGTCGGGTGCCCTTCGCTGCGGAACCGCTCCCTCTGCTGCAGCATGAAGGGGATCAGGGTGCTGAATAAGGCCGCGTCTGTAGGGTGCTCTCGGGCGTTCTCAATGCACAGGAAGCCCTCCATTTCTTGGCCATTGATCAGGGGAAATGCTGTAAAATGCCAAGTCTTTTCCTCTGACCCGTCACTCTCCGGACCAGGCGGGAGGTGCCGGATAAGAAAGGCCGGAACCCGCTCTTCCATACACCGCTTCAGGAGTGGAAACCGCTCCAGCCGCATCCCAGACACTGCTTGCTGGATGCTGCGCTTGCAGGCGCCGGTCCACTCAAAGGTCATGATCACCGCGCAGCGGTCTTCCACCAGCATCAGGGTATAGACCCGATCCGCGCGGTAGTAGCCGCCGATGGTCTGCAGCACCCCCAGCAGAGAGGCATCCAGGGTTCGGGCGGAGAGCATGGTGGAAACGCAGTCCAAGGCCACATCCTTTTCCTGCTCCAACAGAGGCCGTTCTAACTCCGGGGACCGGATAAGCATCTGTTCTTCACAATCCTGGGCCTGCGGCTGCAACCACCCCCAATCCTCCCGCTCCTGGGCGAAGGCCACGGTGTCGGACGCCGCGCTCCACCAGAGGGCACACACCCGCACCGCCCGGGCCAGCATGGCGCGGTAATTGGCGGTCGATGCGGGCATCAGGTCAACACCCATGACAAAACGTAGGATGTTGTATTCGGGCCGTGTGGAAAGCATCTGCCGCAGGACACCTACGGCCTCCTCCAGCCGGCGGCGCAGCCCCTCCTTTCCCGTCACGTTTGGGAACACGATCACCATCTGATGGGGACTGTTCTGCCCCAGAAGGCAGCTGCCACCCAGCACCAGGGACAGACCCACCGTAACGGCATAGCGCATCTCGTTCGTTCCCTGGTCGGCAGGCAGCTTATCCAGGCCGTTGACCTGCAGAATCGCCACCGCGCGGTTGCCGCCCTTCCTTTGGGAGAATAGCTGCTCCGCAATGCGCTGGACAGACTCCCGGTCATACAGCCGGGTGACCGGGTCGCGCTGTGTATCCCCGCGGATTGCCTGTTCAAACTGCCGGTCTGGATCCACCCAGATGAGGTAGACGAAGAGGTAGACCTGCCGGGAGATGGGCTCCTCCGTCAGATACAGCACATGGCGTACCCAGCGGATATTGCCGCTGCCATCCGCCCGCCGGTACTCTGCGCAGAGCCAGCGCCGGCCCTCCCGGTACACCTCGAGCAGACGGTTCCGGTCAAAGCTGTCCAGAAAGCCCTTCTGACTCCCCTCGCAGAAGATATTCCGCTTCTCCAGTTGCAGAATCTCCGAACAGCGTGTGTCCTGCACCTGTCCGCTGAGATCGGAGCCCTCGATCCACAGCTCCTCCACCGTGTCCATATCCAGATTGGCCCGCATACGCACGATCAGGTCTGCCACCAAGCCCTCGGGCAGTTGGCGCTGATCCGGGAAGGATCCCTCAGTGCCAGTGAAATTTCGGGGCAAATCCTCCAGTACGCCCACCGCCCGTACCGCCCGGCCCACATCGTCAAAGAGCATCCGGTATGAGACAGTGGCCCAGCTGTAGTATCCGGTACTCTTGCTGCGCACAGCGAAGTTGCCGAACCCCTGGGCACGGCCGCTCAGCAGCTCTTGGGCAAAGGTGCGGAACCGTACCACCGAGTCGGGGTGAATCCAGCCACCGTCAATCAGCTCATCAGGAAAGTGCTTCAGCTCCCATTCCACCATTCTGCGGGTTCCGTCCTGCGGAAAGGTCCGGAACACTCCGGTGGAAACGTCCACCTCCCAGAGTTGCTTGGTGGTCTGGTCAAAGGCAGTCTGGAGCCGCCGGATCTGTTCCTCCTGCTGCTGCTGGGCCTCCTTATACTGGGAGACATCCGTGGTGGTGATGAGCATCACAGGATTATCTCCGTCATGCTCAACCTGCGCGGCACGAATCTGCCACCAGAGCCAGCGCTGCCCGCCGCCACCCAGGACACGGTGGGTATGCTCCACGATCTCTCCCCGTCGGAGTCCTTCCCTCAGGGTGTCCAGGAGGGGGTTCAGGTCATCCGGATGGATCAGGTCGGTCAGCGGCTTAGGCAGCGGATAAGCCTCCGGAGTACTTCCAATGATGCGGCAGAAGCTGGGGCTGACATAAATCACTCGGGGGACATCCCCCATTTCCAGCAACGCCACACCGCTCTCCATCTTCTCCAGCAGACCGCTGAGGGTGATGGAGTTGACCGGGCGGACGTCCTCACTGCGTGCCTCCTGGTAGCCATCCCGGCTCTTTAGGCAAAACCTGTGCTTTCCGGCCTTCTTGGCTTTGTAGAGGGCCAAATCGGCAGCCTGGTATAAGCCGTCAAATTCCTGCCCCCTCCCGGCCAGATGGACGCCGACGCTGGCCGTGACATTCACGACCGTGCGGTCACCCAGTGCTAGGTGCAGATTCTCACAGATGGCGGCCGCTTTCCCTCGCACCAGCTTTTCGGATATCTGCCCGCACAGAAATACGACAAATTCATCCCCGCCCAGGCGGCCCACGATGTCTCCGGCCCGGAACAGACCGGAGAGGATTCTGGCGGACTGGCGGATGGCCTGATCCCCCGCTCGGTGGCCCAGGGTGTCATTGACCTGTTTGAAGTTGTCCAGATCCACGATGAACAGTGCACAGGTCTCCTCCGGTGTCATTGCCTTCAACCGCTCCTTGATGTGCAGTTCCAGGGTCTCCCGGTTCATCAGGCCCGACAGCGCGTCCTTGGTGGCGCGCCGCTGCAGCTCCTCCAGAAGGGAATCCTGCTTATGCGTCTCGTCTGATAACCCGATGTTTTTTTGTGTCATAGGCCCGTCCTCGTTTCTGGAGCTGTCCGAATATTTTGGTGACGCAGCACTTGTTGGAGACTCGGATCGCTTCACACAGGATTCATAGCATATATAATAGTATCAAAATAAAAATTATGTATCATTTCTAAGCAAAAAGCAAATTGTCCCGGCTTCAACCTCATAGATAGGGCATCTCTGAATCGTAGAGGCTGTTGCAAAGTCTATCAATTATACTTAATGAATCATTACGATTATAGCATATTCCAGATATTGATGCACGACTTTTCTGATTTTCAGACTATATTGATATTGGCAATACAAATTTCTGCTTCTGAATGGAACTCTGAGGGGGCCTCACTTGAAATTTCAATTCCAGCACAACGAAGAATGCCAATTAGATCGGGGCAAGCTTCTTCAAAAGTAGCTGTAATCTGTTCAATCTCGCAGGAGAGAGTAGCGTTATAGTAAGGAAACAAATGCCGCTGCTTCGACGCCGCGGCATTTGTCGTTGCAAGGGAAGCTTTGCCTTCCCATAAGACTGTGACAGAAATTTACAGAATGTTCATTGACTTTCTGATAAAAGCAGCTGTATTATATATAAGTAACTTATCAATATTAAAGTAACTTTAAGTTAAAGACGGATAGGGAGTGATCGTATGCTCTATACGGTGGGGGAGATGGCCCAGCTCCTGGGCATTGCTGCGTCCACCCTGCGGTACTACGACCAGGAGGGACTGCTCCCCTTCGTGGAGCGGTCCCGGGGCGGCATCCGTATGTTCACAGACAAGGACTACGCCCCCCTTAAGGTCATCGGATGCCTGAAGAAGTCCGGACTGTCCATCAAGGAGATCAAGGCCTTCATCAGCCTGGCCCAGGAGGGGGACGCCACGCTGGGGCAGCGGCTGGAGATCTTCCGGCGCAGAAAGGCCGCCGTGGAGCGGCAGATCGCCGAGCTGCAGGAGACCCTCTCCCTGCTGGAATACAAGTGCTGGTACTATGAGACCGCCTGCCAGGCCGGGACCGAGGATGTGGTCCGCACCCTTCTGTGCAGTCAGGTGCCGGACGAGTGCCGGGCCGCCTTGGAAAAGCTGGACCCGAATCTTGAATGATGTAAAAACTGGATTGAAACAATCTGAACGAGGTGAAACCAAGTGATTACCATTTCCTATTACAATATGCTGTCCCTGCCGGATGTCTCCTGCTACTTCCAGCTGGAGTATCTGAACAGCAAGTCGGACAAGCCGGTGGCCGCAGGCGACAAAGTCCTGTTCCTCATGTTGACGCGGGACGAGAAGGAGGGGCATATCTCCGCAGAGGATGTCTATCCCATCGCCACCCGGGGCGTGGTGGAAAGCATCGAAAACGAGTGGGCTCTGGTCCGCACCACCAGTCGGGTGGATCTGGACGGCATCCAGCCGGACGGGAAGCATTTCCAGGCCCAACTGCGTACCCGGCCGGAGATCAGCGACCTGGACCTGGAGGAGCAGCAGGAGCGGTTCCAGAAGATGCGCGCGGCCATGCTGGACGCTCTGGAGGGGACCCAGTGGCTCATGGGCGCCCGGAACTACATCATGCGCTGGAGCAACATGAACGAGCTCATTACCTTCACCTCCTCCATGCTGCAGATCTCCAGCGAGGAAAAGTTCGCCATTTTGGCCGAGGACTCTGTGGCCCGGCGGGCGGAGAATATGGAGAAGGCCTTCTATGAATCCCTAGAGCTGTTCAAGGTCAACCGCGAGGCCCAGAGTGCCCAGAAGGAGAACAACGAGCAGCTCTACCGGGAGCAGGCCATCCGCAAGCAGATCGATTTCCTCCAGGATGAGCTGGACAAGCTCCATCCGGAGAATGTGACCGACGTTCAGAAATTCGAGCAGAAGATCCGGGAGTCCGGCATGAACGACACCGCCCGGGCCGAGGCGGAAAAGGTGCTCAACCGCATGAAGCAGGAGGGCAAGGACGGCCACGAGTACGGGATGCTCTACGACTATCTGGACTTCGTCACCAGCCTGGTCTGGAAGAAGGAGCCGGCCACTGATATCGACCTGAAGGCAGCAAAAGCTGTGCTGGACGAGGACCACTTCGGCCTGAAGAAGACCAAGGGCCGCATCCTCCAGCAGATCGCTGTCATGGCCCTGAACAAGAAGCAGTCCGGCTCCATCCTTCTCTTCGTGGGCGCGCCGGGTACCGGCAAGACCAGCATCGGCCAGAGCATCGCCAAGGCACTGGGCCGCAAGTATGTGCGGGTGAGCTTGGGCGGCGTCCGGGACGAGGCGGAGATCCGGGGTCACCGGCGCACCTACATCGGCGCCATGCCTGGCCGCATCATGGAGGGCATCCGCCGCAGCGGTGCCTCCAATCCCGTGGTGGTGCTGGACGAGGTGGATAAGCTGGTACGGGACTACGGCGGTGACCCCTCCAGCGCCCTGCTGGAGGTGTTGGACCCGGAGCAGAATGCCACCTTCACTGACCACTACATGAATGTGCCCTATGACCTCTCCGACGTGCTGTTCGTCTGCACCGCCAACACCACCGACACCATCCCCGGCCCCCTGCTGGACCGGATGGAGGTCATCTCCTTCCCGGGCTACTCCGCTCTGGAGAAGTTTCAGATCGCCAGGCGGCACCTGCTGCCCAAGGCCATGGAGAAGGCCGGCATCCAGGCGGAGCAGCTGGCCGTCAGCGATGACGCCCTCCGCGCCGTCATTTCCGACTACACCATGGAGGCCGGCGTCCGGCGACTGAAGAACCGGCTGGACACCCTGTGCCGGGCGGCTGCGGTGAAGCTGGTCAGCGGCGAGGCGGAGCAGGTGTCCGTGGAGCCCGGCGACCTGCGGGCGCTTCTGGAGACCGCACCTATTCGACACGACCGTGTTCTGGAGGCCAAAGCCCCCGGCATCGTGACCGGGCTGGCCTGGACCCAGGCCGGCGGGGAGATCCTGTTCATCGAGTCTCTGCTCGCCAAGGGCAATGGCAAGACGATCATCACCGGCCAGCTGGGCGATGTGATGAAGGAGTCCGTGCAGATCGCGGTGAGCCTGGTGAAGTCCATGTTCCCGGACCAGGCGGAGCGGTTTGAAAAGAACGACCTCCACGTCCATGTCCCGGCGGGAGCGGTGCCCAAGGACGGTCCCTCGGCGGGCATTACCCTGACCACTGCCCTGGCCTCCCTGGTGACGGGTACGCCGGTGAGCGCGGAGTACGCCATGACCGGCGAGGTCTCCCTGCGGGGCGTAGTCATGCCCATCGGCGGTCTGCCGGAGAAACTGATGGCCGCCCAGCGGGCCGGGGTGAAGAAGGTCTTTATCCCTGAGGAAAATGTGGACGACCTGATGGATGTGGCCGAGGAGGTCAAGCAGGCCCTGGAGATCATTCCTGTCCACTATGCAGCGGAGGTCCTGGAGCGGGTGGGCATTCTGAAGCCAGCATCTGCAGCGGCGTAAACTGTTTTGGCCCAATCTATGAAAAAGCGCTTGACATCTAAAGAAACATTATAATTCATCTTAGATTGCTGGGACTTTTTTAAAAATTGACAACGAGGCCAAGCGGCGGGGCTCGTGCCTCTGGGCAGCGCAATCTCTATACGAAATCGCGATAGGATGCCCGTGGCTACATTGACAGCCAGTGACCCCGATTACACACCGCTGGGAATACTGTAAATGGGAAAACAAGCTTTGATTTTATAATTTTATAGAATACAATGATGTAGTAAAAAAGCCATGGCCATTCCCTTGAGGGATATGGCCATGGCTCTTTTGATTTCGCCGCGCAGCGGTCTGCTTTTGCCAGTGAAGTCATTCAGAAATCTATATTGCAATCTATATGGTGGCGGGCTGGCGCTTGGGCTTTATGTGTTTGTCTTGATGTACTCCGGGGATAGATCAATCTCTCCGATAAAATTATGGTAAGGAATGTTTGTCAAACGAAAACGTGAGCAAAGAACCTGCTGCCCCGGACTTGGACCTTTGTACTGGAGCAGATGGGGCAGTCGACACAAAAAGCTGGAGGAGTCAAAGTGTCTGAATCGACGGCCTAAACACCGAAAAGAGGGCTCGGGAAATCTCTCTGGGAGTGAAAAAGCTGTCACAGTTTTTGTCACATATCGTCAGAACAATTTTTCCGGCGTACGATAGAAGAGATGGAATCACTGGCGCCATTTTTTTCAAAGGCCTTCTGTATGGCCTGAAGCTGGGCCAGGCTCTCCTGCTTGGAAAGGACCGCGGGGTTTTCCAGAAGGCTGAAAAAGTAGTCGGCAAAGGCATTTGAGAGGCTGGGCTCCTGCAGGGAGAGAGCGGTGAAGCTGGAGCCGGCGTCTCTGCAGTTCATGCAGACGGTCTGCTCTTCAAGTCCTATGGTCAGAGAGAGGGCGTCCGGGAAGGGCAGAAGTGTATGATTATAAAGCCGGAGCTGGAAATGCTCTGCCGCTTCCGCCTCCTGAATGACTCGCCGGAGGATTCGGGCCCGGCCGGCGGGAGAGATGGGAGTATAGAAGGCGTCGGGGGCTTCGGAAAAACGGCCGGTCCGCAGAAAACGCCATACTCCCTCCAGACAGAGAAACTGGACCACAGGGTATTCCCGTACACCAGCCAGACTTTTCCGGGTAAGCTGGAACAGGCGCTCCACCATGACCTCCCGGTCGGGCAGGCTCTGGAGCAAATGGGCCTCCAGAAGCTCCCGGTCCAGAAAGGGCATGCAGCACAGATCGGGCACCAGGTTGAGAAAAGTATCTTTTTCTCCCGCTTGGATGCGGTCCCAGATGATGCCATAATTCTCCAGATAATGTCCCAGGTCATCCGCGGCCCGGGCCAACGGGCGGCAGTGCCGAAGGCTCTCCTGAAAATGTTTCTCCAGCAGATGAAAGGCAGGGCCGGTGCTGACGATTGCAGCGGTATAGTCCGCATTGAGCTGCACTGCGCAGCTGCTGGTGAGCAGCAGAATGGGGAAGGGGGTCATGTGTCCGGCGGCAGAAGACAAGGCGCTGTAGTAGTGATAGGCCTCATAGTTCCCGCTGGCCAGCAAGGTAGGCAGCAGCTCTCCCAGGCAGCGGAGATTGGTCTCCTCCGCATCCGCTCCGTTGTCCAGACAGAGGATGTGCCGAATGTGGAGTGCGGACCCAGCGGAGGCGTTTTGCAGAAGCTGGAGTAGGAAGGCGTTCTCCGGCTGACCCAGCAGGTCTATCGTTCCACCTTCCACGGCCCGCTCCCGGTCGATCAGGCGCTGGAGCAGCACCCGGACCTGGGCGGCTCCACAGCAGACTGGCGGGGGGATAAAATCTGTCTCATTGTGTGCTGCCGGCGCGGCCCAGTGTCCTGTCATGGAGATGCCGCACAACATCTTCTGGACGGCTTGGCGGCGTAGATAGGTTTTTTCACCGATTTGGACGATCCTACAGCGGCGGAGCAGCTCCTCCCGCTCCTCTGGGGTCAGGGCCAGCCCAGCGGCTAGACGCTCTGCCACCTCGGGGCCGGAGGGCTTGCGGCGGCCCTGCGCCATGTGATGGATCAATGTCCGGTCCACACCGCTGAGCTGGGCCAGCCGGCTGTAGTTGATCCCTTTTCGCGCGATCTGCGCACTTAAATACTCTGAAAATATGGACATACCCTCTCCTCCTGTCTCATATTATAGCGAAAAGAGGGGGAGAAGGGAAGAAAAAATTGAGAGTCCTCCCAGTTTTGCCCTTTGGCGGGCAGGGAGGACTCAAAGGGAGAGGACGGGGCCCTATGATACGCTTTGCTGTATGTGATACCGATGTGGACTTTGCCGGCCGTCTGGCCGCGACGCTTCACCGTCTCTACGACCCCTGCAAGGTGGAGTACATGTATGGGCCGGATGCGCTGGAGGTCTCCCTCTGCGCCGCCCCCGGCAGCTCCGATGTGCTTCTGACAGAGATTGAACTGCGGGAGCGCAGCAGCATCGACATCATCGGGCACCGCATGAAGGAGAGCTCCCCGCTCCAGGTGATTTATCTCACCTCCAAAATGGAGTACTGCACGGCGGTTTATGAGACCCGCCATATTGGCTTTCTCCTCAAACCGGTGTCGGTGGAGCTGTTACGCAGGACAGTAGACCGGGCCATCGCCTCTCTGGAGCGGCAAAAGTCACAGGGGATTGTGATCCACCGGGGCGGCTCCGTCTATGTGGTGGAGGCATCTAGCCTCCTGTATGTGGAGAGTGAGGGCCGTCTGGCCCGCCTTTTCACCGATGAGGAGCGGCTGGAGACCTATGAGAAGATGGGCAATCTTCTGTTACAGATGGACGGCCGGTTCCTTCAGTGCCATAAGAGCTATCTGGTGAATATGGACCGGGTGCGCCAGTTCATGGGGGACCACTTCCTGATGGAGAACGGGGCGGTGGTCCCGATCAGCCAGAGCCGCCGGAAGGCGGTCCGGGAGGAATTTTTGCGCTATCTGGGCCGGGAAGGATGAAACATCTGGGAGGGAGACTTCTTCCTCCTGAATTGGGAGAAATCGGGGATTCTTACAAAAATCCGATGCTTTTTGACAGGGCTGTGGGCATCTAGCCAAAGAGCTGCTAGGATAACAGCAACAGGAGGTGGCGCCTATGCTGGTACGACTGATCACTAAGGAGCGGATGTTCACCATGTCCCTGCCCCAGCGGGTCAGCGGACAGTACTGGCTCTCTGATTTGGACCCCCAGGGCAGAGCCCGACCGGTGGCCAGTGTAGAAGGAGTCCAGGGGCAGTGGATGCTGCGGGGCAGCTCCGTGCTGGCTCTGGTAAACGGCCCCGGTGAGGAAATGGGCCAGGTGCCCCTGGAAGGGGAAAATCAGGTGGTGGCGGCCCGGTACCGGGGAGATGGGACCAGGGCCCTCCTCTTTTTGGAGCCCGCCACCCAGGACCGACGGACCTTTCGAAAGTTCCTGTTACCGAGGGAGTGCCGGATCGACATTGGCCGGGCTCCAGAGAACCAAATCGTCTTTCAAAACCAGTATGCCTCCAGTCACCATGCCTGCCTGATCTGGCAGAAAGGGGCCTGGAGCGTCACCGACACCCAGAGCAGCAACGGTACCTTTGTCAATGGGCGGCGGATCGCCACCACCCCCCTCTCTCCGGGAGACGTGGTCTACATCATGGGGCTCAAGCTAATCCCTGGTGCGGGCTTCCTGGCGGTAAACGACCCGGACGGAGCGGTCCGGGTATCCGGCAGCCTCCAGCCCCTCCCGCCCCAGGAGCCGGCGGAGGTAGCTCCCTCCTACCAAAAAGAGTGGCAGTCTGAGCGTTTTTTCCGCTCCCCTCGGTTCTGCCGAAGTCTACCGCAGGAAACCCTGCGGGTAGACCCTCCACCTGGCCGGCAAAAGCTGGAGGAGGTCCCGCTGCCCCTGCTGCTGGGGCCCGCCCTCACCATGGGCATGACGGCTGTCATCATGGGCGGCATCGCGGTCAACAACCTCCTTTTGGGGGAGACTGAATTGCTTACCGCCCTCCCCACTCTGGCCATGTCGGTGTCCATGCTGGCCGGCACTCTGCTCTGGCCCATGCTCACCAAGCGGCATGAAAAAAAGAAGCGCCTGGCCGCCGAGACGATGCGCCAGGAGAAATACCTAGCATACCTGGACGAGGTCCGGAACCAGATTTATGCCATCAGCACGGCGCAGAAGGAAATCTTGATGGAGAATGCGCCTAGTCTGGAAAGCTGCCGCGACCGCGTACGGGAGCGACGGCGGGACCTGTGGGAGCGCACTGCCGGCCACGAGGATTTCCTGCGGCTTCGGCTGGGCCTTGGGACCCTTCCGCTCTCCGCCGACCTCCGCTTCCCGGAGGAGAAGTTCTCCCTGGAGGATGACCATCTCTTCAACAGTCTCTTCCGCCTGGCCCGGGAGCCCAAGCTGCTCCAGGATGTCCCCGTCACCTGCTCCCTTCGGGAGCAGAACGTGATCGGCGTAGTGGGCGGGGAGGGCGTGGCCGGGCAGCTCCTCCAGGGGCTGCTTCTCCAGATCGCGGCCCTCCACGGCAGCGACGAGGTGAAGCTGGTCTTTCTCACCGATGGGTCCCGTCTGGAGCGCTGGGGCTTTCTGCGCTGGCTCCCCCACGTCTGGAGCGACCGGGGAGAGGTCCGCTTTTTCGCTGTGGATGACTCCGAGGGAAAGGCCCTCTCCGCCCAGCTGGAGCGGACACTCTCTGAACGCCTTCAGGAGCGGGAGAAGTCGAGAGGGTCCTGTCTGCCCCATTATGTGCTGGTGGCGCTGGGGATGGACCTGGCCGGACACACGGAGATTTTCCGGCGGGCCCTCTCTGCCCCCGCCGGGGCAGGCTTCTCCTGCCTGGTAATGGCCTCTTCCCTTCAGGAGCTCCCCCGGGAATGCTCCGTAGTGGTAGAGCTGGAGGGGGAGGAGGCCGTGATCTACGACAAGAATGATCCCTCCGGACAGCGGCAGACCTTCCGTCCGGAGCTCCTGGAGGAGGGGACCCTGGAGCCCCTGGTCCGGACCCTGGCTGGCCTAGAGCTGGACAGCGGGCAGGAGAGCTTTGTCCTGCCCACCATGCTCACCTTTTTGGAGCTCTACCATGTGGGCAAGGTGGAGCACCTGAATGCCCTGACCCGCTGGAAGGAGAACGACCCGGTGAATTCCCTGGAGGTCCCGGTAGGCCTGGGCACCGGCGGAGACCCCTTCTATCTGGACCTCCACGAGAAGTTCCACGGCCCCCACGGTCTGGTGGCAGGCATGACGGGCTCGGGCAAGAGCGAATTCATCATTACCTACATCCTCTCCCTGGCAGTGAATTTCCACCCGGACGAGGTGGCCTTTATCCTCATCGACTACAAGGGCGGCGGACTGGCGGGGGCCTTTGAGGACCCGGAGAAGGGCATCCGCCTGCCCCATCTAGCGGGGACCATCACCAACCTGGACGGCCCGGCGGTCAACCGTTCCCTGGTCTCCATCCAGAGTGAGCTACGCCGGCGGCAGGCCATCTTCAACGAAGCCCGGCAGGTCTCCGGCGAGGGGACCATCGACATCTACAAATACCAGAAGATGCACCGCGCCGGCCTGGTGAAGGAGGCCGTCCCCCATCTCTTCATCATCTCTGATGAGTTCGCTGAGCTCAAAGCCCAGCAGCCTGAATTTATGGCCCAGCTGATCTCGGCGGCCCGCATCGGCCGGAGCCTGGGGGTCCACCTAATCCTGGCCACCCAGAAGCCCTCCGGCGTGGTGGACGACCAGATTTGGAGCAATAGCCGTTTCCGGGTCTGCCTCAAGGTCCAGGAGCGGGCGGACAGTATGGATATGCTCAAGCGCCCTGACGCTGCCGCCTTGGCAGAGACTGGCCGCTTCTACCTCCAGGTGGGCTTCAACGAGCTGTTCGCCCTGGGGCAGTCGGCCTGGTGCGGCGCCCCCTATGTCCCTGTGGACCGGGTAGAGAAGAAACGGGACGAGCGGGTGGCGGTCCTGGACCATCTGGGCCGGGTACTCTCCGAGGCCAGCCCGCGGCCCAGCCAGGGGAAGGGCTCCGGCCTTACCCAGGTGGTGGCGGTGGTACGCTACCTCTCTGACCTGGCCGAGGGGGAAGGCGTGTCGGCCCGGCGGCTGTGGCTGCCCCCCATCCCGGCGGTCATCTACCTCAGGAATCTGCGGGAGAAGTACCATTGGCACACAGACCTCCAGGAGCTGGAGCCTGTCATCGGCGAGTTCGACGACCCCTTCCGCCAGGCCCAGGGCCTGCTGACCCTCCCCTTCTCCCGGAAGGGAAACGCCCTGGTCTACGGCGCCACCGGCGGGGGAAAGACTACCCTCCTCAATACCCTGCTCTACGGCCTTCTCTCCGACTACGGGGCCGACCGGCTCCACGTCTATCTGGTGGACCTGGGGGAGGAGACCCTCCGGGCCTTTGAGCAGGCGCCCCAGGTGGGCGGGGTCCTTTTCTCCGGCGAGGAGGAGCGGGTGGCCAACCTCTTCAAGCTCCTCCAGGCCGAGCTGGCCCGCCGGAAGAAGCTCCTGGCCGAGGACGACGGGGACTACCGGCGCTATGGCCAGCGGACCGGAACGCCGGTACCCCACATCCTGGTGGTGATCCGAAACTACGCCGCCTTTGCCGAGCAGTTTGAGAACCTGGAGGACGCTCTCCTCCGGCTGACCCGGGAGGGGAGCAAGTACGGCATCTATTTCCTCCTCACCGCCAACTCCGCCAACGCGGTGCGCTACCGGCTGACCCAGAATTTCGCCCAGACCTTCGCCCTCCAGCTCAACGACCGGGCCGACTATATCTCCCTGCTGGACGGCACCGACGGGGTCTACCCCTCCAAGCTCAAGGGCCGGGGCGTCTTCAAAACCGACCGGACCTACGAGTTTCAGACCGCCCATATGGCCCCGGAGGATGACCCCACCGCCATCCGCGCCTTCGCCGCGGCCCTGGCGGAGGGAGCAGAGGCGTTCGCGCCTCCGGTGCCCTCTCTGCCGGAGCATGTGACCCCGGAGACCTTCCCAGGGCCTGTGACTCTGGAAGCCTTCCCGGTAGGGGTGGAGAAGACATCCCTGCGGCCCGCGGTCCTGGACCTGAGCCGCGGGGTGGTGACCTTCCTGCTAGGGCGGGACGCCGACGATCTCTCCAGTACAGCCCAGGGCTTTGTCCGGATGCTCCGCAGGATCGAGGGCCTTCCGGTCACCGTACTGGACGGGGCGGCCTTCTTCCCCGCCGGAGAGGAGGAGCGGCTCTGCCAGAGCGGGTTCGAGCCCTGGGTGGAGGAGCTCTTCCAGGAGATGGTCCGGCGGAACAACACCTATAAGACAGCGGCCAACGAGGGCCGGCCCCTGCCGGTATTCGATCCCCAGTGCTATGTGATCACCGGGATCGGGACCATTCTGGAGGGGCTGGACGAGGCCGGCCGGGACAAGCTGCGGACCCTGCTGGAGAAGGCGGAGGTGAGCTACGGCATCCATTTCCTTCTCTGCGACAGCGCCAAGGACATGGCCGCCCACACCGGGGAGCCCTGGTACCGCCGCCAGGTCCGCCCCGGAGAGGGCATCTGGGCAGGGGACGGCATCAGTGACCAGAACGTACTCAAGCCCTCCAAGCTGGGCCGGGAGCACTTCGCCGAGCTGCCCCCCCACTTCGGCTATCTCCTCCGCCGGGGGAAGACCACACTGGTGAAGCTCCTGGAGGCGGAAGGGACAGAAGGAGGCGAGGCCGAATGACACGGATGACCCTGGAGATTTACCTCCCGGCGGCGGAGCGGACCTTCGATGTGCAGGTGTCCGCTGACGCTCGTCTGGGCCAGGTGGCCGAGCTGGCTGCCAAGGCCCTCTCCGGCCTGTCCGGTGGCCTGTATGAGGGCGGAGAGGCCCCGGCTTTCTGCGACCGGGCCACCGGAGAACTGCTGGATATTAACATGCCGGTCTGGGAGCTGGGCCTGAGAAACAGCTCCCGGCTCATGTTGATATGATAATTCGGAAAACAGGAAAGGAGAACGAACGCATATGGGACTGGGACTAATCACCGTTGAGACCGAGCGGCTGGACCAGGTGGCCGGCCAGGTGGAGGGTTACGCTGACGACTATCTGAAGGCGTACAATGAGCTCTTCACCATTGTCAAGGACATGAAGGAGGCCTGGGACGGCAAGGACAACGTGGCGTTTACCAACCAGATCGAGGGCTTCCGGAACGATTTTCAGAAGATGGAACAGCTCATGCGGGATTACGCGGAGTATCTCCGGAAATGCGCCAAAACCTATCGGGATACCCAGGAGAACATCGCCCGCTCCGCTGGCAGCCTGAGCCAGGGGAATTGAGAATAGGGAGGGATCATCATGCCTGATATCAAAATTACATTCCAAGCGCTGCGGGATAAGACCCAGCAGTTGAGAGACAAGAACAAGCAGCTGGACCAGATCCTCACGGATACGAAGAACGCCATCAACAGTCTGGAGGCGGACTGGAGCTCGGACACTTCCATTACCATCCGGGACAAGATCACCGGGATGCAGCCCACCTTCGACACCTACCGGGAGGTCATCGAGAGCTACGCCAAGTTCCTGGACAGTGCCATCGCCCAGTACGAGTCCACCGAGGCCACCCTGAACACCAACGCCGCCAGCCAGTTTATCTGAAGGCGGCGGTCCGCCCGGCGTCTGCCGGGCCGGGCGGAAAGCCCTGGAGCTGCCTCCAGGACTTTCCCGCCGGCCCGGGTCCATGGGCTGCGCTGCCCAAAGCGCGAGAGTGAGGAGGAAAAGAAATGAAGAGACGTCTGCTGTCGCTTCTGCTGGCGGTCTGCCTGGTGCTGCCCCTGCTGGCCCTGGCAAGCTGCGCCCCTGGGGAGCAGAGCGGAGATTCCGGCCAGGAAGAGCTCACCCGGGGCGAGTGGATCGCCCAGCTGGGAGAGGCCTTCGGCATGGACAACTATGCTACAGAGGAGCCCTACTTCGAGGACGTGCCTGAGGACGATCCATACTACCCCTATGTCCAGGCCGCGGCGGACTGGGGCGTCCTCAGCGCCTATACTGGGGAAGAGGTTCTGGAACCGGATACGCCCATCACCTATGAGGAGGCGGCGGTGATGGCCGCCCTGGCCGCCGGCTGGGAGCTCACGGAGGACCAGTTCCTGGAGGATGGCACCTTTGACCCCAGCCAAGCTGTGGCCTACGCCCAGGAGATGGGCATGATGGACCCTGCTGCCGACCCGGAGGAACGGGTGACTCGGAGCCAGGGGGAGACTCTGACAGAGGCCGCCAAGGATGTCTACCTCAACGCCCCGGTGGAGGAGCGGGCCAATGTGGTCTTCGACCCAGACCTGGTGGACCTCACCGATGCCCCTATGACCTGGGACGTGGGCCCGGGCGGAACCCTCTCCCCCAGCGGCGGGACCGTGGAGACAGGGCAGGACGGGACCTCTGTGGTGACCATTGGGACCACGGAGCTCCAGGAGGGGAGCGTGGTGATCCTCCCCGGAACCCCGGAATACCCCTCCGGGATCGCCTATAAGATTGAGAACATCCGGGAGGAGGGCGGCCAAATCGTCTTCGACACGGTGACGCCCACCCTGGAGGACCTCTACGACGAGCTGGACTATCAGGCAACGGTGGCCGCCGACCCCGCCGACATCATCTGGGCGGAGGGGGTCACCGCGGGCCCCGCCGCCTCCGGCCTCTCGGCGTCGGAGAACGGGAACAGCTACCGCATTCACCTTCTCTCCAACGGGACAGAGAACCGGGCCGAACCATTGGGCTCCCTCTCCGTCGGTGGTACCGCCTCCTTTTCCCTTGGAGATGGCGGAGTCAAGGTCACCGCAGATGGCCAGGCTTCGGCCAACCTTGGGAGCGGCGAGGGGGCGCTGGCCCTGGCGGAGAGCAACTTTTCCTATGAGGAGACACCTAGCGTGGAGGACTTCGGCGGCTCCACAGAGCCCTGGAGTGAGCCACTGGAGGAGGAGCAGAAATACTCCAGCGGCTACGAGATCTATGGGAATATCTCCCTGAATGACCTCAGTGTCACCGCTGATGTGGAGTTCAAAAAGGGCTGGATATTTCCCCGTGGCATTCAAACCGTCTCGGTGATCGTCAACGCCGATATCAGCACCACGCTGGGAATGGAGGGTACCTTCAGCGGGGAGGTGCCCATCGGCACGGTCCCCGTCCCTCTGGGCCCCACCGGGCTGACCATCAACATTGATCTGGTGCTCTACGCCGACGCCACCGGGAAGCTGGAGGTCCGGGCCTCGGTCAGCAGCCAGGCCGGCGTGGAGTATAACGGAAATGGTCTGGTGAAGAGCCCCGCCACCAGTCAGGCCCAGGCCACGGCGGAGGTGGCCATCAACCTGGACTTCGGCGCCCGCCTGTCCGGTACACTGACCGCCTTTGCTGTGGTGGATATTGTGGACGTCGGAGTCGATGTGAGCGGAAACCTGGAGGCCAGCGCCGTGGTAAACGGCACCTGTGACGTGGAGGAGGCGGACGGCATCACCACGCTCCACTATAAAGAGAGCATGGATCTGAACGCCGACCTGTATGTGCCCATGGTCAGCATCTATGTGGGGGGAAGCGGCACCATTCTTGGGGACCTGGGCATCAGCAAGACCTGGCAGGTCCTGACCAAGGACAAGGCCATGCACTTTGCCCTGCTGGACCACTCCTGGGTCTTCTGGGAGGAGACGGTAACGATGGACGAGGATGGGGAGATCCTCTCCACGGAGGAAAAGTCGGGGGATGACGCCGCCGGTGAGACGGAAGCGCCGGAGGAGACACCAGGAGCCTCCGACCCAGACCGCCTGGACCTGGCCAGCTATACCCTGACCCTCACGGACACCGGGGCCCAGCTGGAGCTGGACCTTCGGGATGGGGAGTCCGCCCCGGCGGTGACCTGGACCTCCAGTGATACCTCTGTAGCTCTAGTCAGCAGCGACGGTTATGTGGTGCCGGTAGGGGAGGGCACCGCGGTGATCACCGCCGCCCTCCAGGAGGACCCCTCTGTCCGGGTGAGCTGTGCGGTTTTTGTCCAAACCACCCAGGAAAACGACTGGCAGTTCCTGCCTGACGTGGCGTGAGCGTAGTTTCCCATTAGCGGAAAGGAGGGGGCATGGCATTGGATATGGCAGAGGTGGAAGGCCAAGTCGCCTGCTTGGGAAGACAGCGGGCGGAGCTCATCGACCTCTCCCGACGCCTGTCCGCCTGCCGTCAGGTGCTGGACACCGGGTGGCCCAGTCGGGAATCGGCCGGCCTCCGGCAAACCCTCACCGTCCTGTCAAGGCGCTGCATCCGGCTGGAGGAACGGCTGGCCGCCCTCCAGAGGGATGTACTCCGGGCAGCGGTCGAGCTCCAGGCAGAGGAGGCGGAGGAATAG
>DWWJ01000201.1 GCA_019119795.1 Candidatus Intestinimonas pullistercoris
GGATGGCCAGGTTCAGGGCCAGGGAGAGCCCCACGGCCCACCTGGCCTGTAGGTCCTTTCCCTGCCCCTTCCACCGGCCCACCAGGGCCCCGGCAAAGTAGTCCACCAGGATGGTAAAGACCATGAGGACGATGTAGGTGGGCTCCCCCCACCCGTAGAAGATGAGGTTGACCACCAGCAGGAAGGCATTGCGCCACCGCAGGGGGGTGAGATAGTAGACCCCCAGCACCAGGGGCAGGTAGAGAAACAGAAAGAGCAGGCTGGAAAAGACCAATGACGACACCTCGGCTTTGATGTTTTTTCCCCAAATATCCAGAAAGGGCGGCCCGCGGAAGGCGGGCCGCTCCTCTTAGACGGGCAGGGCCCGGAAAAAGTTCCCGGTCCCGCGGTAAACGGAGATCATGCTGCGGAGACGTGGCTGCGGATGCGCTGGATGATCATGTCCAGGGCCACCAGGTTCCTGCCCCCCTCGGGCACCACGATGTCGGCGTACCGCTTGGAGGGCTCCACAAACTGCTCGTGCATGGGCTTGACGGTGGTGAGGTACTGCTGGACCACCGAGTCCAGGCTCCGCCCCCGCTTCTTCACGTCCCGCATGATCCGCCGGAGGATCCGCACGTCGGCGTCGGTGTCCACGAAGATCTTGATGTCCATCAGCGCCCGGAGCTCCGGCTCGGCGAAGATCAGGATGCCCTCCACCAGGATGACCTTGGTGGGCTGGACCACCAGGGTCTGGGGGGAGCGGTCGTGGACGGTGTAGTCGTAGACGGGGCACTCCACCGCCTCCCCCCGGCGCAGGGCCTGGAGGTCGGCGATCATCCGCTCCGTCTCAAAGGCGTCGGGGTGGTCGTAGTTGAGCTTGGCGCGCTCCTCGTAGGTCATGTCGCTGTGGGACTTGTAGTAGTTGTCGTGGTAGAGGACGCTCACGTCCTCCCCGAACTCCGCCTTGAGCTTCTCCGTCAGGGTGGTCTTGCCGGAGCCGGTGCCGCCGGCGATGCCGATGATCATAGTGTCCATTATACCTCTCCGCCCTTCCCATTTTGTACCTCTGTCAGGGATATTATACCTGCTCCGCCGGGGGCCCGCAAGGGGCTCTGGAGAATTCCGGGGAAAAAGGGCGGCGCCCCTCTTGACAATAGATAGATAGCCGATATAATAATAGATAGATGATCTATCTATTAGAAGGGGGCCGAACCATGCCCAGAGAAAAGAGTCAGCCCGGCGGCACCGGGATGCTGCTGCTCTCCCTGCTGTCCCGGCGGGAGATGTACGGCTACGAGATGATCGCCGCCCTGCGGGAGCAGTCCAACCACGTCTTTGACCTGAAGGCGGGGACCCTCTACCCCCTGCTCCACACCCTGGAGCAGCAGGGGTGGGTGGTCTCCCGGGACGGGGAGGCGGGGGGCCGGGTGCGGCGGTACTACGCCATCACCGCCTCCGGCCGGGCGGCCCTGGAGGCCCAGAGGGAGCAGTGGAACGCCTACGCCGCCGGGGTGCGGGGGGTGCTGGAAGGGGGCGTGACCTGTGGCGCGTGAGGCTTTGGAGGAATACCTGGAGGCCGTGGGGGCGGAGATCCGCTGGCGGCGGGCCCGGAGGCCCCTGCTGCGGGAGCTCTCCGACCACATCGCCGACCAGGCCGCCGCCTTTCAGGCCCAGGGCCTGGAGGAGGGGCCCGCCCTGGAGCGGGCGGTGGCCGAGATGGGGGACCCGGCGGCGGTGGGCCGGGACTTAGACCGGCTCCACCGGCCCCAGAACCGCTGGAGCCTGGCCCTGGGGGTGCTCTTCCTCCTGCTGGCGGGGCTCCTCCTCCAGCATCTGTCGGCCCGGTTCCTCCAGGACAGCGAGGCGGACTATTACTTCCGGCGGCAGGGCTTCGGGGTGCTGCTCTCCGTGGGGGTCCTGGCGGGGCTGTGGTTTTCCGACTGCACCCTCCTCCTCCGGCGGCGGAGGATGGCCCCGGCGGCCCTGGGGCTGCTGCTGGCCGCCTGTCTGGCCGGCGGGATCGCCCTCCCCTGGCTCCGAGCCCGGACCCTGGTCACCTATCTGGCCCTCCTGATGCCCGTCCCCTACGCCGCCCTCCTCTGCCGCCTCCAGGGCCGGGGCGGCGGGGCTGTCCTCCTCTGCGGCCTGGGGGCTTTGACCCTGACCCTGCCCGCCTTCGTCTTCCTCGCCACCTCCGCCGGAATAGTGGCCGCCGGTACCATGCTGCTGGTCCTAGGGGCAGCGGCAGGGCTGGGCTGGTTCTCCGGGCGCCGGGGAAAGGCCCTGCTCCTGGCCTGGGGCCCTGCCCTGGCCCTGGGGGCCCTCCTGCTCCTCCGAAGCCCCGGCTTCCTCCTCCGCCTCCAGGTCTTCCTCCACCCGGAGGGGGACCCACTTGGCACTGGCTTCCAATACCTGGCCCTGCGTGCGGGGGAGCTCCTCCTTCCGGGGGAGTTCTATGGCAATGCCTGCGACTATTTTCTGGCCTTCTTAGCCCAGGCGCTGGGCCGGTGGGTCTACCCGGCAGCGGCGGGGCTGCTGCTCCTCTCCGCCGGGCTCCTCCTCCGGCGGGCGGCCCGGCTCCAGAGCCGTGCGGGGAAGCTCTTGGCCCTCTCGGCCCTCCTTCCCCTCCTCCTCCAGGCGGGGCTCTATCTGCTCTTCAACCTGGGGTGGTCCCCCTTGGGCCCCCTGTCCCTGCCCTTTCTCTCCTATGGGATGGGCTATCTGGCGGTGAACGCCGCCCTGGTGGGGGTCCTCCTCTCGGTCTTCCGGATGGACCGCCTCCTCCGGGACGGCCCGGCGACCGACCCGGCCCGCCCCCGGCCGGACCACTGGGACCTGCCCCTGGGCCGGGGCACCCTCTCCATCCAGTACCGCCGCGGGACATGAAAACCGCCCCCTTCGTCTCAACGGACGAAGGGGGCAGCTTCTATTTCCAACTTATTCGGCGGAGATCAGGTAATAGTACACGGGCTGTCCGCCGGAGATGAGGGTGATGTCGGCGTTGGGGCAGGCGGCGGTGAAGATCTCCTTGGCGGTCTGGGCCTGGGAGTCGGTGACATCCTCGCCGTAGTAGAGAGTGATGAACTCGGCGTTCTGCTGGTGCTCCTCCTGGGCCAGCCGCCCCAGCAGGGCGAAGATGTCCCGGTCGGTGCCGAAGAGCTGGCTCTCGCTCAGGGCCAGATAGTCCCCCTCCCGGATGTCGAAGCCGTCAAAGTCGGAGTTCCGGGCGGCGTAGGTGATCTGGGAGGTATGGACGCTGTCCAGTGCCTGGGTCATGGCCTCGGTGTTGTCCTCCTGAATGGCGTCGGGGTCGAAGCTCAGCAGGGCGGAGACCCCCTGGGGGATGGTCTTGGTGGGCAGGACCACCACCGTCTTCCCCTGGGCCAGGGGGATACACTGCTCGGCGGCCATGATGATGTTCTTGTTGTTGGGCAGGACGTAGACGATCTCGGCGGGGGTCTGGTCGATCTCCCGCATGATGTCCTGGGTGGAGGGGTTCATGGTCTGTCCCCCGGAGACGATGCGGTCCACCCCCAGGTCCCGGAAGACGGCGGCGATGCCCTCCCCGGCGCAGACCGAGACGAAGCCGTACTTCTTCTCTGGGGCGGCCACCACATGGGCCTCGGGGCCGGAGGCGGCCTCCCCGTGGGCGGCCTCCTCCAGGATCTCGGTGTGCTGGTTGCGCATGTTCTCGATCTTCACGGTCTGGAGGGCGCCGTAGGTCAGGGCCTCCTCCAGGACCTTGCCGGGGTGGTTGGTGTGGACGTGGACCTTGATGATCTCGTCGTCCTCCACCAGCACCAGGGAGTCGCCCAGGGCGCTGAGGAAGCCCCGGAGGGCCTCCGGGTCCTTGTCGGTGTCCCTGGAGCAGATGAACTCGGTGCAGTAGCCGAACTTGATGTCCTCGGTCTTGAAGGAGCCGAAGTCGGCGTGGTCCTGGACGGCCGCGCCCTCCTCCTCGGTCCCCTCGGGCATGGGCTCTCCCCGGAGCTCGTCCAGCATCCCCTGGAGGATGACCAGGAAGCCCTTGCCGCCGGCGTCCACCACGCCGGCCTTTTTCAGCACGGGGTTTTGGTTGACGGTGTCGGCCAGGGCGATGTGGCCCTCCTTGATGGCCTCGTCCAGGACGAACTCGATGGAGCGGTCCTCCCGGGCGGCCTCGGCCGCCCGGCGGGCCGCCAGGCGGGAGACGGTGAGGATGGTGCCCTCAGCGGGCTTCATGACGGCCTTGTAGGCGGTGGCCACGCCGTAGTCCAGGGCGATGGCGAAGTCGGCGCCGTCGGCGGTGTCCTTGTCCTTCAGGGCCTTGGCAAAGCCCCGGAAGAGCAGGGACAAGATGACCCCGGAGTTGCCCCGGGCCCCCCGCAGCAAGGCGTTGGCGTTGACCTGGGCCACCGCGCCCACTCCGGTGAGGGGCTTTTTCCGCAGCTCGGCGGAGGCGGTGGAGATAGTCATGCTCATGTTGGTGCCGGTGTCCCCGTCGGGGACCGGGAAGACGTTAAGCTCGTTGATCTGCTGCTTCTGGGCGTTGATGGATGCCGCCCCGTGGACGATCATCTGAGACAGCAGCGATCCGTCAATGGTTCCTTTCATGTCGAACGTTCCTTTCTTATGACGGTATGGGCCGCAGCCTCAGGTGAGGACCATGGAATCCACGCAGACATCCACGCTGCTGACCTTGACGCCGGTAAAGCGCTCCACGATATAGCGCACCTCGCTCATGATGGAACGGCTGACGGCAGTGAGGTTGACCCCGTTGTCCACGATGATGTGGAGCTCGATGGAGACGGTGTCGTCCTCATGAAAGTGGACCTTGACGCCCTTGGCCATAGACTCCCTGCGCAGGAGATGGACCAGCCCGTCGGTCTTGGAGCGCACCGCCATGCCCTTGACGCCGTAGCAGTTGGTGGCGGCCGCGCCGGTGATGTTGGTGAAGACGTCGGGGCTGATGGAGATGGTGCCCCGTTCTGTTTCCAATCTCATATAGAACCTCCTTTGAAGGATCAGGACAGAATACGCCAGCTTGGTATCCCTATTGTATTCTATTTTCTCCCTAAATACAAGGGAAAAAGTTGCGCCGGGTGATTGTATTTTCCGCCGAAATCGTGTAGACTAGGGGTATCTCTAAGGATCAGGAGGTATGATGGGATGAAAGTCGCCCGTTTTGTGCTGAAGATCGTCGGCTGGTCCCTGGCCCTGGCCGCCGCCATCTGCTGTGTCGTGGCCTACTGGGACAAGCTCACCAGCGTTTTCTGCGGTCTGAAGGACAAGGTCTCTGACCAGCGCCAGCGCTGCTGCCCCTCCGAGTTCGACGACTACGCCGACTGGGACGAGTGATCTCCGGACGCTCTGAACGCATAAAAATACCCCCTCTCCAGGCGCGGCAAAGGGCCGCATGCCCGGGGAGGGGGTATTTTTATGCCTGGCCGGCTCTGGCGCGCTCAGGTGGTGGGGATATCTCCCAGCCGGGAGATGGTGATCCCCATGATGCCGTAGAGGTAGGCCGTCCCGTTCCCCACCACCTGGAGGGTGGCAGGGGCAGAGGCCGCCGCCAGAGGGGCGGTAAAGGACAGGTTGGCCGAATCACTGGAGGTGTGGAAGGTGTGCTGGGCCGCCGCCCCCGCCACCGGGCTGCCCCCCTGCTGGAGGGAAACGCTCACGCTCAGCGGGAAATTGACGCCGCTGCCCGGGGCAAAATTCCCCTGGAAGGCCACGGAATAGACGCCGGGCTTGTTCAGGGTGAAGCTGCTGCTGCCGGCCGTGTGGCTCACCGCCGTGCCGTAGCTCAGGGCGTTCCGGTCAAAGATCAGCGCGGTGCCGTTGGTCCCGGCCTGGGCCGGGGTGGAATAGGCGGACAGGAGCTCCACTGGCGTGCCGCTCTCCCCGGTCTTTCCCTGGGGGATGGTAAAGTCCAGCACGGCATCCTGCTGGGTACCGCTGTTGACTACGCTGGCCTCTGTGCCGGGCTCTCCGGTGGTCACCGTGCCCACCCGGACCGTGGCGGCAACACCTTCCTCCCCGCTGGGCCCAGTGGGCCCGGTAGGACCTGTCGGACCTGTGGAGCCAGTCAGACCAGTGGGACCTGTTACACCCGTGGGGCCCGTCGGACCAGTGGGACCCGTTACACCTGTGGGGCCAGTCGGGCCAGTGGGACCCGTTACACCCGTGGGGCCAGTCGGGCCGGTGGGACCTGTTACGCCCGTGGGACCAGTCGGGCCAGTGGGGCCCGTTACACCTGTGGGGCCGGTCGGGCCAGTAGGGCCCGTTACGCCCGTGGGGCCAGTCGGGCCCGTAGGACCTGTTACGCCCGTGGGGCCGGTCGGGCCAGTGGGACCCGTTACACCCGTGGGGCCGGTCGGCCCAGTGGGACCTGTTACGCCCGTGGGACCCGTTACACCCGTAGGGCCGGTCGGGCCCGTGGGACCCGTTACACCGGTGGGGCCAGTCGGCCCAGTGGGACCCGTCACGCCTGTGGGGCCAGTCGGGCCGGTGGGACCTGTTGCGCCCGTGGGACCCGTCGGGCCGGTGGGGCCCGTTACACCTGTGGGGCCCGTTACACCCGCGGGCCCCGTCGGGCCGGTGGGACCTCCCGCAGGGCCGGTAGCCCCGGTGGCACCTGTGGCACCCGTCGCGCCGGTCGGGCCGGGGAGTCCGGGGCAGCCTCTGGGACCCATGGGCCCCTGCCGGCCCCGGCAGCCCTCCGGCCCCGTGGGACCTGTGGGTCCGGTGGGCCCACGGAGTCCGCAGGGGTCGCAGCAGGCCCGGTCCGGTGTCCACCGGCCGAAGGGGTCATCGCCGCCGCGCCCACCAAAACGAGAACAATCGAACATGTCATTCTTCCTTTCGGAGCATTTGCCGGGCCGGCCGGCCCGGCACTTCATTCTATGCTCCCGCCCCTCTCTCCGACACCATCCGCCCCTGAAAACCGAGCATGCTCACTCTGTCCCGGCGAAATAGCGGCGGTTCCAGGCCACTGCCGGGGACGCGGGCCAGTAGAGGGCCGCCCGCTCGTTCCAGTCCTGAGCCTCGGCCCGGCGGCCCAGGTGGTCGCAGCACAGGCACATCCCCAGGCAGGGGATGTAGCCGTAGCTGGGCGGATGGACAAAGGCCCCGCTCCGGCTCCGCTGGGGGGCCCGGAGGGCCGCCCCATACCAGTACAGGGCCTGCTCCCACCGCCCGTCGCCGGCCTCCAGGGCGGCCAGGTCACAGCAGGCCTCCCCCCGGGGCAGGTCCCAGGCAAAGGAGCGGACCAGGGCCTCTTTGGCCTCCTGCCGCCGTCCCTGGGCCTCCAGGCAGGCCGCCAGGTCCCGGCAGGCCTGGAGGCGGTTCTCCACCCAGCCGTCGGGCCGCTCCAGGAAGGCCCGGAAGGCCGCCTCCGCCCGGTCGTGCGCTCCGTGGGCCAGGAGCTCCCGGGCATAGTAAAACTGCCCCCGGACGTCCAGCTCCTCCCCCCGTTCCAGCAGGGCCTCATAGATCCGCAGGTTCCGGTCCCCGTCCCCGGGCCCCTCCTTCCGATGCTCCACCGCCGCCTCACCGTACCGGATGTTCCCCCGGGGGACGATGCACTCGTGGACCGCCCCCTGCCACCGGAAGCCCGCCCCCCGGCGGACCAGACGCTCCCGGCAGTAGACGAAGGCCGGCTCCCCCTGGGGCCCGAAGGCGGTGCGGTAGGGCAGCATCACCAGGTCCACTCCCCCGTCCAGCTCCTCCTTCAGGGCCAGAAAAGCGGGGACCTGGTCCGCCGGGATCACGTCGTCGGCGTCCAGCCACATCAGATAGTCGCATGTCCCCTGGTCAAAGGCGAAGTTCCGGGCGGCGGAGAAGTCGTCGGCCCAGGGCAGCTCCAGCACCCGGCCGTAGCGGGCGGCGATGGTCCGGGTGGCGTCAACGGAGCCGGTGTCCACCACCACGATCTCGTCCACGATGGGCCTGGCGCTCTCCAGGCAGCGGGCGAGCACTGCCTCCTCGTCCCGGACGATCATGCACAGACTGATGGTACCCATTCCGACACCTCCCTGGAGCAGTCTATGCGCCGTCAGGGCGGTGGGGACCACAAAAAACCGGGGCGCGGCGTCTTCTCAGACTGCCGCGCCCCGGCGCGTTTCTTGTAGGGCCGCTCCCCTGTCCGGTCAGATGTTGGGCATGCTCCCGGTGGGCATCATGAGCACCTTTCCCGTGCCCCGGTAGACGTTGACCAGGCCCTCACCGGAGGCGGCCGAGCCGATGAGGCTCTTTCCCGAGCGCTCCACTGTGAACTCCAGGCTCCCGCTCCAGGCGATGGCGAAGTTGCCGTCGATCTTGAGCACGTCATTGTGCAGGGTGATCTCCACCAGCTCCTCTTTGGGACAGTTGGACTCGATGCAGAAGGTGCCGCTGCCATTGAGGCTCAGGTTGAACAGGCCCTCCCCGCCGGCCACAGCGGAGGAGAAGTTGGAGCGCATCACCGCCTTGTGCTGGAGGCTGGACTCACAGGCCAGGAAGAGGCCGTCGTCCAGCACCACCGAGCCGCCCCAGTCGGCGGCGTTCATGAGGATCAGATATTTATAGGTGGGCTCCAGCACCAGCAGGCCGTCGCCGGTGTACTCCGGCTTGATGGCCGACTCGCCGGAGGCCTTGCCGCGGACCGCCTTTCCAAGGAAGTCCCCCACCCCCTTGATGCCGGTGGTGGCGTTGACGTTGCCCAGCATCCACTGCATGGCGCCGGCCTGGATGGTCACCGGAGCCTTGCTGAGGTGGCAGACCAGCTGGCGCTTGCGGACGTTCATCTGGGCGCTGTAGTAGGCCGTGATGGCGGAGCTGGGGGTGACGCTCAGGTCCCGCTGGTATTCGATGACCTGAAAGGCGCCCAGCTCAGAGAGGATCTTTACATCGTCGTTGTCCGTAAAATTGGAAATCTGATACATAAAGCCGCCTCCAGAAAAAGAATTTTGTGGAAACCGCTTACATTATAACGCCGACCAGCCCATCTGACAAGACAAATTCCTATAAAATGCCCTGCGGCCGTCTTCTCTTCAGGGCGCGGCGCAGTCCCCTTTGTCAGCGGCGGCCGCCTCCAGGTCCACTGTCGTCACCAGGGCCTCCCGCTGGAGATATTGGATGGCCCTTAGAGCGGCGTCATGGGCCTGTCTGCTGGAGCCGGCCACCGCGTCTGTCACCACTCTGATACGGTAGTCGTGCTGATGGGCGTCCACCGCAGTATAGTGGATGCACACGTCGGTCAGGCCGCCGACGAGATACAGCGTATCGGCGTGGAGTCCCTTGAGGAGGATCTCCAGGTCTGTCCCGAAAAAGGCGCTGTACCTCCGCTTGGTGATGCGGTACTCCCCTTCCAGGGGGTAGGTCAGCCAGGCATAATCCGTGTCAGGGGAGTCCCCCAGACAGTGGACCCCCTCCGCGCCGTCCAGCTCCCGGCCAAAGTCCACCCTATCTGCCCGGTGGACCTCCTTGATGTGGATGACCGGCAGCCTTTTGCCCTGGAACACGTCCAGCACCCGCTTTGCGTTTCGGATGCAGTCCCAGGCAGGGTCGTCCAGGTTCTCCGCTCGAAGCTCCCGAAAATCCTCCTGCTGGATGTCGATCACCAAAAGCACACTGCCCGTTCCGATTTTCATATGATTCCCTCCGTAGTTCCTTTCATTTTTACTTTCAAAAGGTGGGAGGGTCTCAATACCGATCCATATTTTTTCCCAGCGCCTCTTTCATGGGGCACCCTTCCTTTCCCTGCCCGGCGTCCCTTGGCCGCCGGAATAAAAAAAGAAGGACATCTCTTGGATGTCCTTCTTTCCTGGTACGCCCGAAGGGACTCGAACCCCCAGCCTTCAGAACCGGAATCTGACGCTCTATCCAATTGCGCTACGGGCGCATACCAAATGCAGCTCTTCAAGTTGCTCAATTATTATAGCAACCTTTTCCGGGTTTGTAAAGAGGGAATTTTGCAAAAACTGCAATTGGAAGAAAAGCGCCGCCGCTTCCGGGCCTCAGTAGGGGATGGTGGCCCAGGTGCGGGCTCCGGAGAGGTCCAGGAAGAGGATGTGGTCCGGGGGCAGGAAGGTGAAGAGCACCAGCAGCCCCGCCAGGACCAATACCAGCACCAGGCCCAGGTCGCCCCACAAAAGCCGCTCCCCGGTCCTGTGGAGGACCCCCGGCAGGACGAAGCCCGCCGCCATCAGCACCACATAGAGGGCGACGTCCACCCACATGGCCTCGCCCCCCAGAACGATGTGGTAGAGCCAGCCCAGGACCAGCATGGCTCCGCACAGCAGGGGCGCGGTGAGCATCCAGGGGGTCCGGGTCCCCGGCTCCCCGCCCCGGGTCAGCAGCAGGAAGGCCGCCAGATAGGGCCAGAACAAAATTTTGACATGCTCCCACAGGCTCTCCCGCACCGGCGAGAACAGGGCCGTGACGGGATTGGGCAGCAGGTCATAGAGAAAATGCAGGCAGGTCCCCGCCACCACGGTGACGGCAAAGGCCAGCAGCAGGCGCTTGGACAGCTTCGGCATGGGTCCCTCTCTCCTCTCGTGACTTCCTGTCCTATGGTATGCGCCCGTCCTTCGGAAATATGTCCTTCTTTTTTCTGGAAGCCGGGGAGAAAACCCCCGGCACAGCCCCGGTATAACCCCTCCGCGCCGGGCTTTCCCCTTTTTCCCATGCCAAAGGTGTGTTTCATTCCCAGCCGCCGGGCCGCTTGTTTGCCCCGGAAGGCGGCCATATTACATCTGGCGGGCGCTCTCGCGCGTCCGCCTCTTCCATTTTTAACAAAGGGGTGGTATCATGAGAGAAGAAGAACAGGCCAGGCCGTGGGCCCTGACGCTGCTCCAGGCCCTGCGGTGCGCAGGCCTGTGCCTGGCGCTGGCGGCGGTGCTGCTGGGGCTGGGCCGGTCCGCGGCGGCCGCCCAGGCGGAGCGGACCGTGGTCCCCATGGGCCGGGCCGTGGGCATCAAGCTCTTTTCCGACGGCGTGCTGGTGGTGGGCCTGGCCGATGTGCCCGGCCAGGAGGGCTCCGCCGCCCCCGCCAAGACCTGCGGCCTGAAGCAGGGGGACATCATCACCCACATCAACGACACCCAGGTGGACACCATCGAGCAGGTCCGGGAGGTCCTCCAGGACCTGGAGGGGGATAAGATGAGCATCCGGGCCATGCGGGGGGACAAGCAGGTCCAGTTCACCGCCCAGGCCGTGCCCTGCGACGACGGCACCTACAAGCTGGGGGCCTGGATCCGGGACTCCATGGCCGGCATCGGCACCATGACCTTCTATGACCCCTCCACCGGCCTCTTCGGGGCCCTGGGCCACGGCATCAACGACGTGGACACCTCCCTCCTCATGCCTCTGGAGTCGGGCTCCATTATGTACGCCGAGGTCTCCGACGTCCGCAAGGGCCAGGCCGGGGAGCCCGGTGAGCTCCACGGCGCCTTCCAGGTGGAGCGAGACCTGGGCAGCCTCTTCGCCAACACCGTCGGGGGCGTCTTCGGCACCCTCACCGACACCGGACTGGCCGACGGCCTGGACCCCGTCCCCGTGGCCGCCCGCAGCGAGGTCAAGGTGGGCCCCGCCACCATTCTCTCCAACATCGCCGGAGACGACGTGGAGGAGTACACGGTGGAGATCATCCGGGTCTTCCCCGCCGGCAGCCACGACACCCGGGAGCTCATGGTGAAGGTCACCGACCAGCGGCTGCTAGATGCCACCGGCGGCATCGTCCAGGGCATGAGCGGCAGCCCCATCCTCCAGAATGGGAAGCTGGTGGGCTCTGTGACCCACGTCCTCATCAACGACCCCACCCAGGGCTATGGCATCCTGGCCGAGACCATGCTGGACACCGCCCAGGAGGCCCAGTCCGCCTGACCGGAGGTTCCGGTCTTCCCGCTCCTCCGGCGGCCGGGCTCTTCTGTCCTCTGAAAAAATTTTCCAATTTTTAGGTTTTCCTCTTGCGCTTGCTGTCAATTTGTGGTAAATTAGGGATAGACGGACCGACGGTTGTCCGATAATCAGAGAGCAGGGAGTCCTGCTGGAAGGGGAGTCGACATGGAGAATCAAAAGCGCGTCCTGATCGCCGACGCGGACGACGCGTTTCGGGAGACACTGATTGACGCATTGACGGATGAAACCGACTTGGAGGTCGTGGGATATACCGACGACGGGGAGCGGGCGGTAGAGCTGTGCCAGAGCCTTCACCCGGACGTCCTGGTGATGGACCTGCTGCTCAACCGGCTGGACGGCATGGACGTCATCTCGGCTCTCAGCAAGGAAAAGCTCCCCATCCTGGTGGTCTCGGCCTCCTGCCGGGGCGTGGCCGGGAATCTGGCCCTGAGCAAGGGCGCCAGCTACTGCGTGATGAAGCCCTGCAAGCTCTCCACGGTGGTGGAGCGCATCCGGGAGCTCACCACGCCCCTGACCGCCGGGGATACCGGCGCCTCCCGCCTTTCGGAGAACCTGGAGAGCGCTGTCACCGCCATCATCCACGAGATCGGCGTCCCCGCCCATATCAAGGGCTACCAGTATCTCCGGGAGGCCATCATCATGGCAGTGGAGGACATGGAGGTCATCAACGCCGTCACCAAGGTCCTCTACCCCGAGGTGGCCAAGCGGTTCGGCACCACCGCCTCCCGGGTGGAGCGGGCCATCCGCCACGCCATTGAGGTGGCCTGGGACCGGGGCGACCTGGAGACCCTGCAGAAATATTTCGGCTACACCGTCTCCAACGCCAAGGGCAAGCCCACCAACTCGGAGTTCATCGCTATGATCGCCGACCGCCTCCAGCTCCAGCGCAGGGAGAAGTGAGGGCGGACCGCGCCGCGGATCAAACCGCGCCCATACAGGCGGCGTCTGAAAGAGGTGCCCCCGGCCCGGCAGGGACAAGGACCTGCCGGGCCGGGGGCTTGTTTTATGCCGCCTCCTGCCGCTCCATGACCGCGTAGGGGCCGTTTATTTTTCCCCGCCGCAGGCCGCAAGCCCCAGCAGCAGCGCCGCGGTCAGGAGCACATACCGTCTTTTCTTCATTTCTGTTCCCTACAAATCAGATGTAAGCTGGGCTTCTCCCATACAGTATATCAGGAAGCCGCTCTTTTGTCTATTATCGTAGACTAAAATCACCTCTTTTTTTCATACAATAGGAGCGCGGAAAAGAGGTGGTCGCGTGCAGTTTGACAATCGGGCGGTGGGGCAGGCCATCCGTCTGCTGCGAAAGGAAAAGGGCCTTTCCCAGGATGTCCTGAGCGGCCTGGCCGGCATCGCGCGCACCCACCTGACCATG
>DWWJ01000202.1 GCA_019119795.1 Candidatus Intestinimonas pullistercoris
TTCAAGCGGTCCGCAGGACCCTTGGCGCAAGGCGGGATTCACTCCCGCCGCGCAGGTAAAATAAGAAGGGGTCCCCGCAGGGCGGAGCCCTGTGGGGAGACAAAATTCGTCTTGTATCGTCCAAGTCATAAAAAGGACAAAAAGGACCGCATCGTTCTGGTCAAGAACAAACGCGTCTGACGAATTTTGTTCCCCGCCGCATCTGCGGCGTTCAAGCGGTCCGCAGGACCCTTGGCGCAAGGCGGGATTCACTCCCGCCGCGCAGGTAAAATAAGAAGGGGTCCCCGCAGGGCGGAGCCCTGTGGGGAGACAAAATTCGTCTTATATCGTCCAAGTCATAAAAAGGACAAAAAGGACCGCATCGTCCTGGTCAAGGACAAACGCGCCTGACGAATTTTCTCCGCTGCCGGGGAAAACAAAATCACAGGTTACACCGTCCAAGCAATCAAAAGGAGGAAGTCTGCGGAAGGGGGAATCTGCGCGATGAAAATTGGGATCTACGGCGGGACCTTTGACCCGCCCCACCTGGGACACATGGAGGCGGCCCGGGCGGCCGCGGCGCTACTGGAGCTGGACCGGGTCCTCTTTATCCCGGCCTCCATCCCGCCCCACAAGGCCCTGCCGCCCGACACGGTCTCCGCCCAGGACCGTCTGGCCATGACGGCCATGATGGCCGACGGGGTGTGCCTGGAGCTGGGCCGTCCGGGGCTGGCCCAGGCCGACGGCATGGAGCTGGACCGTGCGGGGAAGAGCTATACCGCCGACACGGTGACCGAGCTCCGCCGCCGCTTCCCGGAGGACGAGCTGTGGCTCCTCATGGGCACCGACATGTTCCTGACCCTCCAGAGCTGGCGGGAGCCGGAGCGCATCATGGCCCAGGCGGGCATCGCCGCCTTCGCCCGGCGGGAGTCGGACGCCGGAGAGCTGCTGGACATCCAGGGACGCTTCCTCCAGGAGACCTATGGGGCCCGGGTGGCCATCGTCCAGCTCCCCCAGATCATCGACCTCTCCTCCACCCAGGTCCGCGCCCTGCTGCGGACCGACCACGCCAAGGCCCGGGAGGTCCTGTGGTGCCAGGTCTACGGCTACATCCTCCGCCAGGGGCTCTATGAGGTGGAGGCCGACCTCCGGCATCTGGACGACGACGACCTGCGGTGCGCCTCCCTGTCCATGGTGAAGGCCAAGCGGGTCCCCCACATCCGGGGGGTGGAGGAGGAGGCCGTCCGCCTGGCCCTCCACTGGGGGGCCGACCCCCACATGGCCCGCCGGGCGGGCATCCTCCACGACTGCACCAAATATTTGAATCTGGAAGAACAGTTGCAATTATGTGAGAAATATGGTATCGTACTGGACGAATTGGAGCAGAGGGCGGTGAAGCTCCTCCACGCCAAGACAGGGGCGGCCATTGCCCGGCACGTCTTTGGGGAGCCGGAGGAGGTCTGCAACGCCATCTACTGGCACACCACCGGAAAGGCCGACATGGACCTGCTTTCCAAAGTGCTCTACATGGCCGACTACATCGAGCCTTCCCGCTCCGGCTTCGAGGGGCTGGAGGAGCTGCGGCGGCTGGCCTACGAAGACCTAGACGCCGCCCTCCTGCTGGGCTGCGAGCTCACCATCCAGGACATGGAGGAGCGGGGGATGCCCGTCCACCGCAACACCCTCCAGGCCAGGGATTATCTGAAAGGACGACAGGAATGACCCCAGACAAGGAACACAACAAGGGGGGCAGCCGCCTCCAGAAGACAGGCGGACAGACCCCTGCCCCCAAAAAGCCAAAGCCCAAGCTCACCCCCAAACAGAAGGCCCTGCGGGTGGTCTATATCGTGGTGACGGTGCTGGCCGCCCTCATCGTGGTGGCCTTCGCCGTGTCCCGGTTCTTTTTCGTCAAGCCCACAGTGCCCGTCACGCCGGACATCCCCAAGCTCCCCGCCAGCAGCGACGCCCCGGAGGAGCTGGATGGCGAGACCCCCAGCGTCTATGGCAGCGGCCGGAAGGAGGATTTCTTCACCTTCCTGGTCATCGGCCGGGACACCGGCGGCGGTGGCAACACCGACACCCTCCTCCTGGCGGCCTACGACGTGCCCAACCAGCAGCTCAACGTCATGAGCATCCCCCGGGACACCATGGTCAATGTCTCCTGGGACATCAAGCGTATCAACTCGGTCTACAACATGTACGGCGGAGGAGATGACGGCCTGGAGGCCCTGGGAGATGAGATCAGCCAGCTGGTGGGCTTTGTCCCCGACTTCCAGGTAGTGGTGGAGTGGGAGGCTGTGGGGCAGCTGGTGGATGCCCTGGGCGGCGTGTGGTATGACGTGCCCCGGGACATGTACTACTGGGACCCCACCCAGGACCTGCTCATCGACGTGGACGCCGGCTACCAGCTCCTGGACGGAGACAAGGCCATGCAGGTGGTCCGCTTCCGGGACGGCCCCAACGGCTACAACACCGGCGATCTGGGCCGGATCGAGACCCAGCAGGGCTTCCTCAAGGCCGTGGTGGAGCAGTGCCTCCAGATCACCAACGTCACCCGTATCGGGCAGCTGGCCCAGGTCTTCACCGACAACGTCACCACCAACCTCACCATCCCCAACCTGCTCTGGTTCGCCCAGCAGGCCATCCTGGGCAACAGCAGCGGCCAGACCCTGGATATGGACAGCGTCAATTTCGTCACCATGCCCTGCACCACCCGGAATGTCTGGAGCCGCGGCTATGGCAACATGCAGTCCTATGTGGTGCCCAACACCAGCGAGCTGGTGGACCTGGTGAATGAGTCCTTCAATCCCTACTTGGAAGAACTGAGCTCCCGGGAGCTAGACATCATGTACGTCAATTCCGACGGCACCATCGGCTCCAGCACAGGGGTCCTGGAGGACCGCACCCACAACTCCGCCTGGCTGGAGTACAAGAACCGGCCGGCCTCTACCCCCGAGCCTACGGAGAGCACACTCCCGGAGGAGACAGAGAGTCCCGATCCGACTGCCTCCCCCGACCCTGACTCCTCTTCCAGCCCTGGTGTCTCCCCCAGTCCTGGCGTGACGGATTCCCCGGAGCCCAGCTCCTCGGCCTCCCCCAGCCTGTCCCCCGGCGGCGGGACGGAGACCACCCAGAGCCCGCCCCCGGCAGAGTCCCCCACCGACAGCGGGACTGACACTCCGGTGATCGATCCCGGGACGCCTGTGCTGACCCCGCCTCCGGCGGTGACGGCCACCCCAGACACCGGGACTCAGGACGGCCCGCCGGAGGGCATCCCCCTGCTGTAATCAATGAGATAAAAAAGGAGAGAACGCCCAATGACCCCCAAGGAAATGGCACTGACCATCGCGGAGGCCCTGGACAGCAAAAAGGGCCAGGACATCAAGGTCCTGGAGACCGGGGCGCTCACCACCCTGGCGGATTACTTCGTCATCTGCACTGCCACCTCCACCACCCAGGTGAAGGCCCTGGCCGACGAGTGCGAGAAGGTCATGAAGGAGCACGGCGAGCTGCCCCACCACATCGAGGGACACCGGGGCGGCACCTGGATCCTGCTAGACTTCTCCTCGGTGGTGGTCCACCTGTTCATGGATGAGGCCCGGCAGTTCTATGATCTGGAACGGCTGTGGAAGGACGCCGCCGAGGTGGACCTGAGCGACATCCTGAAGCCCAACTGAGCGTGAGCGACAGAAAAGACGGAGACACACGATGTGTGTCTCCGTCTTAGCGTGTCGAAAAAGGAGAAAACCCGTTGGACTGGCAACGGGGGAAAAGTGTGAAAGGGGGGCGGAGAGCCCCCCTTTCGCGTGCAATCGGAAACTTTTTCGATTTCATCGAGAAAGTTCTTCAGGCTGTCAAAAGAGACTAAAGCTCTTTTGACAGCCTGGGCGGAGACACACGATGTGTGTCTCCGCCTTTTTCTCAAAAAATTTTCCTCCCGTGCACAAAAACCCGCCGCTCCGGCGTTTTAGAAGTAGAAAGGAGGCGGGAGCTTTGGGAGAGCTGGTGGTAGACAAGGCCCTGTGCGCCCGGGCGGTGGAGACCTATGGCGACATGGTGCTCCGGCTGGCCTTCCAGCGGCTGGGGAGCCAGGCCGACGCCGAGGACGCCGCCCAGGAGGTCTTTTTGAAGCTGCTGCGGGAGAAGCGCTTCCAGGACGAGGTCCACCTCAAGCGCTGGCTGGTGCGGGTGACCCTCCACCGCTGCGCCGACCTGCGGCGCTCGGCCTGGCGGCGGCACACGGTCCCCCTGGAGACGACTGCCTGGCCGGCCTTCTCCCCAGAGGAGCGGGAGACCCTGGAGGAGCTCTGGTCCCTGCCCCCCAAGGACCGGGACGTCCTCTATCTCCACTATTATGAGGGCTACACCATCGCTGAGACAGCCGAGCTCCTGGGGGAGAAGGCCAACACGGTAGGGGCCCGGCTGGGCCGGGCCAGGAAGAAGCTCAAGCTGCTGCTGGAGGAGGGGATGGAACATGGCTGATACCTATTGGAAGGCCCTGGACAAGGTCCGGGCCACGGAGGACTGGAAGGCCAGGACCCTGGCCGCCCTGGAGCGGGCCCCGGCCCGGCCCCGGATGCGGGTCCTGCCCCGGGTCCTGGCGGCCGCTGCGGCCTGCGCCGCCCTCTTTGCCACCGCCCTGGCCGTCTCCCCTGGCCTGCGGGAGGTCCTGGGGACCGCCCTGGGGAGCTTTGCCCCCTACGCCCAGGAGGTGGAGGGGGTCTCGGCCGCGGACCAGGGCATCGAGGTCCGGGTGGTGTCAGCCCTCTCCGACGGGAACCGCTCGGTGGCCTACCTGGAGGTCCGGGACCTGACTGGGGACCGGATAGGGCCCGACACCTTTCTCTCCCTGGCCATCGGCGGGCTCTCCCGGCAGCCGGCGGCCTATTCCGCAAGTCGCTACGGCGGGGGCCGTCCCCTCCACTATGATACGGAGACGGGGACCATCCTCACCTCGGTGGAGCTCACGGTGGACGGCCCCCCGGCCTCCAGCGGGACCCTGGATGTGGTCTTTGAACGCCTGACCCCCTCCCTCCGGCGGGAGAGCGGCACCTTCTCCCCCTCCCTCCTCACCGGGTCGGCTTTGGAGACCGTGACCCTGGAGACGGGAGAGACGGTGCTGGTGCCGGAGCAGACCCCCTCCTTGCTGGAGGGCACCGAGCTGGCCGCCCTCTCCTCCATCGGCTTCGGAGGGGACGGCAGGCTCCACATCCAGCTCCGGTACGGGGAGAGCCTGAATGTCCAGGCGTCCGACCTCCACGCCTCCATCTACAGCCGGAGCCATGCCCAGATGCTGGAGTCCGGCGTCTTCGACCAGGAGGCCTACGACCGCTCCGCCCAGTATTTCCAGGAGAACACCGAGACCATTTTCGAGTGGGAGGGGGCCTGGTATCTGGACACGTGCTTCCAGAGCGCCCCCTCCGACCTCGGAGATATCCAGGTGGGCGAGGTGTCGGTGATGGCCGTGGAGGGAGAGCTGGTGGAAGGGCACTGGGCCCTCTCCATCCCCCTGGAAAACGTCCCCCACCGCAGCTTCCAGGCCGAGGAGGCCATCGGCGCGGTGACGCTGCGCTTTCTGGACCTGACCACCCTGGGACTCTCCACCCGGAGCGACCCGGGGGACAGGCTGGGGGTGCTGCACTACCCGGTGACGGTCTACCTGGAGGACAACTCCCGGATCGCGGCGGGATATCCGGACAGCAGCGTCATCAACGGCGTGGCCTACGACCACTGGAGCTTCCCCGAGCCCATTGACCCGGAGGCGGTGGTGGGGCTGGCCTTCGACCAGTGGTATGTCCCCATCGACGGGGACGCCGCCGGGCCGGGATACTGGCTGACATTGGAAGAATAGGGCCCCTTTTCTCCCCTGCCGGGTATTTCCGGCGGGGGAGAAATTTTTTCTGCCATTTTGTCACCTTTCCGGCCTCCGGACCGTGTATTTGATAGAGAGGAGGGAGGCCCATGGACAGCGGAGAGCTGGAGCGCCTGGCGGACCGCTTTGCCCCGGCGGTCTACCGGCTGGCCTACGCCCGGACCGGCAGCCGGGCGGACGCCGAAGACGTGATGCAGGAGACCTTTCTCCGTCTGGTCCGGGCCCGGCCGGAGCTCCGGGATGACGAGCACGCCAAGGCGTGGCTCCTGCGGGTGGCGGCCAACTGCGCCGGGGACCTCCTCCGGGCCCCTTGGCGGCGGGCCCTCCCCCTGGAGGAGGCGGGATCCCTGGCCCAGCCGGCCCCGGAGCCCGACGGGACCCTGGAGGCGGTGCTCTCCCTGCCGCCCAGGTACCGGGCCCCGGTCCACCTGTACTACTACGAGGGCTATTCGGTGGCCGAGATCGCCGCCATCCTGAGGAAGAGCCAGGAGACGGTCCGCACCCGGCTCCACCGGGCCCGGGGCATGCTGCGGGAAAAGCTCCAGGGAGGTGAGGACCTTGTTTGAGACGGAATACCGAAAGGAGATGGAGGAGATGGGTCCCAGCAGAGCAGAAATGGAACGGTTGAAGCGGGTCCTGCGGGAGGGCGGCCGGAGGACCCGCCCGGTCCGCCGTGGAGTCCTGGCAGCGGCGGTGCTGTGCGGGGTGCTGGCCATCTCCGCCCTGGCCGTCTCCCCCGGCCTGCGGGAACAGCTCTCCGGCCTTCTGGGGGGCTACGCCGCCTATACCCAGCCGGTGGAGGACACGGTCTGTGTGGTGGACGGCATCGAGCTCCGGGTGCTCTCGGCCATGGCCGACAGTGCTACGGTGAAGGTCTATGCCCAGGTCCGGGACCTGACGGGCCAGGACCGCCTGAGCCCGGACCTGGCGGTGAGCTGCGTCATCCAGCGGGCGGAGGAGGCCAAGGAGGGCCATGAGGGGGCCAGCACCACCCACGGCGGGAAGTGCGTAGCCTTTGACGAGACCACCGGCACCGCCCTGCTGGAGCTGAGCGCATGGGGGGCCTATGACGGCCGGAGCTGGTCCGGCGGCCGGGAGGAGATGGTCCTCCGGGTCTTCTCCCTCTATCCCCGGGGCTATGCCTCAGACGCCCTGGAGGTGGAGTGTACCCTCCCCCTGGAGCTGGAGATCCTGCCCAGCCGGGTGGTGGCCCTGTCCGGCACGGTGGGCACGGTCCGGCTGAAGGAGCTCTACCTCTCAGAGCTGGGGCCCTCCCTGCTCTTTGAGCAGGAGGCCGAGTCGGTGCTCCAGTACCAGCCCTTCGCCGTCTATCTGGCCGATGGGACGGTCTGCTTCCCCC
>DWWJ01000029.1 GCA_019119795.1 Candidatus Intestinimonas pullistercoris
TGCCCCGGGTGCTCAAGGCCCTGGAGGGCCGGAGAGGAGCGCCGAACCTGTAAGGAGGAGCTGCTGTGCGTAGGACAAGGGGCTGCGCACTAATGATGACCCTCTGCCTGCTGCTCTCCGCCTGCGGCGGAGAGGGAGCGGAGGAGCGAAATGCTGACGAGCTGGCCCTGGCCATCCGGGCGGAGTATCTGGCCATGGAGGGCTGCACCGCCCGGATGGCGGTCACCGCCGACTATGGAGAGCGGGTCTACGGCTTTACCCTGGACCTGAGCTATCTCCGGGAGGGGGAGACCACCGTCACGGTGGTGGAGCCGGAGACGGCGGCAGGAATCACAGCCCGGATCTCCGGCGAGGACACCTATCTGGAATATGACGGCGTGAGCCTGGAGACCGGCCCCCTGGACGAGAGCGGCCTGTCCCCGGTAGGGGCGGTCCCCTTCCTGCTGCGGGGAGCCCGGGAGGGCTTCATTGCCGAGAGCGCCCTGGAGGCCGTGGGGGAGACGGAGTGCCTGCGGATGACCTGCCGGGACCCGGAGGCCCTGCCCGGAACGGGGACGGAGCTCTCCCTGTGGTTTGACGCCGCCACCCATGGGCTGGTCCGGGGAGAGATTTTGTCGGACGGCTTCCGGGTCATCGACTGCGTCTTTACGGACTTTGTCATGACCCCTTCCCAGGCGTAACAAACGAAAAAGCGAGGCAGAAAAACGATGGACGATGCGCGAAAGAGGACTTGGGCGGAGATCGACCTGGACCGGCTGGCCCATAACTACCGGGCGCTCCGGGCCCTGACAGACCCGTCCTGCAGATTTATGGGGGTGGTGAAGGCCAACGCCTACGGCCACGGGGCCGTGGCAGTGGCCCGGGAGCTGGAGGCCCTGGGGGCCGACTACCTCTCGGTGGCCTGCCTGGACGAGGCTTTGGAGCTCCGGCAGGCGGGAATTCAGGCCCCGATCCTGATTTTGGGGATCACCCCTCTGGAGTATGCCGGGGCCCTGCTGGACCACGGCATCGCCCAGACGGTGGGGGACCTGGAGACCGCGGAGGCCCTCTCCCGGGCGGCCTCGGCGGCGGGGAAGCCCCTGACGGTCCACCTGAAGGTGGACACCGGCATGTCCCGGCTGGGCTTTCTCTGTGACGAGGACCATACGGCCCAGACGGCCGAGGCCATTGGGCGGGCCTGGGCCCTGCCCAGTCTCCGGTGGGAGGGCATCTTCACCCACTTCGCCAATGCCGATGGGGACGAGGCCTACACCATGCGGCAGTTCACCCGCTTCCTGGACCTGCTGGACAGCCTGGCCGCCCGGGGGATCACCTTCCCCATTCGGCATTGCGCCTCCAGCGCGGCTGTGTTAAACTATCCCTGTACTCATCTGGATATGATCCGTCCCGGTATCGCCCTCTATGGGCACTATCCCGCCCCCGGCATGGAGCACACCTGCGGCCTGGAGCCGGTGATGGCCCTGAAGAGCCGGGTGGCGGCGGTGCGGGACCTGCCCGCCGGCACGGCGGTGAGCTACGGCTGCACCCGGGTGCTGGAGCGGGACAGCCGGGTGGCGGTGCTCCCAGTGGGCTATGCCGACGGCTATTTCCGCCTCTTTTCCAACGCTTTGGAGGTCCAGGTCCGGGAGGGGCGGGCCCCCATTCTGGGCCGGGTCTGCATGGACATGTGTATGGTAGATGTCACCGATATCCCCGGGGTCTCCGCCGGGGATGAGGCTGTCCTCTACGGCGACCAGGTCACAGTGGAGGCCGGGGCCGAGCTGGCGGGGACCATCCAGTATGAGCTCCTCTGCGACGTCTCGCCCCGGGTGCCCCGCATCTACCTGGGCGGGACCGTGTCCGGCTCCGGCGCATAGACTGGACAGGGGGGACCGGGACTCTGCCCGGCGGAAGGCCGGGCGGGGACCCTCACCGGGCAGGCGGCGGGAGTCGCCGGCTTCCCGAATTTGAAGACGGGTGTATAAATCCCGCCGCCCCGTGGGAGAATCATAGTAACGGCGTTACATAGGCTCTGGCCTGGTGGCGCGGGGTTACTATCTTCCAGCGGAGTGTGAGCATACGTGGATAACAGCGTGAAACGCGGCGACATTTTTTACGCCGATCTGAGCCCCGTGGTGGGCAGTGAGCAGGGGGGCGTCCGCCCGGTGCTGATCGTCCAGAACGACACGGGCAACCGGCACAGCCCCACGGTGATCGCGGCCGCCATCACATCCCAGACCGGCAAGGCCAAGCTCCCCACCCACATCGAGCTGGCCGCCATGAACTATGGCCTGCCCAAGGACTCGGTGGTCCTGCTGGAGCAGATCCGGACTCTGGACAAGAAGCGGCTGAGAGAAAAGATGGGCCGTTTGGACGAGAAGCTGATGCACCGGGTGGATTCCGCCATTGCCGTGAGCTTTGGCCTGCACCCGGAGGAACTGGTTTGAGGCGCAGGGCCGCCGGACGGAGGTTCCGGACGGCCCTCCCCTCCCTGGAACTGGAGGTTACATATGAAAAAGAGCCCAAAGAGGACCCTCACCGCCGCCCTGTCCGTGGCCGCCCTGGCCCTGCTACTGGGGGCCGCCGCCGGCGGCCAGACCGACCCCCTGGTCACCAGGAGCTATCTGGACGAGGTGGCCACCCCCGCCATCCTGGCCCAGGTGGACACCAAGCTGGACAGCCGGGAGGAGGCCCTGGCGGACAAGCTCTCCGGCGTGGCGGAGGGTTACCGGCAGGACCTGGAGGAGCTGCTCTCTTCCTCCGGCGGGACGGTCAGCGGGGGCTCCTCCGTCTTTTCCGTGGTGACGGTGCCGGCGGGACAGCGGCTCCTTGGCAGCACAGGCTGCGAGTTCCTGCTGCGGAGCGGGTCGGCCTCCTGTGTGGCGGAGTCTGCGCCGGGGCTCATCGACTCCACTGACGGGAGCACCCTGGCCAGCGGCGGGGCGGTCCAGCCCAACCACCTTTACCTCATTACAGCGGACGGCCGGGGCCTGGCCGCCTCCTCCGATGTCACGGTGCTGGTGCGGGGGAGCTATACCATCAGTTGAATGTGATACCACTTACAGGAGACGCGCCCCAGCCGGGGCGCGTTTCTTGACAGAGACGGTGTTTTTTAAGATAATAGAAGCAAAGAAAGGGGCGTGCGCGCATTGAAGCAGTGTATGGACGCGGAGAATCTCCACCGCAGATTGAAAAAGATCATCGGACAGTTGCAGGCCATCGACCGGATGGTGGATGAGGACATCCCCTGCGAGGACATCCTCTCCCAGATCAACGCCGCCAAATCCGCCCTCCACCGGGTGGGCCAGGTGGTGCTGGAGGGCCACATCAACCACTGTGTCCGGGACGGCATCGAGCACGGCGACGCCGACCAGACCATCGCCAGCTTCACCAAGGCCGTGGAGCGGTTTGCCAATATGATCTGAAGTGAGGTCTTAGGGGCTACAAAAAGGAGGGGGCACGATGAAAAAGGCCGGACTGTTTGCTCTAATATGGATATGCTTTTTCCCTTCTCTTTGGACATTAGATGTATCAGCGGACGAATTGATACGGCCTCCCCAGTGGTGCTCCACCGAGGACTACATCCAAATCGAGGGCTCGAAAGCCTACCAGGGAGCGTGCTGGGAGGAGCTCCAAGCCATGCGGAATGCCGCTGTCGAAGGGGAGGCAGTCTCCACGCAGGATGCCCTCCAGCTGGTGGAGGGCTATGATGGCGGCCTCTCCTTCGAGTTGGGCCTGATCGCCTTCCAGTCTGCATGTAACGCCCAGGATGCGGGCCAAACTTCCTGGGAGAGCCACCTGCAGGAGGCAGAGGAGCACTTCCGAACCGTGGCCGAGGGCGAGCCTGCAGGCGAGGCACAGCGCTTGGCCTGGCTCTGGTATGCCCGCTGCGGCCTCCTGTCGGAGGACCCGGACGGAGCCGCCTTCCAGGAGGGAATGGCCCGCTTGGCTGCTTATCCGGACTTCCAGGCCCGTACCGCCGTGGTATGCGCGTCGATGGACGGGAGAGTCCCCGCAGATAAGCTGGAGCTCCTGGACGCCCCCGTCATTCTGCTGGACGGCCAGCCGCTGGTCCTCAGCCGGGACAGTTGGCCGGAAGTGGTGGAGAACCGCACCATGCTTCCCATCCGGTCTCTGGCGGAGAGCATCGGCTGCTGGGTAGAATGGGACGGCGGAGCCCAAACTGTCACGATCCGCCGGGCGGGGGACGTGCTCACCTTTACCATGGGCAGCGACACAGCCCTTCTGGGTGGCCTGGAGCTGCCCTTGGAGACCGCGCCTTATGTCCGGGACAGCCGCACCTTCCTGCCGGCCCGGGCTTTTCTGGAGACCATGGAGCAGTCTGTGGAGTGGGTCCAGGGGCCGAATGTCATTTCTGTGACAGAGAACCGGGCCCTGGTAGGCGAGAGCGTAGCCATTGAGGACTGGGTCCTGGCCCTTGCTCCATTCAACGATGACGAATATCTCCCCGATTGGGACTTTTCTGTACTTGGCGGTGGGCCTCGATCAGCGGAATATGCTCAATTCTGCCGTGACTTTATGAGCTTTGACCAAACACTGGCCACAAGAAGAGCAAGTGTAATAAATAGCTGCCAAAACGCCTATAAAAATTGCCTGAATTATCTCGCCAGAGAAAAAGAGGAGAAGGAGGAACTGTCCGTCTATTTTCGGGCAAATATCATTGAGAATATGGGGCAAGCCTGTCTGCTTGCTCAGGTCGCGTATGGTGCAGGATATTTCACTTACAGCGAGGTCCTGTACTATTGCCAGGACCTTGTAGAGTTGTTCCGCACGTCCTTCCAGTCATGGGCAGATGTACAAGAAGCCTACCTTTATAGTGCGTCTTTGTTTAAGGAAGACGGATATATTATCATTGGCGGCGAGTGGATCGGTGACGAGCTGGTTGGCGGAATAAGATTGAATACATATGAATTTAGAAGCGAAAAGCTGGCAAACGCGATAGAGGCGCGGCCGGATATTTATAGGGATACTTTATTTGAGGAAGAGTTTGTTCGGATAGAAGCCCCCCTAAAAAATCTATCTCTTCCTTTTGACACGTTTACTACACTGATAAGTGGTGATAAAGTTCCTATATTCCAGGCCCCCGACGGGGAAACTTCTGTTGCGGTTGAACGTATGGATGATACCCAAGTTCTCCGTATATATGTGGTAAATGCTACAAGCCAGGCAACAATGGTTCATTCATATCTTGAATGTTTGGAGTCTCACGGTTTTTCCCTGAATGAAGAAGTGTCATCTATAAAATATGAAGACATTATGGAGGTAGGCGGATACGAGGTGTCTGCAGATATGGCGGCTAGAGGGATGAATTATCTTATGGAAAAGCCGTCTATCATTGCAGGCTCAAGAATTTGTGTTAGAATTTTGGCGCCATTTCCGCTCGACGATACCACTGAAGGAATTGAAGTAAGGATATATTGGACGGAATGATAAAACATATGGAGTAAAGAATCTTTTAAATATGATGCCCGGGCAACCTGACCCGCAAAAGCAATAACGGCAATAGTATTCTTAAATCAATGCCAAAAGGGCTGGAGGGATCAACATGCGGCTTGCACCAACTATGGAAAAGGTGGTTACACCACTTATGGCCCAGCATGGATTCGAGCTGTTTCATAAAGGGGCAGGAGAGTACAAATTCCGCAATGGACCGTTGA
>DWWJ01000203.1 GCA_019119795.1 Candidatus Intestinimonas pullistercoris
CGGTTCAAGGACTATATCGGCACCCCCAAGCCCAACGGCTACCAGTCCCTCCACACCACGGTCATCGGCCGGGAGGGCATCCCCTTCGAGGTCCAGATCCGCACCTGGGAGATGCACCACACCGCCGAGTACGGCATCGCCGCCCACTGGAAGTACAAGCAGGGCATGGCCAACGACAAGCTGGGCACCGAGGAGGCCTTCGAGTGGGTCCGCAAGCTCCTGGAAAGCCAGCAGGACACCGAGGCCGAGGAGTATGTCCGCACGTTAAAGGTGGACCTCTTTGCCGACGAGGTCTTCGTCTTCACCCCCCGGGGGGACGTGGTGAACCTCCCCGCCGGGGCCACCCCCATCGACTTTGCCTACAACATCCACTCCGCCGTGGGCAACGCCATGACCGCCTGCAAGGTCAACGGCCGCATCGTCACCTTTGACTACCAGCTCCAGAGCGGGGACATCGTAGAGGTCATCACCTCCAAGTCGGCCCACGGCCCCAGCCGGGACTGGATGAAGATCTGCAAGTCCAACGAGGCCCGAAACAAAATCAAGCAGTGGTTCAAGAAGGAGCGCCGGGAGGAGAACATCGTCACCGGCCGGGCCATGTTCGAGTCGGCCCTCAAGCAGGCGGCCATCCCCCTGGCCTCCATCACCAGCGAAGAGGTCCTGCCCCACATCCTGAAAAAGGTGGGGGCCGGCAGCCTGGACGACCTCTACGCCGCCATCGGCTACGGCGGCATGACGGCCCAGAAGGCGGTCAACCGCATCCGGGACGAGCTGCGGCAGCAGGCCAAGGACAAGAATGAGAAGGCCAACGCCGAGCGGCTGGCCGCCCAGGCCACCTCCCCCCAGCTTTCCACGCCCGCCAAGCTCATTCCCGGGGCCAAGCGCAGCGAGTCGGGCATCATCGTGGAGGGCCTGGACAACTGCCTGGTGAAGTTCGCCAAGTGCTGCACCCCGGTGCCCGGGGACCCGGTGGTGGGCTTCATCACCCGGGGCTTCGGCGTGTCGGTCCACCGGCAGGACTGCCCCAACGCCTCCCCGGAGAAGCAGAAGGAGGAGCCCGGCCGCTGGGTGAAGGTAGCCTGGGGAGAGAGCGAGCTGTCCGGCTACCAGACCTCCTTGGAGCTCTCTGCCAAGGACCGGGAGGGCCTGGCCCTGGATGTCACCATGGCCCTCACCACCGCCAAGGTCAAGGTCCACAACTTCTCCGCCCGGAGCCTGCCCGACGGCTACGCCAAGGTCTTCGTGGAGCTGGAGGTCAAGGACCGGGACGAACTCACCTCCATCATCAACAAGCTGGGGCAGATCTCTGGGGTCTACCAGGTCAAGCGGGCCTCGGGTTAGGGGCCCCTGGGGGCGGCTGCCCGCCGGGGGGGCGGCTCCCCGCCGCGGGGGCAAGGTCCATTTCTTTTTCTGCGGAAAAAGAAACGGGCCTTGACTCCAAAGAAAAAGAGGCCGGTCTACGGTGGGTTGATAGCCGTCCACGGCGGCTTGCGTCTTTACGCACTGTTTGGGGACCAGCCCCGGCCGTTACGGCCATCCCATAGTGGAATAGAGAAAAGGCGGTGGTTCTATCTTTGGGCCGCCTGCATTTGCCACTCTCGCGGCAGAGTGCGGTGGTGACGCACCGGGGGCGTCGCACCCCACGCAAGTCTCCCTCTCCGCCGCAAGGGAAGCACCCCATTACCCCGGCCCTGAGAGAGGCACCCGCAGGCGGCGGGTGGTTAGAGCGCAAACTGTCTCTGTTCCCAAACGGCAGGCCGTAACGGCCGGAAGGGGTCCCCGCAGTCATACGAAAGCCGCTGGCCGCCGTTTTCACCCATAAGCCCTGCATAGACCGGGCCCCTCTTTTTCTTTGGAGTCAAGGCCCGTTTCTTTTTCCGCAGAAAAAGAAATGGACCTTGCCCCTGCGGCGGGGAGCCGCACCCCCGGAGGGACTCCGCCCCCCCGGTGGGCAACCAGCCCCCGGCAGGCTGCCGGACGACCTTCCGGCCCCTTGGAAGGGGCCCTCCAAATCACCGATTAGGGAGTCAGAAAGATGACTAAAATAGAGATAGAACACACCCTGTCCGAGGCCTTCCGGGGCGGCGAGCTCCGCCGCCGGGAGCTGCGCCTCTCCCCGGAGGAGGCCGAGTATATCCGCGCCCACTCTGCCGCCCGGCTCACCCCCATGGGGGAGTCCGGCGGCAAGACCTGGTATGAGATCACCTTTCAGGGGGTTGAGCACTGATGGAGACTTCCTTCCTTCCCCTCCTCTTCGGCGGGGACATCAACGTCTACAGCATGGCCCGGGCCTTTCATGAGGCCTATGGCATCCGCTCCACCGCCTACGGCAAGTTTGCCACCGGCGTGTGCTACGAGAGCGCCATCCTGGACTACCGGGTGTGCGCGAAAAATGAGGACGGCCCCACCTTTCTGGAGAACGTCCGCTCCTTTGCCGCCGAGCACCCGGACAAGACTGTGCTGGTCCTGGGCTGCGGCGACAGCTATGTCAAGCTGTGCGCCCAGTACCGGGAGGACTTCCCGGCCAACGTCATCGCCCCCTACGCCGACCTGGCCCTGATGGACCAGCTCACCGACAAGGAGACCTTCTACCAGCTGTGCGACCGCTTCGGCATCGACCACCCCGGCACCTTCGTCTACCGCCGGGAGATGGGCCATACCTTTGACCTCCCCTTCGGCCCCCCTTACATCTGCAAACCCTCCAACGGCGTCCACTACTGGGAGCACGACTTCCCGGGGAGCGAGAAGGTCTTCAAGCTGGAGACCCGGGAGGCCCTGGAGGCCACCCTGGACAAGGTCTATGCCGCCGGCTACCCCGACGCCATGATCATTCAGGAGTTCATCCCCGGGGACGACAGCTACATGCGGGTGCTGACCTGCTACTCGGACGAGCATGCTCAGGTAAAGCTACAGTGCCTGGGCCACGTCCTCCTGGAGGAGCACACCCCCCACGGCATCGGCAACCACGCTGTCATCCTTACCGAGCCCAACGACGAGCTGTGCGAAAAGCTCCGCGCCTTTTTGGAGGAGATGGGCTATGTGGGCTTTTCCAACTTTGACCTCAAATACGACCAGCGGGACGGAAAGCTCAAGGCCTTTGAGCTCAACGCCCGTCAGGGCCGCAGCAACTACTATGTCACCGGGGCGGGCCAGAACCTGGCCAAGCTCCTGGTGGAGGACCGGGTGGAGCACCGGGACCTGGAGCGGGTGGTCACCCGGAACCGCTCCTTGTGGATGGTGGTCCCCCGGAGGGTGGCCTTCGACTACACCCCCAGGCGGTACCACGAGGAGATGCGCGCCCTCATCCGGGCGGGCGCAGTGACCAACCCGCTGCTCTACCGCCCGGACGCCGCCCTGAAGCGGCGGCTCCGGCTGGCCAAGAACCAGCTGGGCCACTTCGTGAAGTTCCGGAAATACTACCACAAGCCGGAGCAATAAGGGCAGGCCGGAATTCCGGTCTCCACACCGCCCACACAGAGAGAAAGGGGCAAAGGATACCATGGCATCTCCCGCCCGGCTGGGCATCCTGGGGGGCATGGGCCCCCAGGCCACCCAAGTCTTCTATCAGCGCATCCTGGACTGGACCGACGCGGCCCGGGACCAGGAGCACATCCCCACCCTGATCTGGAGCGACACCGCCATGCCGGACCGGACCGCGGCCATCCTCTCCGGGGAGACGGAGCCCGTCTTCCAGCAGCTGCTGGATGGGGCCCGGCTCCTGGAGCGGGAGGGCTGCACCGTGCTGGCCATCCCGTGCAACACCTCCCACTACTTTGCCGACCGGCTCCAGGACGGGCTGGGCATCCCCCTGCTGAACATGGTCCGGCTCTCGGCGGAGGCCATGGCCCGGCGGGGCTGCCGCCGGGTGGGCATCCTGGCCACCGACGGCACGGTCCGCACCGGGCTCTACCAGACCGCCCTGGCCGGCCTGGGCCTGGAGTCCGCTGTCCCCGGCCCCGAGGCCCAGGCCCTGGTCATGAGCATCATCTACGACGAGATCAAGCGGGGAGAGGCCGGCTCCCGGGAAAAGTTCGCCGCCATCGACCGGGACCTGCGGGCTCAGGGCTGCGACGGGGCCATCCTGGCCTGCACCGAGCTGTCGGTCTACAAGGATAACCACGGGGTCCCGGAGCACTATCTGGACGCCATGGACGTGCTGGCCGAGGCGGCCATCCGGGCCTGCGGCTACCCCCTACGGGAGGTATAGGCCCAGCTTCACCAGGAAGCGGAAGAGGTCCTGCCGCTCGGACTCCTCCCGGGCGGCCTCCATCTCCTGGTAGGCCTCAAAGAGGGACGCCTGCTCCGGGGTGAGGCTGTCCCAAAGCCGCCGCTCCACCGCCGGGTCATGGGGCCCCATGGGGAGCTTTTCATCGACAAGGTAATAGATTTCTGTTATAATGTCACGCAACCATTCCACCTCCATTTGGATATCTCCATCTTAACATATCCATTTGGTTGTGTCAAGGAGGACCTATGGACATCTTGGCAGAGCGCCTACGCCTTTTGCGGAAGGAAAAAAGCCTTCGGCAGGCGGACGTGGCGGAAGCCCTTGGCCTTTCTACCGTGGGTTATCAGCGGTATGAAGCCTCAGAGCGGGACCCTACCGCTCCTGTGATCGTGGCCATCGCAGACTTTTATCAGGTTTCTACGGACTTCCTCCTGGGCCGGAAGGACCAGAGGGAGTAGGATCTTCCAGAATCCTTCCGGACCCGGGGCTGGCGGCCCCCGCCAGGGGGGCGGAGTCCCTCCGGGGGTGCGGCTCCCCGCCGCAGGGGCAAGGTCCATTTCTTTTTCTGCGGAAAAAGAAACGGGCCTTGACTCCAAAGAAAAAATGGGGCCCGGTCTACGGTAGGTTTGGGGTAGAAAACGGCGGCTTGCGGCTTTCGTATGACAGGAAGGACCCTTTCCGGCCGTTACGGCCTGCCCTTGGGGAACAGGGACAGGCCGACGCCCTAACCATCCGCCGCCTGCGGCTGCCTCTCTCAGGGCCGGGGTGGTCAGGTGCCTCCCTGCGGCGGTGAGGGAGTGGAGAGTTGTGTGAGGCACGATGACCCCGCCACGCCGCTGCCGCACTCTGCCGCGAGAGTGGCACCGCCAGGCGGCGGCTGGATAGAACCACCGTCTTTTCCCTGTTTCACAATGGCATGGCCGTAACGGCCGGGGCTGGTCCTCACCACAGTGCGTAAAGACGAAAGCCGCCGTGGTTTACCAAACACTTAGCTTAGACCGGCCCCTTCTTTTTCTTTGGGGTGAAGGACCGTTTCTTTTTCCGCAGAAAAAGAAATGGCCTTTCCCCCCGGAGGGATTCCGCCCCCGCGGCGGGGAGCCGCACCCCCGGAGGGACTCCGCCCCCGGCGGGCCGCCGCCCCCAGGGGCCCGGACAGGCCCCAAACAACAAACGAGGTGACAACGATGGACCTTCCCATCCGCCCGCTGGGCGACTATTGGCAGCTCCTGCAAAAGCACGGCCTTCTGGCCTCGGACAAGCCCCTTCCCACGGGGCTCCTGGCCCGGCCGGTGCGCCTGGTCTCCTGTGACTCCCAGACCGTCACGGAGGACACCCTATTCATCGTCAAGGGGGCCCACTTCAAGGGCCAGTACCTCTCCGACGCCATCGACCGGGGGGCCTTTGTCTACCTCTCCGACCGGGTCTGGGAGGAGGCCGGGGACATCCCCTGCCTCCAGGTCAGCGATGTCCGCCGGGCCATGGGCCTGCTGGCCGACTTCTACTACGACCACCCCAGCAGGAAACTGAATGTGGTGGGCATCACCGGCACCAAGGGGAAGAGCTCCACCACCTACTACCTCAAGTATATCTTCGACGAGTACCTCGCCAGCCGGAAGAAGCCGGAGAGCGGGGTCATCTCCTCCATCGACACCTACGACGGGGTGGAGCGGTTCGAGTCCCACCTCACCACGCCGGAGCCCCTGGACCTGGAGCGCCATTTTGCCAACGCCGCCGCCTCCGGCCTGGAGTACCTCACCATGGAGGTCTCCAGCCAGGGCCTCAAGTACGACCGGATGGACGGGGTGGACCTGGCCGCCGCCGTCTTCCTCAACATCGGCTACGACCACATCTCCCCCATCGAGCACCCCGACTTTGAGGACTACTTTGCCTCCAAGCTGAAAATCTTCCGCCACTCCGGCCTGGCGGTGGTGAACCTGGACTCCGACGAGGCCCCCCGCATCCTCAACGCCGCCCGGGACACCTGCCCCCGGGTCATCACCTTCTCGGAGACCGACCCCGCCGCCATGGTCTACGGCTCCCAGGTCCGCAAGCAGGGCCGGGACATCCTCTTCCGGGTGAAGACCCCCCGGTTCAACCGGGAGTTCCGCCTGACCATGCCCGGCCTCTTCAACGTCCAGAACGCCCTGGCGGCCATCGCCGTCTGCGAGGGCCTGGGCATCCCGGAGCAGTGCGTCTATGTGGGCCTCATGAAGGCCCGGGTCCCCGGCCGCATGGAGGTCTACCAGAATGCTGACCACCACATCACCGCCATCGTGGACTACGCCCACAACCGCCTGAGCTTTGAAAAGCTCTTTTTGTCGGTGAAGGAGGAGTACCCGGGACAGCGGGTGGTCATCGTCTTCGGCTGTCCCGGCAAAAAGGCCCTGGACCGCCGGAAGGACCTCTCAGAGATCGCCGCCCGGTATGCCGACAAGGTCATCATCACCGAGGAGGACCCGGGGGAGGAGGACGTGCTGGCCATCTCCCGGGAGATGGCGGCCCATGTGGAGAATGTGGGCTGTGACTACTCCATCGAGCCCGACCGGGGAGAGGCCATCCGCATGGCGGTGATGGAGGCCGAGACCCCCACCGTCATCCTCATCACCGGCAAGGGGGCCGAGACCCGGCAGAAGCGGGGGACGGCCTACATCGACTGCATCTCCGACGTGGACTACACCAAGGAGGCCCTCCACGACTATGACGTGCTCCACCACCTGGACGGCATGGAGAAGGTCCTGGGCCTGCTGGAGACCCTGCCCCGGCTGGCCGAGAGCGCCGGGAAGACGGTGGTCCTCAAGTACGGCGGCTCCGCCCTGGGGGAGGGGGGCGCCGTGGACTCCATCCTCCGGGATGTGGCCGCCCTCCAGATGGCGGGGGTCCGGGTGGTCCTGGTCCACGGCGGCGGCAAGGAGATCACCGCCTGGCTGGGCAGGATGGGGGTGGAGACCACCTTCCAGAACGGCTACCGGGTCACCACCGGGGCGGCCATGGATGTGGCCGAGATGGTCCTCACCGGGCGGGTGAACCAGCAGGTGGTGATGGCCCTGCGCCGGCTGGGAGTCAAGGCCGCCGGCGTCTCCGGCAAGGACGGGGGCATCCTCACCGCCCAGCCCAAGGACCCCGCCCTGGGCCAGGTGGGGGAGATCACCGCCGCCGACGGCGCCCTCATCGAGCTCCTGCTCTCCGGCGGCTATGTTCCGGTGATCTCCCCGGTTGGAGCGGGGGAAAATGGGGAAAGCTATAACTGCAACGCCGACGACGCCGCCTGCGCCGTGGCTCAGGCCCTGAAGGCGGACAAGCTGGTCTTCCTCACCGACGTGGACGGCATCCGCATGGACCAGCGCAACGCCAAGACCGCCATTCCCTCCCTCAGCGCCGCCGAGGCCCGGGACCTGCTGGACAACGGCCTCATCCAGGGGGGCATGGCCCCCAAGCTCAAGAGCTGCCTCCGGGCCCTGGAGGGCGGGGTGGACCGGGTGGTCATCCTGGACGGCCGCATCGACCATGTGATGCTGCTGGACGCCGTCTCCGGGCAGACCATGGGGACGACTATTTACCGGGCGTAACCGCCCGGGGGTGCGGCTCCCCGCCGCAGGGGTGCCTGCCCGGCGGGGCTGGTTACCCACCAGAGGGGCGGCTCCCGCCGCAGGGGCAAGGTCCATTTCTTTTTCTGCGGAAAAAGAAACGGGCCTTGACTCCAAAGAAAAAATTGGGCCGGTCTACGGTAAGTTAGTGGTAGAAAACGGCGGCTTACGTCTTTACGCACTGTTTGGGGACCAGCCCCGGCCGTTACGGCCATGCCATTGTGGAACAGGGAAAAGACGGTGGTTCTATCCAGCCGCCGCCTGGATGTGCCACTCTCGCGGCAGAGTGCGGCGGTGCACCGGGGGCACCGCACCCTGCACAGGTCTCCCACTCTGCCGCAAGGGAGGGCACCTGACCACCCCGGCCCTGAGAGAGGCACCCGC